>JBIPPH010000014.1:0-44683 GCA_044368575.1 Bacteroidia bacterium
TAGGATTGAAATTGAAATAGCCCACGCCACCAAACACATAAAGGGTTTTTCTGCGGTCTCTGCTGTGGATCAAATTGATTTCAGCTACCGCATCAGCCTCCCAAATGCGGGTAAAAAAACTCAAATTGCGCACCTGTCTATCTTTGTTGATGGTGAGTGCATCGCTCGCCGCTAAACGCGCATACCATAAGTTTGCTCTTAGCGCAAAAGTGTTGTTTAGTTTCAGTCGTGCACCTAAGGTAAGTCCGTAGCGGGTAGAAGGTAAATCAAGGTCTTGGAAGTCATTGGTGCCAATTACGGCCTTGCCACCTAAGTCGCCTAAGAAATGACTGCTTGATGCGCCAGCAAATACATCAAGTTTTTGTGCGTATGAAAGGCTCATAGCCCCCCACATCGATAAGCAAAGAATGGTTGATAGCGGTTTCATAATACAATTGGTTTTAAAGGTTAGACTCCGAATTGGCTTCAGCGTTGTCTGAGGGCTAAGAAAAAAATGTGTTTTTGACAGACTAGATTGAAAACCAGTTCATTAAATTTAAAACGCAAGGCCTCAAAACCTATTGTGTTGGCTTATGCTGAAAGGGCATAATACTCCTCTTGGTTGTGAAACACCACTTTGAGTAAATCGAAATGAATCAGCTTAGCTAAACTATACACCACGCGGTTGCGCTTAATGCCCAACACCTCTGAAAGTTCCTTTAATCGCCATTCAGCTTTTGTTTTAAAGCATTGTAAAATGGCTGCTTCTAACTGGCTGTATTTGCTGATTTCTGTATGGGCACGGTTTTGTTTTCTCAAGACCTGATACATCACAGCGCTGGCTTGTAAACTCTTGTCGTTGACTCTGTAATATACCCACCATTTGCCATCTTGGTCTTTAGCGTAATAGGGTTTGTTTTGTCCAGCTTCAATAGTGGCCTCAAGCACTGTTTTACCATCTATTTCATGCTCTTTAACGGCGATGTCAATTTTGGGTTCACAGTAAAAATGACCGGCCAATTCTAACATGTATTTGTCGTCTTCTGAACGTGTGCCACAGATACTGCCATTGTCTCTCACCCCAATTAATAGCGTGCCACCTTTGTGATTGGCAAATGCCACTATGGTTTTGGCAATTTTATGCGCATCAGAAATGGTTTGTTTAAAATCTAGGCTTTCGTTTTCGCCATTGGCAATTGTTCTTAGAAGTTTGTTTGCCATAGGTGCTTTGTTCTAAATTATTCAGAAACGTATGCAAGATAACTGATTTTGTCTAAATCAAAAATCTCATTGGCAATCTCTTGAAGCGATTGAGCGCTAATGGCATTAACAGCTTGAATCACTTGCTCAAGACTTTCAATCGGATAGCCCTGGGCTAAGTGTCTGCCCATCATCAAAAGTACATTCATTCGGTTTTCTTCTGATAAGCTAATCTGCCCATTGAATTGGTTTTTAGCATGGCTTAATTGCACAGGGCTTAAGGCCTTGTTTTTCAATTGCAACATTTCCTTTTTAACCAAGTCAACTGCTTTGTGTAAATTCTTAAAATCCGTTGATAGATAGCAATGGAATAAACCAGTATCTCTAAAGGCTGTATAACCACTTTCTACATTGTAAGTATATCCCATGCGCTCTCTTACACTGATGTTCAATCTTGAATTCATGCCGGGGCCACCAAGAATATTGTTGAGTAACATCAAGCCCAAACGCTTAGGGTCTTGTTGGGCATAGGCTGGTTGTCCTAAAATGGCATGGCATTGCACATGTTCAGTAGACTTTTGTTGTTGCTGAACCTGATAGTGTTTAAAGGCTGCTCTTTTAATGTTTTCAGCACTAGGATGGACAACATTGCAATGTTTCTCTGCCCATTTGATGATCTGCTTGAAAGGCAAGCTTGAACCTACTGTTAACACAATGTTTTCAGGGTGGTAATAGGTCTTGTGAAAGGCCAATAAATGTTCTGAGTTTATGGCGTTTAAACTCTCGGGGCTACCCAAAATATTAGGGGCTAAACTATGGCCCTTGAACACCATTTCCTGAAACTCATCATAGATGTTTTCTTCAGGTGTGTCAAGGTACATATTGATTTCTTCGGCAATGATCTTTTTTTCTTTTTCCAATTCTTTTTTAGGGAAGTTGGAATGGAAACACAAGTCAGATAAAAGTTCTATGGCGCGTTCTAAATAAGGATTGATGATAGACGCATACAAGACCGTAATTTCTTTCGTGGTGAAGGCATTCATTTCGCCTCCAACATTGTCTAAACGGTTAATGATTTGCCAGGCTTTGCGTTTTTCTGTACCCTTAAACAACATGTGTTCAAAGCAGTGAGCGGTACCGGGTAAGGCGGCGTCATCTCTAGACCCCACATTGATGGTAAAGCCAACATGACTCACATTGCTGTGAGTGCTAGGTCTGTACAATAAGCGCAAACCATTAGATAGGGTATGTATTTGAAAGTCTTCCAAATTTAAAAGGCTTTTAATTGTGAAATACTTTGGTTGTATTCAGTGATTAATCTTTGCATGATGTCTGCAGCAGGATCGATGCGTTGAATGGTAGCAGCAATTTGACCGATCTCTAATTCGCCCTCTATCAAATCGCCCTCAAACATGCCTTTTTTGGCGCGGCCTCTGCCCAATATCTCACTGAGTGCTTCAGCAGAAGCGCCACTGTTTTCAGCCGCTTTAACACGTTCGTAAAATGGATTTTTAATTAAACGCACAGGGGTCAATTGTTTTAAAGACAACTCAGTGTCGCCATCGTTTAGTTCTGTGATTTTTTGTTTAAAATCTTGGTGAGCACTACTCTCTTCACTGGCTGCAAACAAGCTGCCAATTTGCACCCCTTCTGCACCCAAAGCCATACAAGCGGCAATGGCTTGGCCACTGCCAATGCCACCCGCTGCAATAATGGGCAAATGGCAAACAGCTTTTACCATTGGGATTAAACACAAGGTAGTGGTTTCTTCACGACCATTATGCCCCCCCGCTTCAAAGCCTTCTGCAACAATCGCATCAACACCTGCCTCTGCACATTTAGCAGCAAATTTGGTATTGGCAACTACGTGCACAACTGTTATGCCATGGGCTTTTAAGTGTTGGGTCCATGTTTTAGGATTGCCTGCACTGGTAAACACAATTTTAACGCCCTCCTCAATAATGATGGCCATGTGTTGTTCGATGTCCGGATATAACAAGGGCACGTTCACAGCAAATGGTTTGTTCGTATGCGCTTTGCATTTTTGAATGTGTTCTCTGAGTACCTGAGGGTACATACTGCCGGCTCCAATAATGCCCAAGCCACCAGCATTTGATACCGCTGCCGCTAGGCGCCATCCACTGCACCAAATCATTCCTGCTTGAATAATCGGATACTGAATATTAAATAATTGGGTAATTCTGTTGGGCGTCATGGTCATGCAAATTTAACGTTTTTTTAGGCTTAATGCGATTCAAATTCAAAGCAGTTCAAATGTAAACATATCAATATAATTTTGTAGGTTTGCAACAAGAATAACTACTTATCATGAGTCATACAAACTATTTAGAGGCCAATAAAGATCGTTTTTTAAACGAGCTTTTAGAATTGTTAAGAATCCCATCAGTTAGTGCAGATAGCAAATACGCTGCTGACGTTAAAAGAACGGCAGATTTTATAGCTGAAAAATTAAAGGCAGCCGGCGCAGATCAGGTTGAAGTATGTGCAACCGCAGGGCATCCGATTGTGTATGGCGAAAAAATGATTGATCCGAGTTTGCCAACCATATTGGTGTATGGTCACTACGATGTTCAACCGGCTGATCCAGTTGAGTTGTGGCATTCACCGCCATTCGAGCCAGTGATCAAACAAACTGAAGAACATCCTGAAGGGGCTATTTATGCCAGAGGAGCTTGCGATGATAAAGGTCAAATGTACATGCACGTAAAAGCCTTTGAAAGCATGATGCAAACCAATACTTTAGCTTGTAATGTAAAGTTCATGATAGAAGGTGAAGAGGAAGTTGGTTCAGCCAATTTAGGGACTTTTATCAAGGCCAATAAAGCCAAATTAAAAGCAGACGTGGTATTGGTAAGTGATACCAGTATTATTGCGAACGATACGCCAAGTATAGATGTTGGATTGAGAGGCTTAGCCTATATGGAAGTTGAAGTGGTTGGTCCTAACAGAGACTTACACAGTGGTGTATATGGTGGTGCAGTGGCTAATCCTGCAACGATATTGTGTCAGATGATTGCTTCATTACACGATGAGAACAACCACATTACCATACCAGGTTTTTATGATGATGTATTGATTGTGTCTGATGCAGACAGAGCTGAAATGGCTAAAGCGCCTTTTAGTTTAGAGGCTTATAAAAAAGATTTGGCCATTGATGATGTTTGGGGAGAAGCTGGTTATTCAACCGTTGAACGCACCAGCATTCGTCCAACATTAGAAGTGAATGGTATTTGGGGTGGTTATATTGGCGAAGGTTCTAAAACTGTATTGCCAAGTAAAGCCAATGCAAAAATCAGTATGCGTTTAGTGCCTGGTCAAAATTCACATAAGATCTCTGATTTGTTCCAAAAACATTTTGAATCTATAGCACCAGCTTGTGTTAAAGTAAAAGTTACCCCACACCACGGTGGTGAGCCTGTGTTAACCCCAACTGATAGCTTGGAATTTTTAGCTGCATCTAAAGCGATGGAGGCTACTTATGGTAAAAAGCCAATCCCAACCAGAGGTGGTGGCAGTATTCCAATCATCGCTTTGTTTGAAGCAGAATTGGGCATCAAATCTATGCTTATGGGTTTTGGTTTAGATAGCGATGCCTTGCATTCACCTAACGAAAAATATGGTTTGTTCAATTACTATAAAGGCATTGAAACCATTCCATACTTCTTTAAATATTACGCTGAACTTAAGCAATAATTTTAGCCATCTTCATGCGCTATTTATTGGAATTGGCATATAACGGTAGTAACTACCAGGGTTGGCAAATTCAGCCCAATGGCAGCACTGTCCAAGAATTGCTCAATAATGCCATTTCAGTGATTACGCGTCAGAGTGTAGATACCGTTGGCTGTGGCAGAACAGATACAGGCGTGCATGCCAAACAATACTTTGCGCACTTTGATGTGCAAGACCCTCTGCCTTCAAATTTCTTGAGAAGTTTGAATGGCATACTGCCTGCTGATATTGCTGTATACGATGTGCAATTGGTGAGCAAT
This sequence comes from Bacteroidia bacterium, assembly GCA_044368575.1. Taxonomy (GTDB): domain Bacteria; phylum Bacteroidota; class Bacteroidia; order NS11-12g; family UBA955; genus JABMMZ01. Next base: position 5,193 of record JBIPPH010000014.1, read on the forward strand.
GAGTTCAATGCGCGTTTTGATGCCATTGCAAGAACTTACGAATACCATATTGTTTTTGAGAAAGATCCTTTTACTCAACTCTTAGCGGTAAGATGGTTTCAACCTTTGGATGTGGAGGCTATGAATGCCGCCTGTGATTACCTCATAGGTACGCATGATTTTGCTTGTTTTAGCAAGGTCAATACCGATGTCAAACACTTTATGTGTGATGTTAAATCTGCGCGTTGGTATACCGAGCATGGCTTGTTGAAATTTGAAGTAACCGCTAATCGTTTTTTACGCAATATGGTAAGGGCTATGGTAGGCACCTTGATTCAAGTGGGAGAGGGTAAAATTGATTTACAACAATTCAAAAATATTATTGACAGCAAAGACAGAAGCAAGGCAGGCCAATCTGTGCCGGCCCATGGTTTGTACTTAGTCAGTATTGAATATTAATATGTCTGTGTTTAAATGGATACTTTGGCCATTCAGTGCCGTGTATGGTTGCCTCACTTGGTTGCGCAATTTGGCTTTTGATTGGGGCCTAAGACCTTCGTATCAATCCAAACTTAAAACCATTTGCATAGGCAATTTACAAGTAGGTGGTTCTGGAAAAACCCCAATGACAGCCTATCTGTTTTGGTTGTATGCCTCACAATACAGCATAGCTGTTTTATCAAGAGGTTATGGTCGAAAAAGCAAGGGCTTAATAGCGGCCTCAGAACTCAGTACTGCAGACGATATTGGCGATGAGCCTCTGTGGTACCATCAAACATTGCCGGGTGCAAAAGTGGTGGTGAGTGAAAAGCGCAAAAAAGGTTTAAAATACATTGAAAATCGAACCAGTTCTGAATTGGTTTTATTAGACGATGCCCTTCAACACCGCAAAGTGACTTGCCATGCTAATTTACTACTGACCGATTATCAATTATTGTATACGCAAGACCACGTTATGCCTATGGGCAGATTGCGAGAATGGTGCACAGGTGCCAAACGCGCACAGATCATTGTGGTAAGCAAATGTCCAGAAGACTTAAGCCCTGAAATCGCTCAAACCATAGTCAAACAATTAAAGCCATTGCCTCATCAGCAAGTCTTTTTTACCTGTTTAAGTTTGGGCAATCCTAAGAAATTAAAAGGGGCTTTGTCTTTAGATAAGCGCCGATACCAAGCGGTATTGGCCTTGAGTGGATTGGCCAATCCTAAATCCTTTCATGCTTTTTGTCAAAGATTCTCTTCAAACATTCAGTACAAAACATTTGAAGACCATCATGCCTATTCTATTGCAGAACTCAAAGCCCTATTCAATGGCTTGCCTGACAATACAATTGTTTTGTGCACCGAAAAAGATGCGGTTAAACTCAAAGAACAACATTTGTTAGCATGTATTCCTGAGAATACCGTTTATGTATTGCCTGTTTTTGTGAATTGTTTGTTTGATCAAGAAGCTCAACTTAAAGTCGCCATTGACACATGCTTAAACGCTTAAATATTTCAGCCACAAAAAGCTATTATTTTTTGCTCCTAATATTGGGCTTTTGGTTGCTGAGTATTAAGCAAAGGCAACACGGCGGTATAGATGATTTAGATGTGTTTTTCAATGCCGGTAAACGTTTGTTGCAGCAAGAAGACATTTATGGCCCACCTCATTTTTACAATTTAAAATATTTTTACAGTGTATTGTTTGCGAGCCTCATGGCCAGTGCTCAAGGCTTAGGTATAGCAGTTGTCAAATGGCTATGGTTCATTGTCAATGCCGGTTTGCTTATGAGGGTATTGCTCATTTTGAAGCAAGAAGTGTTTAAAGACGACTCCAAACAAGCTTGGTATTTATTGCTTTTGAGTGTCATGATGGTGAAAATTATCATGGCTAATTTTACCTACAATCAAATTACCATTTGGATGTTATGGCTCATGCTAGAAGCTTACCGTTGTTTTCAAAACCAAAAGTTTTTATTGGGCATACTCTTATTATGCATTGGCATCAATATTAAATTATTGCCCATGGTGATGGTGCCCTATTTATTGTGGTCCTATCCGCAACCGCTTAAGCATCTAGGAATAGGTTCAGTGGCCTTAGTGATTTTGTTTTTGTTGCCAGTACTGTGGTTAGGTTATGACTATAACACTTTGCTGTTTAAAGCATGGTGGCATACTCTCAACCCTGTGAGCGATGTCCACAGCATTCAAACCTATGAATATGGTTTAATGGATGTATCTGCCTGTATCACCAAATATTGTTCAGCAGAACTGGTGTATTTAGAGCCAGATTTACATGTTTTAGATTTGCCAAAATCGGTATTGTTTCTGCTGGTTAATGGCGTAAGGGTGGCCTTGTTAGCGATGGCAGTTCATTTGGCTTGGCGACACAAAACTTCAGCCCTAGGTGTTACTTATCAATTAGCCGTTTTTGCGGCCTTTATGGCTTTAATTCCGCTGTGCTTTCCGCATCAAAGAGAGTACAGTTATTTGTTGTTAATGCCTATGCTGGCCATACAATTGAAACAATTGTTTGCTTGGCAGCAAAAAGGATTTATAGCCTGCTTCATAGCCTTTGTTTTACTCTCTGCTGTATGGCTTTGGAAAGATAGTTTTGGTGAAACCGCCTTGAATTGGGTTAACTACCATAGGCTGCTAACCATAGGCAGCGTTGGTCTATATGTTCTGAACTATATTATGCTGAGGTCATGGACCAAATCGCTTAAGGAAGCGGTATGATTTTGCCTTCTCCCAAGTCTTTGAATTGGGTTTGGGTAAAGCTGCTGTCTTTGTAATACAAATTACCAGTGCCTCTTAATTGCAAATCCAAAACACTACGTCCAAATACGTAAGAATCGTCTTTACTAAAGCTAACCATGTAACATTTTTCAGCGTTTAAGTGACGCGCATCAATGTAGCTAATGTCATCAGCAGAGGCAGATAACATAAAGCACTTACCAGTTATTACGATACCGCCAGTGTTATAAGCGTCAATGAACACATAGTCGCCTTTTACCATTAAATGAGCATCTTCGAGCCCGTTGTGTTGTATGCGCAATTCACTTGTGTTGATTAAAGTGTCTTGACTGCTTAATTTAGCAGAACCTTTGATGTTGATCTTATCTAATTGTTTCAAATACAAAACTACTTTTTGACGCACTTGAAGTTTTCTTACCCAATTGAATTGGTTGCTGTTTTGAATGAATAAAGTGCCGTTTTTAACTTCAGTGGTATAGCCATCTATCACATTTTCACCTGCTGTAATGTCAATGCGACCGGCTTGTGCAGAGTCTTGGATCAATACCACATCAAATTTCTCGCCCACCTCTAATCCTGTGTAATCGCCTACTTGCCTTGTTTTAGTGATGTCTTTTCCATAGGAGGTAAATAAATCACCAGGGCGTTCACAAGCCATCAAGCACAAAAGACTATATAGAATGATTAAGTGTTTCATATGCTTTAAAAATGAATTGGGGAGTTAAAACGTTTAGCCACACCCCAGTAAAAATAATCTGCAACGGCCATATGTGATTTGAGTCTGGTTTGTGCAATCCATCCACGGTTAAAGCAGTAATTGAACCCAATGGCAAAATACACTGCTTTTTTGTATTGATTAGGTCGGGTTATGTATGTGCCTAAATCGGTCACCACACCTATGCGGCCAAACATAAATTCGTGCCCCACTTTAGCGGCAATTTCTGTCATCTCTTTCAGTGGCACATTGTTTAAAGCAGCCGTGTTAAAGGTAGAGTAAGGATAGGTTTTGTCAAAGAAGGTTTCAATGCCCATGCGCCAATTGCCCTTGTTGTTGTGCGGATGATAATACAATAAACTACTTGAAATGATATTGAAAAAACGGGTATCCGCCACCGCGTATTGTTTGCGAGCATAGCCAATCATCCATTCAAATCCTGGTTTAGGAAAAAGATCTGGTAGTTGACGTGAGCGAAATTGATCAGATAACTTCACCTTTTGCAGGTAGCCTAAAGACAAATGGGCCATGTTGATACCTAAGTTTGGTCGTCTGAAATTGCCATTGCTATAATGGGTTACGCCTAGCCCTAGTACCAAAGCACTTTTTGGAGTTAAATCAAAATAGGCTTTGTACATTAACTGCATATTCCCATTAAAATGTGAGCCAATGGCTTTGTTCATTTTATTGGTATTTAAATCATAAGGTTTGCTCAAATAGCCAATACCTGAGCCAATGCGCACAGCAGAATGAAAGTGTTGGCGTTGTTTTAAGTTGGCTTCAATATTGATATGCCAAGCCAAAGCAGAGCCGTTTAAACTCGGATTTCCCATGTAAAAATAGCTTAAGCCAGTGCCCCATTGTAAATGTTTGTAATTGTGGTCTGCACTGTGCCAACCCGTGTGGTTACTGCTGTATTGAAGTTCCAAGCCAAGGGTATGGGCTTCCATGTTGGCCATATATTCTCTATGTGCGATTAAAAAGCCCGGAAGCATATTCAATTGCCAGCCTTTAAAGGCCATTTTATTGGGCAAAGCTTGCTCAGGCATCTGAATTATACGGGCAAAGGCCATGCTGTTGCAAAGCAAAAGAAGCCAAATGGAACGCTGCCAAATCATAGTACAAAAATAATAGAAATTGAAATGCCTCAGCTCGTCAAATTTTTTACAAAAAATTTTCAAAGTATAATTTATATACTAGAACTTCGTTATATTCGCAATCTAACCTATTTTTAAAAAGCCTATAGCATTAGCCCTACTAAAAGAATTTTTTATTATTAGTCACTTGGTTTTGTGAAATTGACGCGTTCGAATAAAGGGCCTTCCCATAATCGTATTTACTGGCTGTTTTTAGCCGTGATAGGCATTCCTATATTGTCTATGTCTAAGCCTTTTGTGCAATGGGCAAGTGACGCTTCTCAGCTAAGTTTATTAGATATTACTCAAGAATTTGGCGCTGATGCAGATAGTAGCAAAGGTTTGGTATACCCAATTAAAGACCAAGCAAAGCGCAGTCAAAGTGGTGGATTCAAAAACAATATCGATTTAAACGATCCAAGTGTTAAAACCTATTTTGAATACAATCCAACCACTCAAACCTATGACGAATACAAAGAAGTAGCGGGTAAAAAAACCTTGGTGAAACGTTTGAGCAGAGATGAATACCTCGCAGAAACCGCCAAGCAAGAACAAAAACGCTATTTCGATCAGCGCGCTAAAAGCAATGCTGGTGAAGCAGGATTTAATAACAACAAAACCCCAAGTTTGGTTAAAACCCCAGAGGTGCTTGATAAACTTTTCAGAGGTGGCTTGGTTGACATTCGACCTAGTGGCTCTGCAGAATTAACCTTTGGTGGCATTTTCAATACAGTGCGCAATCCGATGTTCAGTGCGCGGATGCAAAAAACTGGGCAATTTGATTTTGATCAAAAAATACAATTAAATGTTACTGGTAAAATCGGTAATGCCTTAAACATTGGCATCAAATACGATACTGATGCCACATTTGATTTTGACAACCAAACCAAATTAAGTTGGGCTGGAAAGGAAGACCAAATGCTAAAGTCTGTGGAGTTGGGTAATGTGAGTTTGCCCTTGAATGGCAGTTTAATACAGGCAGGTCAATCTTTGTTTGGTATCAAAACAGCTTGGCAATTTGGTCGACTTAAAATGACCATGATTGCAACCCAAAACAAGGGTCAAAGAACTGAAACCACTGTGAATGGTGGGGCACAGATCACCAACTTTAATATTCAAGCCCACAACTACGACCAAAACCGTCACTATTTTTTATCTAACTTTTTTAAAGACCGTTATGATGAGGCCATGTCAACCTTGCCTTTGATTAACTCAGGTATAGTCATTAACCGTGTTGAAGTATGGGTAACCAATCGTTCAGGTAATTTTGAAAACACCAGAGATCTTTTAACCATGATGGACTTGGGCGAACCTAAGGCTTATAACCCATCAATCATTATTGGTAGTAATCAACCGATGGCTGATAACGCTGCCAATACTTTGTATGCAGATCTTACCACTGGCCCTGATAAAGATATCGTTCGTCAATCAAAAACGACCATTGATCAATTGAATATTGGTCATCCCAATTTAAAACAAGGTTTGGATTATGAATTACTGACCTATGCCCGACAATTAGCTGAAACAGATTTTACAGTTAACCAGCGTTTGGGGTATATCTCATTAAACACATCTTTGAACAATGACGAAGTGCTTGCCGTGGCTTTCGAATACACTTACAACGGTGTGCCATACAAGGTAGGGGAGTTTGCTTCAGAAGTGGCCAGTACCCGTGATGACAGCAAAGTGCTCATGGTGAAAATGCTTAAAAACAACATCATCAGAACCCGTTTGCCTATGTGGGAATTGATGATGAAAAACATTTACTCATTGGGGTCTTTTAACATCAATGCCAATGATTTAAATTTCAATGTTATTTACAACGATGACCCTTCTGGGGCAGATCTGAATTACATGCCGGTAAATAACTACCCTGAGTTAAGCGGTGGTGTGCCTTTGATCCGTGTCATGAATATGGACCGTGTTAACCGCCAAATGGAAGCCAAGCCTGATGGTGTGTTTGATGCGATCGAAGACGTAACATTCCAATCAAAGAATGGTAGAATTATTTTTCCAGTGCGCGAACCATTTGGCAATCATTTGCGCAAGAAATTCAACGGCGATTCTTTAGTAGCGAATAAATACGTTTATGACGCCCTTTATGACAGTACCAAATGGCTAGCAGAACAAGATGTGGCCCACAATAAGTTCTTCTTAAAAGGCAGTTATAAAGGCAGTAGTAGCAATGAGATTTCATTGAATGCAATGAATGTGCCTAAAGGCTCAGTTGTGGTAACGGCTAACGGTACTAAACTCACTGAAAACGTTGACTTCTTAGTAGATTACAACGTTGGAAAAGTAACTATTATCAATCAAGGGATATTGCAATCAGGTGCGGTGATTAAAGTGTCTGCAGAAAGCAATAGCATGTTCAATATACAACAAAAAACTTTGTTGGGCTCTCGATTTGATTACATGGCCAATAAGAAGTTATTGTTGGGCGGTACGATTTTGCACATGTATGAACGTGCCTTGACCCCAAAAACCAATATTGGTGACGAACCTTTGCTGAATACCATCATTGGTTTTGATGGCAGCTATGCTACACCTTCTTTGTTTTTAACCAAATTGGTTGATCGCTTGCCATTTATTCAAACCAAGGCAGAAAGCCGTTTGAGTGCTCAATGGGAATATGCGCGCATTTTTCCTGGTCAAGCCAGAGGTCAAAATAAAACGAGAGGCGTTAGTTACCTAGATGATTTTGAGGGGGCAGAAACCACTTTTGATTTGCGCATGGTAAGCAGTTGGAAATTAGCCAGCTTGCCTCAATATCAACCAACTTTATTCCCAGAGTGGAGTTTAACTGCCAGTGATAAAAAAACATGGAACAACTACCGCGCTAAATTAGCTTGGTACAACTTAGATCCAACTTTTTACCGCAAAGACAAATACACCCCTGCACACATTGCCAGCGATGTGGATATGCAGAGTAATCATTACATGCGCGAAATAACCGTGAATGAGGTGTTTCCTAATAAGCAAATTCAACAAGGGGCCCCTAACATATTACCGACTTTAGACATGGCGTTTTTTCCAAGAGAACGCGGTCAATACAACTACAATGCAAGCACTGATTTTAATGCCAATGGCTTGTTCAACCAACCAGAAAAATCATGGGGTGGTATCATGCGTCGCATTGAGAGCAATGACTTTGAAGCCGCTAATATTGACTACATTGAAATTTGGATGTTGGATCCATTCATTTATAATCCAACAGGTGCTAACAAAGGGAAATTGTACATTGATTTAGGTAATATTTCGGAAGACATTCTACCTGACAGACGTAAAGTTTTTGAGAATGGTTTTAATCCTCAAGGCAATTTAAATGATGTTGATACTTCAACCTTTGGACGTGTACCATTACTGCCTCAGTTAAACAACGCCTTTGACAATGATCCTGCTGCAAGGCCTAATCAAGATCTTGGTTTAGATGGTTTGAACGACGACAATGAACGCAGTTTTTATGTTAAGTATTTAGACTCATTGAAGACCTTGTTCGGAGCATCTTCACCAATCTATCAGGCGGCATTGAATGATCCTTCAAATGATGATTACATGCATACACGCAAAGGTGATTACGATGCAGTGCAAGCAAGTGTTATATCGCGTTACAAAAAGTACAATGCCTTGGAGGGTAACTCAACCCTCAACAAACTGCCGGATGGAACTCCTGAGAGTGCTACCACTATACCAGATAATGAAGACATCAACGCAGACTTTACCATGAACCAAACCGAGGATTATTTCAATTATGAAATTGCCTTAAGTCCTCAAGATTTAGAAATTGGTAAAGGCTTTGTGACCGATATTTCCGAGGTGCCTGTGACCCTTAAAAATGGCAAGAAAGAAACCGTAAAATGGATACAGATTAAAGTGCCAATTAGAGAGTACACTAAAGCGGTTGGAAACATCTCTGATTTCAAATCCATTCGTTTTGTGCGCATGTACATGAAAGGTTTTTCGGATTCTACCATTCTGCGTTTTGCGCAATTACAATTGGTTAGAGCAGATTGGAGACGCTATTTAAATGCCTTGACCAAACCTGGGGCTGTTGTACCACTTGATCCAACAGACAACACCACTTTTGTAGTCTCTACTGTGAATGTTGAAGAAAACGGCAAACGCGAGCCTGTGCGCTATACCATGCCGCCAGGTATTGACCGTGTGCGCGATCCAGCTTCACAAAACTTTGTTCAACAAAACGAGCAATCATTGTCATTAAAAGTCTGCAATTTAAAACCAGCAGATTCAAGAGGGGCTTATAAAACTTTAAACTTTGATATTCGTAACTACAAGAATTTAAAGATGTTTGTGCATGCTGAAGGCAATCAATTGAAAGACGGCGATATTTCTGCTTTCATGCGCATTGGTACAGACTTAGTTGGCAACTATTACGAATATGAAATTCCATTAAAAATTACCGCTGATGGCACTTATTCTGCAGATGCAATTTGGCGTGCAGAAAACGAATTTAATTTTGCTTTAGCAGATCTTTTCAATTCGAAAAATAAACGCTCCGAAAGCAATGTGCCATTAACTAAACCTTTCTTCTATTTCAATGACCTGGGGCATAAAATTACAGTATTGGGCTTGCCTGATTTAAGTAATGTACGCACCATCTTATTGGGCATACGCAACAATACGGATAACCCTGTTTGCGGAGAGGTCTGGTTTAATGAATTAAGGGTAACTGATATTTCAAACAGAGGTGGTTGGGCTGCAACCTCAAGAGTGGTGGCGCAAATGGCAGACTTTGCAACCTTATCTGCATCAGGGAATATTTCAACCATTGGTTTTGGCGGTATAGACAAACGATTAAATGAGCGCAACCTTTCTGATAATTACCAATTTGATTTGTCTTCAAGTTTTGAATTGGGTAAGTTCTTCCCTCAAAAAGCGGGCGTTACCATTCCTTTGTTTATTGGCTACAGCGGAACTGTTGTAAGGCCGAAATTCAATCCGCTTAATCCGGATATTGAGTTAAAGTCTTCAGTAGAGCGTTTGCCAGATGATCAGAAGAAAATAGTGCTTCGCAATGCCGAGGATTATAACACACGTTATAGTTTGAACTTCACCAATGTGCGGAAAAATCCTACAGGTAACGGTCCCATTTATCCATGGAGTATATCGAACTTTAATTTAAGTTATTCCTATATCCATTTACAAAGACGCAACATACAAATTGAAGAACAATTCAGTAAAACCCACCATGGCAGTATTGGTTATATGTACAACCCAAAAGTCAAGGCTTGGGAACCATTTAAATTTATAAAAAATAAGCACTTAGGCTTACTCCGCGATTTTAATTTGCGCTTTTTGCCTCAAACAATCACCATTCGTTTTGATGTTGATCGTTATTATTCAGAGCAGTTGGCCCGCAACAATGATTTATTTAAGCAATTGACGCCTCGTTTGTTCGATAAGAATTTTACCATGCAAAGGGTTTACAATGTGAATTATCCAATCACTAAAAATTTGAAGCTGGATTATTCTGCTACTGTCAATGCCCGTATTCAAGAACCATTTGGTCAATTGAATTCAGAACTTAAACGCGACTCTGTGCGCAAAGAGTTCTGGGCCTTAGGTCGCATGAGGGATTTTAATCAAGTCAGTAACTTTAACTACACCTTGCCTTTAGATAAAATTGGATTCTTGAATTGGATCAATACCACGGTTAGATATGGTGCGAATTTTGGCTGGACACAAGCGCCACCTGCCTTTACAAATATTGGAAATACGATACAGAATGGCCGAGAATTAACTGTTACCACCCAGTTAAACATGAACAGTTTGTACAACAAGATTCCTTTCTTGAGAAAAATCAATCAAGGGCCTAAGAAGACTGCTGGAGTCGCTAAAAATGAGGGGTCTGCTGCCACTGCAAAAAATAAAAAAGAAAAGCAAGCTTTTGGAACAGGCTTCTTTAAGACCGTTATGATGCTTAAAAATGCCAATTTGACTTATACCCTTAGAGATGGTATTATGTTGCCAGGCTTCATTTACAACGTTGATTATTTTGGCCAAAACTTTGCGCATTCAGCTCCTGGGTTGCCGTTTATTTTAGGCAGTCAAAATGATCAGATTCGATATGATTTGGCAAAGATGGGCGCTCTCACCCAAGATACACGATTGAATAATTTCTACACTGAAAACCATTCTAAGACCATGCAGGGTAATGCCACCATTGAACCCTTTAAAGACTTTAGAGTGCAAGTGAATTTCAACTTGACCCAATCCAATACCCTACAAACTTTATTCAAATACGATACAGTTAACCAAGCCAATACCTGGCGCGATATGTCGCTCAGAGAAACTGGTAACTTTACCATGACGGGTATTTTTATTCAAACGGCTAATGATCCGGTAAGTGATAAAAACAATTGGACCAGCACCAATTACAACAACTTTGAAAATTTCCGTTTTGTTATATCTCAAAGGCAAGCGGCACAAGACCCAAGGGTTTTGAATAAAGGCATTGATAAAACCAACAATGGTAAGTTTTATTATGGTTATGGTGCTAAAGCTCAAAATACCCTTATTCCAGCCTTTTATGCGGCCTATACTGGCACCAATCAAAGTAAAGTCGGCTTATCTGCCTTTAAACAATTGCCATTGCCAAACTGGAATATCAACTACAACGGCTTGAGTAAAATCAAAGGCTTGAGTAAAATCTTTAGCAACATAACACTTCAACACCGTTACACAGGAACATATAGCATAGGAGGTTTCACTAGCAACTTGTATTACAGTGATACCGCCATTGCCAGAGGGGGTAAAGATTTAGTAAGCCAATACAACATCAATAATGTCACTGTGCGTGAACAATTCTCGCCTTTGATTGGTATTGATGTGACCACTAAAGGCGGTATTACGGGGGGCTTTAAATTGAATCAGAGCAGAAATATTTCATTGAATGTGCCTAATGCTATTTTGACTGAAATGCATCAAAAAGATTTGTCTTTCAATTTGAGTTATAGAACCTCAGGTTTAAAATTACCAATCAAATTCAATGGCAAAAAAGTATACTTAGAAAATGACCTGTTAATGGATTTGCGTATTAGTATTCAAGACAACTTTACCATCATTCACCAGGTAGATTTGAATTCCAATACAGTGGCCAACGGTCAAAAAGTTGTCTTGATACAACCTAACATCAATTACATGATCAACAAAAATGTGAACTTGAGATTCTATTATGAAAGACGAGCTTCTAAGCCACATGCATCCAATATTTTCCCTACTTCGTTGACCAATTTTGGGGTTAAGTTGAGGTATACCATTCAATAATCCTTGCTTTTAGTTTTTTTAATGAATCTTGCAATTTATTCATTAAATATGTATATTTGATTTTTATAATCTCCATATGCTCTCTATTTATGTCCGCAATATCAGCGTGAGTTTCAGTCTTATTTTGTTCTGTGCTTTATCAGCTTCAGCTCAAACCAAAACCTTAGGATTAACCAAAAAAATCAATGGCAATGACGAAAATGGTTACATTTTATTTTCGCCCATTGGCGTTGATACCACCTACTTAATGAATAAGTGTGGTCAGAAAATTCACTCCTGGCATACGCAATACACCCCTGGTTTATCAGTGTATTTACAGCCTAATGGTCATTTGCTCAAATGCGGAACTTATACTGATACTGTTTTTGGTTTTGCAGGCGGTAGAGGGGGCATGATAGAAGAATACGATTGGAATGGCAGTTTGCTTTGGTCGTACAAAGTTTTTAATGATTCTTTGTGTCAGCACCATGATATCAGACCTTTACCCAATGGCAATATTTTAGTGCTTGCTTGGCATGCGATCAGTAAAAATCAAGCCATAAACCTTGGGCGTTCAACCTTGAATTTTTCGCCGAATCAAGCTGATCTGTGGGGGGAGCGCATTGTTGAAATTAAACCCCATGGTACTGACAGCGCAGAAGTGATATGGCAATGGGATATGTTTGATCATATTATTCAAGATATTGATTCAACCTTGCCCAATTATGGCAATGTGGCCAGTCATCCGGAATTAATGGATATTAACTACGCATTGAATTTGCAAACCAATGATTGGATTCATGCCAATAGCCTAGACTATAATGCAGATTTAGATCAGATTGTGATCAGTGCTCATAATATTTCAGAAATTTGGATCATAGACCACAGTACAAGTACTGCAGAAGCAGCAGCGCATTATGGAGGCACTCACAATAAAGGTGGCGACTTCTTATACCGTTGGGGTAATCCACAGGCCTACCGCATGGGCAATAGTAGTGACCGCAAACTTTTCAGACAACACAATGCCCATTGGATTCCAAATGGGTATAGAGATTCTGGCTGTATTTTATTGTTTAATAATGGCTGGGGAAGAGATACTGCCTATTCAACTGTTGATGTTATTCAAACGCCAATTTTAAGTAACGGTAGCTATAATTTTAGCAATATTTATGGGCCTTCAGCTGCTAAGTGGGTTTACAAAGATTCTGTTAAGACTAAGTTCTATTCTCAAATCATTTCTGGAGCTCAAATGTTGCCCAATGGCAATGTGCTTATTTGCAGTGGTGTACAAGGCCGTTTCTTTGAAGTGACTTCCAACAAACAATTGGTTTGGCAATACCGCAATCCAGTTACTCAAACAGGGATACAATCCGATGGCCAAACCCCAGGCAATAATTCAGTTTTTAGATGCAGTTATTACCCAAAAAACTATGCGGCCTTTAACGGCAAATCGTTGCCATCTTTGGGCACTATTGAAGCCAATTCTTATCCGTATTCTTGTCATTATGAAACAGTGCCGCCTAAAATCACTGCCGTGTTCCCTAAGTTGAATGATAGCCTAGTATTACCGTCAACCGTGTTGACCATTAAAACGGATGAATCTGTTTTGAGACGCAACAGTAGTATTACCATTTTCGCCAATGGACAAGTCTATGAAACCATTGCCACTAACAGCGATTTAGTGAAGGTAAAACACGATTCTGTTTTTATACATCATTTGAAGCCATTCCCCGTCAACTCGCGCATTGGTGTTTTACTGCCAAGAGTTTGTTTCTCAGACTCGTCAAATAATTATTTATTGACAGGTAAAGATTCAGCTTCATGGCATTTTAAAACGGTAAGGGCACAACCTTTTTTACAATCGATTTGGCCAGCACATCAATCATTGGGGGTAAAGCCTTCGACTAAAATTCGTTTGACCTATAATGAGCGTTTGTTTAAGCGCAACATAGGGACTATTCAATTATTTGAGAATGGCAACATTAAGGAGAGCATTGCCGTCGGTTCTGTTCAAATTCAAATTTATGGTAATGTGGTTGAAATTACTCCGAGTGTTAGTTTTGCCATGAATGCTTTTATTAGTTTGTCAATGGATTCTTGTTTTAAAGATACGTTTGGTATTGCCACTGCTAATTCGACTTATGGCAATTGGTATTTTAGAACGGCGGCTTTGCCAACTGTTTCGGTTCTAAGTCCGGTGCTCAATGCTCAAAAGGTTCAAGCAACTGCGCCTTTGCAACTAACATTCAATAAACTGTTACAAGTGGATTCCATTAAATCAATAAAGGTATACGAGAATGGTTTGCTTAAAAACACTTTAGCCTTAAACGATGTGAATTTGGTGTGGCAAGGCAATCAATTGACTTGGAGCAACCATGCTGATTTTGCTCAAGGGGCAAGAATTGCTATTACTTTTCCTACTAATGCATTGATTGATTCCTTAGGCTACAGATTTGCTGGCTTGGATACCGCTCAATGGCATTTTACTGTGGAAGCTAATAGCGATTTGAACACAGTTCAAACCGATGCTATTCACTTATATCCTAATCCTGTTCAAGATCAATTAACGGTGTCGACTATTGAAATTACATCCGCTTTTGCCATAGATGTCTTGGGTCAGAAATGGCCATTGGCATTAGAGGTGTATGAAAACAATACCACTCTGTCAGTGATGCATTTGCCACAAGGGCTGTATGTACTTTACTTAAATGGCAACTTGCCGATTAAGTTTATAAAGCATTAGTGAGATGTAAGTATCATACTGTCAGAGTAAGACAATTCAAATACTTTAATCGGGGCTTGCTCTATCAGTAATTGCATGGCGCTCACTTTGTTTTGAATGAGGCTGTCTAAACCACGGTCATTGCTAATAAAGTATCTAGGGTGTGCACCATAAAGTATGTACTCTATGCGTTCGTTACTGTGGTCTTTTGAGAGTCTATGGCCTCTTAAGTGTAAAAGGTATAAGATGTTATTGGGCGATGGATCATAGCCAACTACTACACATGCATTGCGATCTATTCCGTGGGCTTTAAGGGCAGGTCTTAAGGCGTTGTAGTTGTCTGCATTGTGGTGAGACTGCTCCCAATAATTACCTGGGGTATAGCGCTCTTCTAAATTCAAACGTCCTCTGTTGAATTGGTAATTGCAAGCCAACAATACACTGAAAAAAGCCAAGACTTTTACCCACCACCATTGAGGTTTTAATTGTTGAATGGTTTGGGCCAAACACAGCCAATTAAAGACTAGGGCAGGACTCAAACAGATGATGTAATAGTCATGGTATTTAAACTGTTCCATCATAAGGCATAAAAATGCAATACTACCAAAGCTATTGATGATGCTTAATCGCCATAAACTTGGGTTGCTCCATGGTTTCAACAAAGCGGTTAATATTAGCAATGCAGCAGCAATTTGTATGAGCGGGTAACTGAGTAGTTGTTCAGGCCAATTGGCCAAGTATACGGCCCAAGCTTCTAAGTAGGCTTGCCATGAATTGGATTCAGGAAGGCTCATTAAAAAGTATTGACTGTTGTGGGCTGCCGCTAAATGTCTGCTCCAGAAATACCATATACCGGGCAAGATTAAACTGCCAATTAACACATACAGTAAAGATCGTTTATGGACTACCACCTTGGTTTTTGGCCAAACGATTTGGCTTAACAACAAAGCCAATAGGCTGAGCCATTGTATCATGATGGTGGTCTTTATGGCAATGGCCAAACTTAAACTTAGAACAATGCCAGCCTTGTAAAGCCAATGGCTTGTATTGGGTTGATAAGGGTGCGGGATGTACACTAAAAAAATGAGATACCAAGCCAATAGGGCTAAGCCTAAAGCGCCCATGTCTGGTAAAAAATTGGCGCTGTAAAACAACATAACAGGAGAGGCTTGCAGTAAAAAAACTAGGGCAAAGCTAATGAGGGTGTTCAGCCAACGTTTAAAGAGTAAGAACAAGGCTAAGGCGCCTATGCTAAAGAGCAAATACGTGAGCAGTCTAAAATAGGCTTCGTTATAGCCTAAGGCTTTGTAGATGCTAGCAGCAGCGTAGGATATGATGGGGAATTCACAAGAGACTATGCCATCTATACAACGGTTTTCATTGACTTCAGGTTGGCTCAATACCATCCCACCATAGTAAAAATTTTGAGCTAAACTGGCGCGATCACATTGGGCGCTTTGATGCACGCCCATGGGTTGTTTTTGAAGATGACTTAGGCTGCCGAGCAGGTAACTGCTAAGGCTCCAAAGCACTATAAATACAAGACTATATTGGAGTGTTTTTGATTGCAATTATTGGCCAGTCTTGATGGGTACTCTGGTTTCGCTTATTTTTTTAATGCCACCATATACGTTTTTAATGAGGTGGTAACCATTTTTGCGCAATATGCTTGAGGCAATCATGCTGCTGTAGCCACCGCCACAATACACATAACAGACTTTGTCTTTAGGGAGTTCACTCAAGCGGTTGGGCAATTCATGTACTGGGAAACTTTGGGCATCCATTACATGGCCTGAATCAAATTTTTCAGTGTCTCTAACATCTATTACAAGTTCTTCTCTGAAGTTTAAATCGAGTTCAAATTCTTCAGGACTGATGCTCACTACTACATCGATTGGCAACTTGGCTTCAGTGTAGGTTTGATAGCCGTTTTCTAATTGATGTAAATTCGTATAACCCAATTGCGTAAGGCGTTCTTTGGCTTCTTCAGCTTTGTCTGTGATGATTAAGTAAGCAGCGTTTTGATCAGGGAATAGCCCCTTAAAGCGCTCTTCAAATGGGCCATTGAGGCCAACATTGATACTGCCTGGAATAAAGCCTCTTTCAAAAATATCTGGCACTCTTAGATCTACCAAAACATATTGATGAATTTGCTCTAATGACACTGTTTTCATGTAGCAAATATAACTTCAAAACAAGACAGTTATTAATTAATTTGGGGTCGACTTTTTTTATAAATTCTAATTTGTCTTTTGAACTCCATGCCCCAAGCTAAGATGAGTAGGGGTAATACGATGCCAACTAATGGGTTGAATGCGTAGGCTGTTTTGAAGTCAAAGTGCATGGCGTGTTGCACGGCTCTGGTCATGCCACAGCCATAACAGGTTTGGTCGAATAAGGTGATAGATAAACACACAGATCGACCGCTGTCAAAAAAATCTGCTGGCAACAACACTACCGCAAGGGGCAATGCTGTTAACCAGCAGAGATTGAATAGGTTAATGAGGGGGTTATAGCGTTTCGTTGTATTCGCCATCCATTGGTTGTAAGTCGCCAAATAAAATACGGATGAAGTCGATAAGTGCCCAGATACCACAACCGCCTGCAGTTAACAATTGGATGAGGCCAATGGTGGTGTAGCCCAAATAAAAACGGTGTATACCTAAAGCGCCTACAAAAAAGGCTAACAATAAGGCTACAATTTGGCTTTTACCAGAGCCATGTGTGGCTTGAGTAGCTTGCGTGTTGTCGTCTGCTTTTTGAATTTGAGTTGGTTTTGGCTCAGATTGGCTAGCAATGTTTTGAACTTCGTTGTGGTGAACTTTGCTTTTTAAGCTTTTAACAGATGTTGCTTTTACAGCTGGTGCTTTCAATTCAGGTAATGCCATTATAGATGAAACAGTGTTCATTGGTGTTTCCTGTGCCACAATGCTCGCTACATAATCATTTTTGGCGATGCCGCGTAAATGGCTTTTAGCGGCTTTTGTTTGGGTACTTGGCTTGGCGTCTTCAACCTTGCAAAGACCAATGTTCAAACCGTTTTTGTAGCGCATTTGAGTAATCGAAACGCTGCCACAAGAAGCTGCTAGCATAGTAATGCACAGCATCAAACTAAGGTAAAGTGTTTTTCTCATAAGTAAAATTTAATTTAGGATAAAACAAAGCTATTCAATTATGCGCTATCCTCCACAATGAGTTATGCACAAGGGAAGCTAAACCATAAGTGTTGAATTCATTAACCCAGGTCAATCAACAATGTAATTTAATTTTAAAATAGGATATATAAGTCCTATAATTGAAAATAATTTGTAACTTATTACATTTTAAAATTATACTTGCTTTAATATTAGTTGACAACACTTTATGAAAAAGAACTTTAAAATATTAGTAATATGTCCTCCAGAGTTGAATGATGTTGCAAGAGACAATGGTGCAGATTATTTTGGCTACCAAGACTATTTCGATAAAATAAAATCAGGTTGGATAGATTTTGATTTAATCTTAACAACACCAGATCTTTGGCCTAAGTTTGGTCAGTTGGGTAAGTTTTTGGCTCCATTAGAATTAATGCCTGATAATAAATCAGGCTTTGTAACTAATGATATCGCTAAACCATTAAAACAGTTGAAGCAAATTATAAATTGTGATCACACAGTAGTGATTTGTAAAAAGTGTTTAAAGAAAGGTTGTAATTTCAGCAACTGTCAAAATGAAATTTACAGATGGAATGATGGTTCTTTTGATCATCACAATGGTTGTAAAGGTTGTGGATCCAAAGATGCATTTATTGTTATCGAAGATTAAATTCTGATTCATATTCTTCAAGACTTAACAAACTCAGATTTATTTTAAATTTAATTTTCACTGCGTTTAGAATAACATACCCCTTACTAAACAATCTTTATTAATTCTACTATTTGGTTTAATCAAAAATTTTTACCATAATTGAATTTATGAAGTGTTGGTATAAAGGCATTGCATTAGCCCTTGTCTGCTCCCTTGTGGGTTGTGGAGGCAGTAGCATTAAGCCTAGAAAACATAAGAAAAAACAGGATGATGCCCAAGCCGCAGCTATTGAGTTGAGGGTGTTTAAACAAGAGGAACAAGCAGATTCTGTCCGTGTTAATTGGTCATGGGAAGATTATGCTGGCAACGTGTTCCAGGTGCAATATGCCTTGGCTAAAAAAGACATTCAACGCTCAAAGACCAATAGAGAGGCTTTAAGGGAATCGCCAATGGTAAAGAATTCTCCTGATTACGGCATGCTTACTGAATTTGATGCAAAAGCGTTAAAACCATTAGCTAAATCACTCAAAAAAATAGCCAAAGACAATCAGTTCAATGAGCGTCAAACGGTAGACATGGTCATTACCATGATTCAAAACATTGAGTATACGCTAGTGCATCCATATACTCATACTGATATGGAAAAATTAGACAAAGAAAATGGCGGCAGTTTTATTGCAGAGTACCATGGTCAATCAGAGCATAAACCATGGGATAAAGCACCTTATGGCGGTTGCGAAGAAAATATAGATCCAGCAGGTGTATACTCTCCAGTTGAATTCTTAACGACTTACCGAGGCGATTGTGATACCAGAACCATCACAGTTTATACGTTATTAAAATTATTAAACATAGAATCAATAGTGGTGAATGGCCCCGGTCACTCAATGCTCGCACTGCCTTATGCTCCCTCTAATCCCGCAGCGCCAGTTATTCAATGCAAAGGGCAAAATTATTATTTTTTAGAGACCACTGTGTTTATTAAAAACGAAGATTTTGTTGGGCCTCAAATAGGCGATGTACCACAAGAATTCAACGCAGCAGAATGGTTCCCTGTTCTCATTTAATTTATCAATATTTAAAAACAATCAACCCCAATATCATATGATCACATTACCCCTTATTTATTTAATTATCAGTTTAGTATTAGGTTTAGCCCTAATCGTAATTTCACACAAAGTCTTATCGAATGTCATGTTGAAGCGTTTCTCATTAGGCGCTGAAACCATGACCTTTAATTTATTAGCCGCCGGTTTAATGGTATCTTTAGCCATGTTAATGTCTGAAGCTGCCAAACCAATGATTGCGCTAATCAACTTCTTGTCAAGAGGCCAACAATCAGGTTGGGAAATGACAGCCGTATTCTACATTTTAGGGTTTTATTCACTACTTATAGTAGTCGCCTTGTCTATCATTTTTGGCAGTGTATTTTTCTTTCACAGAATGACAGGCAACCTCGATGAACAAGCTGAACTATCAAAACAAAACAACGGTGTAGCATTGTTGCTATCTATGTTGTTGGTGTCTATGACTTTGTTTTTGAAGTCACCACTAGTAGCGGTATTTGAAGCACTAATACCTTACCCGAATTTTGCTTATTAAGCAATTGGTTTAATCCAGCAGCATCGCTGTTAACACAGCCTTTACCGCTTTGATTTTGCTATCACTGAGATGCGCTATTTTTAGAGTTAATCTTTTTTGGTCAATGGTTCTGATCTGATCTAAAACCATCCATGCAGCCTTGCCTTTAACTTTTAAAGCAACGCGTGTAGGATAAGCTTTGGATTTTGAGGTAATGGGGGCTACAATTACAGTTGCAATGTTGTGATTCATCTCGTTGGGGGAGAGAATGACACAAGGTCTTGTTTTTTTGATTTCATGGCCTTGGCTTGGGTCAAAGTTGGCCCAGATAATATCGTATTGATTGACTACCATTTTTCAAATACATCATCTTCCAAAACATCGGGAATAAGCAATCTGTCGTCATGGGTTTTGTGCATTTGTTTGAAGGCTTTGTCCCAATCCTTACGGCTGCTTTTGAGTGGCTTGAGTAAAAGGCCCTCAGGGGTCATCTCCAATTCAAGGCTGTCTTCAAAATTGTATTTTTCCATCATGGTTTTCGATAATCGTATGCCTTTAGAGTTGCCGATCTGTATGATTTTAATTTCCATATAGTAATTACAAAGTAAGTACTTCTATGGGATTAAAACAAAAGTACTTTTAAATTAAACAATAGGTTTAATGGAATTGATAAGTGATGCTTTTTTAGAAATTAGAAAGGGAGGGTACTGCGTGATCTCTGGTGGGGGTGGCTAAATCGAAGTATAGCCTGTAGTATATGCTATTTTTTTTGGGGGGGAGATTACTGCGTGATCTCGTTTGGGGAGGCTTAAAAGAATTTTCAAAAACAACTTACACCATTTTACAAGTAAAATGTTCGTTTTTTATGTTTCTACGCATCTTATCAAATGCTGCGCAGTTTGAAAGCTGCTGCAAAACATAAAAAAACCCATCTTGCGATGGGTCTTAAGTTATTTTTGGAAATTCTTTTGCGGAGAGTAAGAGATTCGAACTCTTGATAGGTTTTGCCTATACACACTTTCCAGGCGTGCTCCTTAAACCACTCGGACAACTCTCCAAAAGGGGACGCAATTTACAGTTTTTAGCGCATTTGTCATATTTTCAATTTAATCAATTTGATTTGATTTTTTAAATGATATATTCGCAACATTAAAATAATATGACAATGAAAATTACTATTTTGAAATCGAGTCTATTACTTATGCTCTTTGTGTTGACGAGTCAAGGCTATGCACAGGTTAATTATTCTGAAAGTTTTGATAACACTACTTTTTTGCCAACGGGTTGGTCTGCTGTTGGGACAACTACTTTGTGGAGCAGAAGAACCACTAGTACATTTCCGTCTACTACACCTCAAGCGGGGGCTGCTTTTGCAAGATATGCAGCAAGGGCTCAAACCCCTGGTACTTCCCAAACTATTTCAACACCAGTAATTGATTACACCACTAGAGGCAGTCAACAGGCTACTTTCAGCTTTTGGGTATTCCGCGATAATGGGTCTGTTAATGGCGATAGTCTATCAGTATACGCCAATACCAGCGCCAGTTTAACAGGGGCCGTTTGTTTTGGAACAGTTGCCAGATACACAAGAATGGCTGTGCCTGATACTGTACCTGCTAATGGTTGGTATAAATACACTTTCAATGTGCCAAGTTCATTTACTGGTGCAACTAACTTCATTCTCATTAAAGGCATCAGTCAAAATGGAAATAATATTTCAATAGATGAAGTGCAATGGAATGCCTTTCCAAACTTATGTACTGGCAAGCCAAGCCCTGGTTCAGCTTCAGCTGTTCAACCGATTATTTGCGGAGGATTAGGGTCAACTTCTATCGTATTGAATGGTCAAACCACTGGCTATGCAGGCATAAATTTTCAATGGAAAGTTGCCTCTGCTTTAAGTGGTCCGTGGACCAATACTGGTGCCAATGCCTCTGCCTTGAACACAGGCACAATTACCAGTACAAAATATTACAAATGTGTAGTATCATGCTCTTACAGTGGTCAATCAGACTCTTGTGCTGTCATTAATGTTATAGTCAGATCAACCCCTAACCCTGTAATAGCAATTACCCCACAAACAGCTAACTATTGTGTTGGTGCAACGCCAACAAAAATTTATGCATCAGGTGCCAGTACCTATGTATGGTCTCCAGCAACTGGTCTGAATGTAAGCAATTCAGATACCGTTTATGCAGCACCTAGCACTTCAACGGCTTATAGTGTTCGTGGTACCGATACTGCAGGTTGCTCAGCAACTGCCAATGTTGTTGTCAATTTAAGACAAGGTCCTACAGTAGCAATTACCTCAACAGATTCAACAATTTGTTACGGAACAGGTATGTATTTGTTTGCACAAGTTGGAGGCGGAGGCGGAGGTAATACTTATTTGTGGTCGCCAAGTGGTCAAACCACAAACGCCATTTTAGCGTCTCCACAAACCTCTACTCAATTTGGCGTAACTGTAACCAATAACTTTGGTTGTAAGGGCAGTGCTTTCAAGAACCTAACGGTTATACCAAGGCCAGTGGCTAAATTTGATGTTGAAGTCTATGGTAGAACGTATCAATTCTCTGATAGTTCTGTTAATGCACAAGGCTGGCTTTGGGATTTTGGCGACGGTATGTTTAGTCATCAACAAAATCCAACATACACATACAGCGGTAATGGCCCAGTTAATGTGATGTTAGTGGCCATGAATCCGCCATGCAAAGCAGATACCTTCTATAGAAGTTTCAATGTGTCTTCTATAGTCTCTAATAACGTCATTAAAGGTTTATCAGTTTACCCTAATCCTGCACAAGATGAATTGTTTATTCAAGCCTCCGCAGATTGGTCAACACAAACTGTACGCATTTTTGATATGACCTCAAGACAAGTATTTGAGCAAGTGTTGCACAGTCAAGAAGCCATTAAATTACCAGTAGTACAATGGCCTAAAGGCGTATACATGTTACAAACCAATTTCAGTACTCAGAAGCTCATCATTGATTAATAGCTTTTTAACTTCCTAATCTGAACCCGGCAATTGCCGGGTTTTTTGTTTTAAAAGTGTATTTTCGCAAGCGCATGAGCTACATTATTCCGCCCTATTTAAAGCCAGGAGATACCATTGCCATTGCAGCACCTGCTCGCAGTGTCAGTATGGAACAAATTCAAGACGGTATTGCCTTCATGCAGGCTCAAGGTTTTACTGTTCATTTGGAACCAGGCCTATTAGAGGTGCATCATCAATTGGCAGGCACAGATGTTCACAGAGCCAATCTATTCAACCGCTTATTGGCCAATCCAGACATCAAAGCCATTTGGTGTGCTAGAGGCGGATATGGTTGCGCCAGAATGGTAGATGGCATTGATTGGCAATTGCTCAAACAACAACCAAAATGGATAGCAGGCTTTAGTGATGTAACAGTGCTCTTGAACCATGCCATGCAAGCAAGTGGAGTGGCCACTATGCACAGCTCTATGCCTGTATTCATGCACAATAAAACAGGCCAAGATTTACGGGATGTGCAAATGGCATTTCAATCATTAGCTTCTGCGCTTAAGGGTAATATCCAAGCGATTCCATGTAATGCCACCAACCACATTAACTTCAAAGATTTTTCAGGGCCAATAGTCGGCGGTAATTTATCTGTTTTGTATAGCATAATGGGGTCAAGTTCTGAACTCGATTGGAGCAATACCATACTATTTATTGAAGACCTCGATGAATACTATTACCACATTGATCGCATGCTCTTAGCCCTCAAACGCGCTGGCAAACTCAAGGGCCTAAAAGCTTTGTTGGTGGGCAGTTTCATCCAAATGCACGACCATACTATTCCTTTTGGCTACAATGTGCACGACATCATTGCGGAGCATTGTTCGGCCTATCAATATCCCATTATTTTTGATGTGAACGTAGGGCATCATTTGCAAAATCTTTGTTTGCCATTTGGCCTAAATGCAGAATTTAAAAACGGAATCCTTACATTTGTACAAGTTTGAAACTGGTCATTAAACAATTAACGAAGTTTGTCATCATTGGCATATCTGCTGTTATGGTGGATTTGGTGGTGTATTACATCTGCTCTGATGTATTAGGCTTAAACATTGACCTCGCCAAAGGCATAGGCTTCTTAATCGGCACGGTTTATACTTACTACTTAAACAAACGCTGGACATGGAAATACACTGAGCGCAGTAACCATGGCATGATTTTAAAATTCGCTATGGTATACTTGGTGTCTTTGGTGTTTAATATTCTAATCAATAAATACGGTTTGTTATGGTGCCCTGCATTTGAAGTCAATTTCAACATTATAACCTTAGCCGATGCCCATGTCAACAACATCATAACGTTTAAAGGGCATAAGTTTGTAGCCTTCTTTTTTGCGACATTAGTCAGCGCATTCATTAATTTTTTAGGACAAAAATATTTGGTATTCAAAACCTCTCAATTAGATCCTAAAGACGATACCAATATAGAAGTTTCTGAGGCCTAATCTGAAAACCACATCAGTCATATTGTTATTGGGCGGCAATCAAGGCAATGTTAAAGCCACCATTGCTAAAGCTATGGCCATGATAGAAAGCCAACTTGGCCCATTAAGCAAGACCTCCAAATGGTACAGTACTCAAGCTTGGGGGCCCGTTCAACAACCTGATTTTATCAATATAGCGGTGGCTATTCACACCAGTTTGCCCGCCAGTTTGGCCATGTTAAAGCTATTGGAAATCGAGCGGCATTTGGGCAGAAAACGCGATGTGCCGTATGGTCCTAGAATCATAGACATAGACATGCTGTATTACGGGCAAGAGAAATGTCACTGCAAGGTGCTCACGGTGCCTCATCCCCACATCAGTAAAAGACGCTTTGTGTTACAGCCTTGTTTAGACATTATTCCCAATTGGACTGACCCTATTCATAAAGTCAGCATTAAAACCTTATTCAAGCAATGTCAGGATCCTTTAACGGTTAAAGCATGCTAATTCAAACGCCCTTATATTGCGCCGGTCCTATCCAAACGTTTTTGCCTTTACTCGGGCATGATCAATGGCATGTCATTCAAGAGCCAGCAGAAAGCGCTAATCCTTTTAGGAATAAACTTCAAATCGTAGACAAACAAGGTGTCAAAATCTTTACCATTCCACTAAAAGCTTCAAGCAGAGCTTTGCCCTATGAGTGGCATGAAATGGCCTATCAAGAACGTTGGCAACAACAATTGTTTAATGCCTTGCAAACAGCCTATGGTAAAGCCCCCTTTTGGGAACACTATTCGCCAGCCTTTAAGGCCATTATTTTAGAACACAGTTCGCCGTATTTATGGCAGTTTAATATGGCCCTTTTAAAAGCCACCTTAAAAGCCTTGAAATGGCCAGTTGAAATAGTATGCATTCAAACAGATGCTTTGCCTTCTGTTCCACCAGCCCAAAGTTTGCCCTACTATCAAGTCTTTGCCAATGAAATTGGGTTTTATCCGGGCTTATCCATTTTAGATTTACTCTTTAATGAGGGTATAAATGCACTAGATGTGCTTTGGGCGATGAAAAATAATGCTCAGACAATCAAGTACTTAAGATAATTTTTTAAGGCATCCTCACTTTTTTTGGGGGCTAGCCTAATAAGGGTTGTATTAAGTGGTATGAAAGAACAATTGCAAGCCAACTTGTTTACCAAGTTCATCACTGGCATGTGCACCTCTGAAGAAGAAGCCTTTCTTAAAAAA
This sequence comes from Bacteroidia bacterium, assembly GCA_044368575.1. GTDB lineage: Bacteria > Bacteroidota > Bacteroidia > NS11-12g > UBA955 > JABMMZ01. The sequence goes on from JBIPPH010000014.1 coordinate 30,828, forward strand.
TGGTTGAAGAGCAATCCAGCTAATCAACTATTCTTAGGCTTTGTTCAACAAAATCTTCCTCAAAACCTTCAAACTAAGTAAACTTGTCAGAAAAGCCGTCTATACCGCCTTTTTTATTGAGGCCTGAAAATGGTATCGTCCATGATCAGCAAGACCAAGCTTTGCTAGAACAAATCCTATCAGAAGCAGATGCTTTTGATTATCCTAATAGCCATACTGATCAGCAATGGACAACATTGTCTGCTCAAATCAGTCCGCTTAAATTGGTGCACAGATCACCTAAGCGCTTGGCCATGTTCCGTTGGGTAGCCGCCGCTGTAGTTGTTATCACGGTTGCTTTCGGCACCTTAATCTATCAATCTATTGGTCAATCTGAGACCTTGGTCTTACACACAGAGAATCAAACCACTAATAGCCGTTTAACAGATGGCAGTCAATTACAACTCAACAGCCACACTGTGCTCGAGGTGCAAGCCATGACTCAGCGCTCAAGAGTTGTATACCTCAAACAAGGTGAAGTCTTTTGTAAAGTTGCTCATGCAGATGCCCCATTTAAATTGGTAACTGATAAAGGCATCATAACCGTTTTAGGCACTGAATTCAATGTTTGTCATGAGCCCAATGCCCCTTTTTCTATCTACTTAAAAAAGGGCAGCATACAATTTGAAACTGGTCAACAGCAAGTCACGCTAAAACCTGGTGATTATTTATGTGAAACCCAAAAAGGCCAAATGCAATTGACCCACATTCAAGACAACAGAGCCACTGCATGGGTAGAGGGTGCCCTCAATTTCCAACAAACCCAACTCAGCGAAATTATCAAAGTCCTTGAAGCGCATTACAATAAATCGTTTGTGTATGACAAGCAATTAGTCAATGAAAAAGTGACCATCACCATAAAAGGATTAAATGCTCAAGAAGCAGCTCAATTGTTGAGCAAGACCATTGGTCATACAGTTCAAGTGGCTGAGTAAGGCCTAGCATAATAATTCGCAAAAATTCAATTAAATTGCCCTTGTGTTTAGGGGGCTGTTTTTATGTTGCATTTGTTTAGGTCTTAACCTTTCGTTAATGGCAGAAACAGAGCTATTTAAACAACCTATTACCCTTCATGTTAAAAACAAAACCTTACCTGAAATTTTAGCGGCAATAGAGCTACAATCGGCTGTTCGATTTAATTACAGCCAGAAAATCATGCCTCAAGGTTTGTATTCAATCAAGGTGAAATCAGAACCCTTGGAAACCGTTTTAAGCCATCTTTTAAGCAAACACCATTTGGCTTATGCCATTATGTATGGGCAATCGGTGGTGATCACAGCACTGCCTAAAAACGCCAAACGCTATATCATTTCGGGCTATGTAACAGACGAGATAAGTGGTGAAAAGTTAATAGGGGTCAGTGTGACTAGTCGCTTAGGCAATGAAACGGCTTTGAGTAATGCCGATGGCTTCTACAGTTTATCATTGCCATCTGATTCTGTATACTTGTCTTTCAATTTAAATGGGTATCAAGTGGCTCAGCAACCTGTTTTTTTAAATCAAAATCTACAGTTAAATGTTGCGCTTAAAGATGATTATACGCTTTACAAATACACCTATACTTTGAAACTGGATCCGCAGTCCAAATTGCAAACTGAAGGCTTCCATTTGAATGCCAAAGTTCTTAAACAATTGCCTGTGCTATTTGGAGAAAGCGACCTCATGAAAGGCTTGCAATTATTGCCTGGGGTCAGTGCAGGTAACGATGGCACAATAGGGGTCAATGTTAGAGGGGGTAGTGCTGATCAAAATTTAATTTTATTAGACGATGTGCCCTTGTATAATCCTTCTCATATCTATGGCTTCTTCAGTGTGTTTAATTCAGATGTGGTAAAGGATGTACGCTTGATAAAAGGGGGAATGAATGCCCGATATGGCGGTCGTTTGAGTTCTGTGCTAGATGTTAAAACCACTGATGGTAATAAAAATCGCATTAAGGTTCAAGCCAGTATTGGTTTGATAACCTCTAAATTGAGTATAGATGGTCCCATTAATGCATCTAAGAAAACCACTTTTGTAGTCTCGGCTCGCCGTTCATACATTGATGTTTTGAGAGGTGCACTCAATGCCATACCCAATCAATCTGATTTGAATCCTTTTAAAACGGGGTATTATTTTTATGACATCAATGGTAAAATCAAACATGATTTCAGTCGCAAACATCAACTCTCATTATCCTACTATTTAGGTCAAGACATCGTCTTTGTTAAGAATGCCTACAGTGCTAAAGTTGCCGAATTTAGTGTACGTCAAAAAGACAGGCAGAACGTGTATTGGGGCAACCAATTAATTGCCCTTCGCGACCATCATATTTGGAGCCAAAGGCTTTCAGCATGGCTGAGTGTTGCTAATACCACTTACCGTTTTGGGAATGCTTTTGAGTACAGTTATAGCAAAACTTCAGATACAAGTAGTGTTAAGATAGGAAACAGTTCAAGTAATAATACCTATGTAAATAGTCTAATGAGTCAATACCATTTAGAGTATTTACTATCGCCCAATACCAAATTAACGGCTGGCATCAGTTATACCAACCATTGGTTCAGAAACAGCGCTACTTATCAAGATAGTATCAATTTAAATGCTTCTACAACAGCCAAAAATTTATTTGCAAATGAATTAAGTGGCTATCTAAACTTTAATACCAATATCCGTCAAAAGTTTCAGTTAGAGGCGGGTTTAATGGCGGTTGATTTTATTTCAGATAATACCCAAATACCTAGTCTGCAACCAAGGTTGAATTGTCAATTCAAGCCCTATAAACCATTGATTTTACATGCAGCATTTCAATCTACCGCTCAGTTTCTGCACATGGTGAGTAGCAATAACATTGGTTTACCTGTTGATGTTTGGTTGCCATCCAATAGCAATTTAAAACCTGAATTAAGCCAACAATTGAGTGGAGGATTGAGTTGGCATTTCCCTCAATATGTAATCAGTTTGGATGCCTTTAATAAACGCATGAACAATTTAATTGATTTTGTTCAAACAGGTGCCAATGCAAGCTCTGTGATCAACTCACCTGATGCCATTAGTGTTGGCAAAGGATGGGCCTATGGCTACGAGTGTATGTTGGAAAAAAAGACAGGCAAATTCAATGGTTGGATGAGTTATACCTTAAGCTGGAATCAAAGGCAATTTCCAGACATCAACAAAGGTCAAGTTTTCCCATATAGATATGACAGAAGGCACAATTTTGCTTGCTTAGTCAACTATCAAGCCTCTAAAAGATTTGAAGCGGCTATGACTTGGACCCTTGCCACAGGCGCCAGGTATACCATTCCAGAGCAAGTGTATTTTACTCAAAATGGACTTAAGCAATGGGAGCAAATCTATTTGTATGGACAAAGAAACAACTATCAATTTCCGTATTACCACCGTTTAGATTTAACCTTAACGTTTAAAAAGTATCACAAGCACTACACCCGTTTGCTGAGTATTGGGGCCTACAATGTATACAACCGTTTCAATCCGTTTTACATTCAAGCTGCTTCCAATAAAACAGGCACTGCAGTATTTGAAGCGGTGAGCTTATTCCCATGCATTCCAAGTGTGTTTTATAAATGGCAGTTTTGAATAAGTTCATAGTCTATATAGCCCTATGCTTGGTCATGCTATCATGTAAGCAAACAATCATCATTGATGTAGATGACCATGAACCAGAATTAGTGGTTTCAGGTCAGCTTGTGGCCGATTCAAATTTAAGGCTTAGCCTTGGTGCAACTCAAAATATTACCGATCAAACAGGCCCACATTGGGTCAATAATGGCTTTATTGAAGTCTATAACAAAGACACCCAATTGCTTGATGTGTTGAGCAATGGTGTGAATGGTTTTTACCAATCCATAGCCTTTAAACCCAAACCCAATACCAATTATTTATTCAAATTCTATGGTCTGGGAAAAACGGCATGGGTCAATGAAGTCATGCCTGATACTTTTGCCTTAAAATTCATAGACAGTTCAAGAGTGGTTTATAAAGGGGTGCCCAATCGTTTTCAAATCACTTTTCAAGTAGATCAAACGCGTCAAAACAAGCCAGCTTATTATGGCATAAAAGTCAAACGCCATTACTATAAAGTCATGGGTACAGACACCCAATACTTTGAAGATTACGCCAGTATTGCTAGCAATGATTTGATTTTGAATGAAGACAGCAGATCGGCTTATTCTACTCAGCATTTATTGTTCAGTAATCGAATTGTATTGGCCAATTCTCAAACGTATCGCATCAATTTAGAGGTTGATTCAGCCCAACAAAAGACAACTGCTTTAGATTTACAATTTAGCAGCATGAGTCAAAGTGGATTCAATTACTTTACCAGTTTATACGAACACGTGTTTTATCAAAACAATCCATTTGTACAACCCAATGCCTTAGTGGGCAACGTGCTTGGCGGTTATGGCGCTTTGACAGGTAAGATTGAAAAACAAATTCGCATTCGTTTTTAATTATTCTGAGGGATTGGCTTGCCAACGATAGGCCAATGGAATACAGAAGAATAAAAATACCAATAAACAAAACACAATATTCACTTCAGTCATTATAGTCTGTGAATGCAATTCCAACCAATTGTGAATTGGAGGAGCAGGTCGAATGACTTCTAAATAACCATTTACACAAGCTGTTTTTTCCTTTGTGGCATCTTTAATCATCCATGCAGTTAAAGGTAGAATAGACAGCTGAATAATGCTGAACCAACTCAGCCACATGGCGGAACGCAATTTGTGGTTTTGCTTGCGAATATTGATCCAAGCCAAAAGACCACTTAGTATGGCATAAATCAATACAATATACAAGAGTTCTGATTGCGCAAATATGCCCATCAAACCAAATAACATAGCCCATATGCCCGCGCCAATTAGACTGCTGATCCAAGGCTTTAATCTGGTCATGCGGAACAGCATCAATAGTATCGAAAAGCCCAAGGCTAGATAGCCATATAAGCTCCATTCAGAGAGGCTCCAGAAGTTGTCTTTGTTGTTTTCTGCAACATTTTCAATGGCTGTGTTCAAGCCGCCAAAATCTGCTTGATTCGCATTTAAAGGCGTAAAATTGAAAACGCCATAATCATATACTTCAGTCAAGAAAGAGAATTCACTTGAACTGCCCCATAATTGCTTGTCAGCAGCACGCATTTTTTGGATATGACTGATGACTGTGTCTATATTCACATTGTGTCGAACAGCGTATTTGTCCATTAGCTTAAAGTAATTGATCAGGCTCAATTTAATAGAGTCGTAGTTTTCGTTGATCAACCATCTTTTTGCTGTATGATGAATAAGCGCTGCATCATTGCCTACACTGACTGGAGTTTGGCAATAATACAAATAGCTGTACAAAGTACTTCTTGAGGCCGCAGGTGCTGTATCATCGTAGGCCGGCTCCGCTGCAGCGTAATCAGTTGTTTCACTCCCATTATTATAGGTTGTTTCATAACATCTGGTTTTCATTTGACTGGCTGCTTCGTTGCGTTTGTTTTGAGCCGCCAAACTATCACAGCAATTATCGCCGTTAAAATCATCTGAATTGATAGGTAAGAAATGCCTGGCCAGGTTAACAATTTTGGCATCTGCTTCTACATTAATGTTTCGTGAAATAATTTTTAAGTGCAAGTGTTTGCCATAGGCAAAACTGTGGAAAATGGGCATGCCCAAAAGAAAAATCAAAAATACCAATAGGAATTCTTTACGCAAATCATTCACTGTAATCGGGTAAAACTGTTTGAAGGCATTATTGCGCAAATACCACATCAACCAAACAATCAAACCCAACAAGAGAATAAGGCCGCCAATTAAATTGATGCCGAGATTATTGGCGTCAAATTGGTCTTGTAATTTAAAGGCGATAATGCCGTAAACTGAAAAAAAGCCAAACAGAAAAAACAAAACATGGCTGATGGCGATAAACAAAATCACTTGTGGTATTTTGATGTTCCAAAGCAAGGGGTGATTAAGTAAAAGCGATTTATAAAGTCTTTTGATCATGTTGATTTTTTAAATAAAGAAACGTCTTGAGGAATGGGTAATGTTGCGGAGGTAAAGTACTGGTAATTGATGTTCGGCGATGGCCTTGTACACGGCGTAAATAGGGGTAGAGGCGTCGAAGGTTAACACGTAAACTCCGCCGTTGAATTGTATGTCTTTAATCTGACAGGCTGCCATACAATTTTGCAATTGTTCGCGTTCAAAAGGCCCTTCAATTTCAATCATTAAGTCGGTATTTTCTGTGGCGGCTTGTTGCTTGCTTTGGTATTGCGCTTGACCTTGTTTTAAGAAAATGACTAAGTCAGATATTTTCTCAACTTCATACAATTGTTGTGAGCTCAAGACTAAGCCAAATGGACGTCTCAAAGACATGCTCAGAGATTTTAAATCTTGTAAAATGGTTTGTTGAGAAATGATATCGAGGTTAGAAAGCGGTTCGTCTAACAACATTAATTGAGGTTGTCTTAATAAGGATTTAGCCAGTTCAAAGCGGGTTCTATAGCCAGAGGAAATCTCTGTCCATTTGTGGTTTCTGAATGGCCTTAAGCCGAGGCGCGCAATCATGAGTTCTGCCATTAAAGCATTGAACTCACCAGTGATGCCATGGCACGATAAGGTAAAGTATAGATTGTCCATTAATGAGCCAAACCATCTTGGTACCCTTTGAGGCATATACACCAATTGGCTGCGCAATTCATAATTGCTTTTGCAGCGGGCCTCTGCGGCATAATGCAAACTGCCAGTATCTGGTTTTAAATCTTTACAAAGTAATCTGAGTAGCGTGGTTTTGCCGTTGCCATTTTCACCAACCAAACCAATGACTTGTCCGTAATGCACTTCAAAACTCAAAGGCGCAATGGTAAAGCCACTTTTAAAATAGCGTTTGCCGATACCTTTAACTTGCATTAATGTAGCACTTGGCTCAAAGGCTTGCATTTGTGGGGCAAAATCAATTAGGGCTTGAGTGATTGTATTGAATAAGTCATCATTCCAATCGCCTAAGGCGTCTTTTTGATCAAGACTTTGCAACATGCTTTTGAAAAGCTGAAGCTCATTGCTGTCTAAAACACAATCTATCAGCTGGCGTTCTGCTAATGATTTATCGCCGTGTTGAAAGTTTTCTTTGGCTTGTTGTATGCGCAGTAAAAAGGCATTCATAATGCTGCAATTAACAGCATATTCTTTACATTTATTGTCTCGTAATTTCTAAATCTATCAACATTTCATTCTGACCGATAAGGGCTCTAATTAAAGGGGCTTTGTAAATTCAAATAATAGCTTCATTTTTGCAGCCAATTATGAGTTTATTAGTAACCGGAACTGTGGCCTTTGATGCCATCGAAACACCCTTTGGTAAAACCGACAAAATAATAGGTGGTGCTGCTACATACGTAAGTTTAGCCGCGTCTTATTTCACCAAACAAGTTGGTTTAATAGCCGTGGTGGGCGATGATTTTCCTCAAGATTACATTGATCTTTTAAATCAAAAAGGTATTGACACTTCTGGTTTGCAAATCAAGTCAGGTGAAAAATCTTTCTTTTGGAGCGGCCGATATTTCAACGACATGAACAGTCGTGAAACCCTTATTACCGAGTTAAATGTATTAGCTGATTTTGATCCGATAGTGCCTGAAGCCTTGTCTGCACCTGATTATTTAATGTTGGGTAATTTGGCTCCAGTTGTGCAAAGCACATTGATAAGCCGTTTGAGCAAACGCCCTAAACTAGTGGTTATGGATACCATGAATTTTTGGATGGACATTGCTTTAGACGATTTGAAAAAAACTTTAACCATGGTAGATGTGTTAACCATCAACGATGAAGAAGCCAGACAACTCTCAGGTGAATACAGTTTGATAAAAGCTTCAAGAATCATTAGAGCCATGGGCCCAAAATATTTGATCATTAAAAAAGGCGAACATGGCGCTTTGTTATTCCACGAAGACCAAGTCTTTTTTGCACCAGCCATGTTGCTTGAAGATGTGTTTGATCCAACAGGTGCAGGCGATACCTTTGCCGGTGGTTTTATTGGGTATTTAGCCAGTACTGATGACATCAGTTTTGAGAACATGAAGCGCGCCATTATTTATGGTAGTGCTATGGCAAGTTTCTGCGTTGAACAATTTGGTACAGACAATATCCTCAACATAGATCCTAATTTATTAAAAGCCAGAGTTGAAGCGTTCAGACAATTGTCTTACGTTGATTTCTTAAAGTAATATGCTCACTGCGCATCAGGTTTTAGAAGGGTATACCCAAGGCATATTTCCTATGGCCGATCCTGATGAGAACAATACCATTTATTGGTTTGAACCTAAAATGAGAGGGGTAATTGATCCCTTGACCTTTCATGTACCCAAAAATTTAAGACGCAAATACCGTCAAGCGCCGTTTGAGCTTAAAATCAATGGCGATTTTGAGGCTTGCATTCGGGCTTGTGCTAACCGATCTGAAACATGGATATCTGAAGAGATCATTGACTTGTATTGCGCCTTGCACAAAATGGGTTATGCCCATAGTTTTGAGGCTTGGCAAGATGGTCAAATGGTAGGTGGTTTGTATGGGGTGGCTTTGGGCAGAATATTTTTTGGTGAGAGCATGTTTCATACGGTGACCGATGCCAGTAAAATCTCCTTGATGTTTTTAGTAGAATGGCTGTTGGCCAATGGTTTTCTTATGTTGGATTGTCAATTCATTACCAGTCATTTGGCCCAGTTTGGGGCCAAAACCATGAGCCAAAAGCGCTTTGTTTCGCAATTGCCAAAATGGTTGTCGAGCAACGATTAGAAACAGATTATTCTGTATATTTGCCCGTAGTCTTATGATCCGTTCAATCAAAAAATTATTAGTCGCCAACAGAGGCGAAATAGCCATCCGAGTAATGCGTACTTGCAAAGAGTTAGGCATTAGAACGGTGGCGGTATACAGTGATGCAGATAGAAATGCTTTGCATGTGCGCTACGCTGATGAAGCCTATCGCTTAGGTCCGCCGCCTTCAAGAGAAAGCTATTTGATGGCCGATACCATTATCGATATTTGTAAAGCCCATGGAGTTGATGCTGTGCATCCGGGTTATGGTTTTTTGAGTGAGCGTTCAGAGTTTGCTTTGAAATTAGAAGCCGCAGGCATCTTATTTGTTGGCCCATCAGCAGCCAGTATGGATTTGATGGGGAGTAAAATTGCCAGCAAGCAAGCGGTAGAGCAATTTGGTGTGCCCTTGGTGCCAGGTTTAAAAGAAGCCATTACCGATATAGAAGCGGCTAAAAAAGTAGCTGTTGAAATCGGTTTTCCTGTTTTAATTAAAGCCAGTGCTGGCGGTGGTGGAAAAGGCATGCGTATAGTCAACGCTGTTGACGAATTTGAATCACAAATGCACATGGCTCAATCAGAAGCTTTGAGTGCTTTTGGTGATGGCAGCGTGTTCATTGAAAAGTATGTTGCAGCACCGCGACATATTGAAATTCAATTAATGGCTGATAACCATGGCAATGTTTGCTATTTATTTGAGCGCGATTGCAGCATACAAAGACGCCATCAAAAATTAGTTGAAGAAGCCCCTAGTGCGGTCTTAACCCCAGAATTGCGACAACAAATGGGAGAGGCTGCTGTTAATGTAGCGAAAGCAGCTAAATACAGCGGTGCAGGCACCGTTGAGTTTTTATTAGATGAGCACTTGAATTTCTATTTCTTAGAAATGAATACCCGTTTGCAAGTAGAGCATCCGGTTACGGAATTGATTACAGGCTTAGACCTTGTTAAAGAACAAATTCGAGTGGCAGAAGGCCATGCCTTGAGCTTTACACAAGCAGACTTAAACATTAATGGTCATGCTATTGAGTTAAGGGTTTGTGCTGAAGATCCTTGCAATAATTTCTTGCCAGATATTGGCACATTAACCACTTACAGAGTGCCGCAAGGGCCTGGTGTAAGGGTAGATGATTGTATGGAAGAAGGCATGGAAATTCCTATCCACTACGACAACATGGTGGCCAAGCTTATTGTATGGGCAGATACCCGTCAAAATGCCATTGAAAAAATGAAACGCGCCATTGATGAATACCGTATTTCTGGTGTAGCCAATACCTTATCGTTTGGTCGTTGGGTGATGGATCATCCGCAGTTTATTCAGGGCCAGTTTGACACCAAATTCATTGATATGCATTTCAAACCTGAAATGCTACAACCCATTGCTGATAGCCATTTGCAAGAGGCTTTAGCAATAGTGGCAACCCATGCTTTTGTGCAACACAAGGGCGGAGCAGCTACAGCCATTGAGACCCAACATCAAGGGTCTGATTGGTATCAAAAAAGAAGAAGCCTGCGTTAAGCCTTGTCTTATAGCGGTTTAATGGCATTTTTTTTATAATTTCGCGGTCTTATGTCAAAAGTGAGAGTCAGATTTGCCCCTAGCCCAACAGGTCCTTTGCACATTGGTGGTGTTAGAACGGCATTGTTTAATTATTTGTTTGCCAAGCAACAAGGTGGCGATATGATTTTGCGAATTGAAGATACGGATCAGGGTCGTTTTGTGCCGGGTGCAGAGCAGTACATTGTTGATGCATTAACTTGGGCTGGTATTCAATTTGACGAAGGTACGCATGTGGGCGGCCCTTGTGCACCCTACAGACAAAGCGATCGCAAAGCCATGTACAGACAATACGCCGATCAATTGATTGCCGCAGGCCATGCGTATTATGCTTTCGATACTACAGAAGAATTAGAAGCCATGCGTGAAACCTTAAAAGCGGGTGGAATGGCGGCTCAGTATGACGCAGTAAGTCGTATGAATATGAAGAACTCGTTGACTTTGCCAGAAGACGAAGTGAAGCGCAGAATTGATGCTGGTGAGCCTTATGTGATTCGCATTAAATTGCCGCGTAAGGAAGAGGTAAGATTCCATGATTTGATCAGAGGATGGGTAGTGGTGCAAACCTCAGCCATGGACGATAAAGTGTTGTTCAAAAGCGATGGTATGCCAACTTACCATTTAGCGAATGTGGTGGATGATTACACCATGAAAATTACCCATGTTATCAGAGGTGAGGAGTGGTTGCCTTCAGCACCATTGCACGTTATGTTGTATAAGTTTTTTGGCTGGGAAGAGGTGATGCCAAAGTTTGCACATTTGCCTTTGATCTTAAAGCCTGATGGCAATGGTAAATTAAGCAAGCGCGATGGTGATCGTTTAGGTTTTCCGGTCTTTGCTTTAGAATGGAAAGATCCTGCAACTGGCGAAATCAGTAGCGGTTACAGAGAAAAAGGCTACGAGCCAGAAGCCGTAGTCAATATGTTGGCTTTATTGGGCTGGCATACTTCAGACAACAGAGAATTGTTCTCAATGGATGAGTTGATTCAGTTGTTCAGTATTGAAAAAATCAGTAAGAATGGTGCCAAGTTTGATCCTGAAAAGGCCAAATGGTTTAACCACCAACACTTAATGATGAAAGACCCTAAAGGCATTGCTCAGGAACTTGCTCCTGGCATAGCTGCCATGGGGTATACAGCCTCTGAAGATTACCTTTGCAAGGTGGTTGAAATGGTCAGAGAAAAAGTGAATTTCAAACATGAAATCGCAGAGAAATCTCAATACTTTTTTGATATGCCAAAACAGTATGATGAACAAGCGGTTCAAAAGAAATGGACTGCACAAGCAGCAGGATTTTTAAAACAATTTGCTGAAGCCCTTCAAGCGCATACAGCTTCAGATGCAACAACAATTGAAGCCCTGTTTAAACAAATGGCAACGGATGCTCAGATTAGTCCGGGCGCACTTATGCAACCACTTAGATTGTGTTTAAGTGGCGAGGCAGGTGGTCCTCCATTGTTCGAATTGTTAGTGGTATTAGGTGTAGAACAATCTATTCAACGCATTCAAAAGTCTATCGATATTTTAGCTCAAAAACTCAATTAGTCATGAATAAACCCATCCGTGTATTGGTCGCAAAAGTTGGTCTTGATGGCCACGACAGAGGCGCAAAAGTCATTGCTACCGCATTAAGAGATGCTGGTATGGAGGTGATTTATACAGGCCTTAGACAAACACCAGAAATGGTGGTGAATGCTGCCTTACAAGAAGACGTTGATGTGATTGGTATTAGTATTTTATCAGGCGCTCACAATACCGTTTTCCCTAAGATCATTGAGTTAATGAAAGCCAAACAAATGGACAATGTCTTATTGATTGGTGGTGGCATCATCCCTGACGACGACATGCTTGCCCTCAACGAACAAGGCGTAGCCAAACTCTTCCCTCCAGGCACCTCTACATCAGAGATCGCGGAGTATATTAAATCTAGGGTATAGGGGATAGGGTATAGTCCTCCTTCTTTGTATACACAAATTCGGAGGAGACTCTGAGTGTGGGTGTGAGAGCGGAGAACTAGGAGGGGTGATTTGATTAACAAATTGCAAATCAAAGTACGATTGGTTCGGCGTCCTCGCCAACCAATCCCTTTCTCTTCAAAAATTATTTTAGAAACACTTGTGAATGATTGAATATGTTTTCATCAGACTATTTGTAAATACTAATCTTATCTGGTTGGCGGGGACGCCGAACCAGATGTCATAAAATCAGGATTGGTATGAAGAATAAAGTAATTCTATCACTATCCTCAAAACCCTATATAAGTGTGAGAGTAAGTGTAAGTGCGAATGCGAAGGGGATTAAACCGCTCTCACACTACGCTCTCACTCTGACTACCCCCCAACCCCTAAAATCTTATTGTCAATTCTGCACCTAGACCTTCGTGAATGATCTTCAATAAAGTGGATAATCGAATATCAGAACCATCGTTTTCAATTCTAGAAATGTATGATTTTTTTGTGCCGCATTTTTCAGCAAGTTCTGCTTGAGTCATGCCTTTCTTTAAACGCGCCTCTTCCATTAAAACACCAATTTTAAAGGTCTCAAAAGACTTTTCCCAAGCTTTGCGTTTGGTTTGGCCTTTCTTGCCATATTTTTGATCTAAAATTTGATCTAAACTGGTTAAGTTATTGTTTGATTTTTTGCTCATGCTGATAGTCCTCCATTATCCTTATAGCTTTTTGAATTGCGGCTTTCGGTGTTTTGTTTGTTTTCTTTTGAAATGCGTTGCATAATATGATCAAATTGCCTTTGTCAAAAAAGGCAAATATTCTATAAATGTTTCCGTTGTATTCAATCCTGATTTCATAAAGACCTTTAGTGTTTTCAATATGTTTAAAGTATTTTTCCGGAACATGTCGAGTGGTTTCTATTAGTCTTAAAGTCCATTCAATTTTTAATTGTAATAATTCATTTTGCGCTTGGTAAAAATCTAAAAAATAGGTTTTGTAAGCAGACACCTTTCTGAAAAAAGACATCATGCAAAGTTAACTAAATAGTGAACATTTGCAAAATCATTTTATAAGTGGGCGATTAGTTAATGGTTATTTGTTATTTGTTATTAGGAGAGGAACCATTAGAGCTAAGCTATTAGTTATTAGTTATTAGGATGGGAGCATTTAGGGAGTAGTTATTAGTTATTTGTTATTAGTAGGAGAGCCATTAACCATTAACCAATAACCATTAACCATTAACCAATAACCATTAACTATTAACCATTAATCACAAACTATTAAACAAAGCTCTGTAGTACTTCTCTGGTACTTCGCCTTGTTCTGCAATTTGATGGTCGTTTTCTGTGCAGCCTATGAATTTGGCAGCGGTTTTCTTTTTGCCTTCCACTTGAGGGATTTGCAACCACCAGCGACCACTTACTTCGCTGTATAAAAACAACATGTCTTCGCCGCTATTGGCATGGCATTTATAGACTGTGAAATTTCTGTTATTGATTTGCGGCACATCATTGA
>JBIPPH010000045.1:0-14759 GCA_044368575.1 Bacteroidia bacterium
AGGCCAAAAAAGAAACCACTGGTTTTGTAGTAAAAGAAGACCGATATCAAAAACAAAAACAAATTTCTGAGGGTGTATTGTTTATGAATAACCGTAAAAATGGCGTAAACAAACGTGAAGAATATCCAGAAAGAAATTTCAGTAAAAATAACAGGGTGTTTTGCGTTGAACACAAAAAACTCAGCGACCATATGGCTCAGTTGATCAATCATGTTTCAGTTTTGCGATAGGGTGTTTTAAATAATCTTCGTACTTGTGAATAAAGGCGTTGAACATTAAGTCGCCTACTAATTTATAACCGGTGCTTGATAAATGGACATGGTCTTTGGCCGCCATTTGATTCCTGATCCAGAATTCAATACTGCCCAAGCCACCCATAATAGAAAATAAGTCCCAAACGCCTGTGTTGTAATCGTAAGATAAATTACGCATGGCAGATTTGACCTCTAGCCCTGTAGGGTTTTGGTAGTATTTGCCTTTGAGTCCGCGTTTGTAACTGTCCGTATTGGTGGTAAATAAAATGGCTGCATTGGGGGCCACTTTTTTAACAGTAGCAAGCCATGAGCGGTAATTGTTTTCATAACAACTCTGACAGAAATGAGGATCAAAGGCATCATTAATGCCCACAGAGAATATGATCAAATCTGGTTTGATGGCCGCCAATTGTTGTTCCATTAAATTGACCTTTAAGTAGGTGGGTACAGAGGCCCCATTGGCGCCAATGGCATTGTAATTGATACCTGGCGCATCTAGGTCGCAATACAAACCAAATAAGGTGAATGTGTTTTGAAGAGAATCGGTTTTGACGCAGCGGAAACCAACTTGCACCATAGCTTGCTCAAAAACAAATTCTCTGTAACCGCCAGCTTTGTTGTCTATAATTTGCTTGGCTGTATAAGGAGAATCTAAAGCGATTTCATAACTGTTTTGAGATGGCTCATAAAACACTTTAACGCGGTCAAAGGCGTACTCTGTTTTGTTGTTGTTGAGCATGGTAATCACAAATTTGCTGTTGCTATCTGTTGTGCTGGTTTTGTAAGCATTCATGCCAATATTGCCAGTGCATGAACTGCTTAAGGCTCTGCAACCATCCCATTTGCCCGTGTAGGTGAAGGTGTAATTATAAGGATTATTGTTTTTACTGAATCCCATTTTGAAAGGGTACACCCAACCTCTGGCAGCTTGTTTTTGATTGATAAACTGATTGAAGTTCTCACGCATTCTGCCAGACCAAATATCCGCTTGAATATGAGAGCCTCCAAAATGCACAATATTGATTTTGCCTTTGCCAGTAGTGATCAACGCGTCAAGCTTTCTGTAAAAGCCATAAAAATCCATGCTGTCTTTGTAAAACTCCACTTGGTTTAAACTGTAGTTCACAAAAGGGTAGGGCTTAATGTCAACAGCACCTTCTTGAGCATAAGCAGCTGATTGAGTCGCAAAATAGCAAAACAACAAAAGGAGATATGTCAAGGGTTTAAAGGTCAATCGGCTTATTGAATTTTTTTACGCAGTTGATACATGTCTTGCTCCTTCAATAAGGATTGATAAAAGATTTGAGCAATTTTATCGGCTCCTCTTTGACTAAAATGGATATAATCTGGAGAGCCCAAGGCTGGTTTATTGTTCACCCATTCTACCATACTGCCATTGCCACCCATGGCTTCATACATGTCCCAAAATACACCGCCGTTATCAAGCGTAGCTTTTCTAAGTGCATTTCTAACATTTTCAAGTTGAGGATGGGTTACCCATTGCCCATTTTGACGGATGCTCATATCCGCGGGGCCAATCACAAATACAAATAAATTCGGGTCTATGGATTTTAGGTAGCGGATTTCTTCGTAGAATTTTTTGCCGTAAGCTTCAGCGCTGCTTGGTTTGGTCATGCCAGGCAAGGCATTGCCGCCAAATTGCAAAATCAAAGCCTTCACTCCAAGCAATTGATAACTGCGTTTTAAGGTTTCTGCATTGATTCTTCTGAACACTGTGCCTGAGCAACCACGCATAGGAATGTTGTCTACACTTACACCATTAGGACCATCCAATGCTATGCCCAATACATCGGCATTGGCACCGCTGAACTTCAAAGTGATTTTGCCTTGAGCGCTATCGGTTTTGAAGACGATTAATTGCTCTGTGCTCGATGGATTGATTGTATTGCTTATGGTTTTGCCAGCGTATTCACATTGTACAGTCAGGGCTTGGTCTATTGCGCCTATCAATAAGCGACATTGTGTGAAATGTCTGTTTTTAAAGGAGGTGTTTTCGCGAGCGGTAATGGTCACACTGGCCTCTGATGATTCTTTTTTGCAGAAATAGGCCATTGGTCCATAACGGTTGTGTTTAGCGCGATTTTCATTGCCGCCAAAGGTTAGTCTGCGGTTCCATGAGCCTTGTGACTGAACGGCCACCGTGTATTTAGGGGTAACTTCTAAAGCCGGCAACAAGCCCATACCGCTGCCACCGTATTGCTTTTGCAACTGCTCTCTGATGTAGGAACTGATTCTGTCCATTTCAATTTGAGAGTCACCATAGTGTATCATTCTAAAGGAGGTGTTATCTGCTTGAGCTTGTTCCAAAGCGGCAAAGAATTTATCCATGGCAGAATGGTCGTCATTGGCGAAATAAAATTTAGCCGGACTTTCCATGGCCTCCACTTGCATTAAAATGAGAGTGTCTTGGGTTGATCTATGAGGTTTCTTTAAGATAGCTTCTTTTTTTTCTTGTAAACTCATTTTGGCTTCCTGAGCTTTTATCTCCGCAAAGTATGCGCTAGAGTCTATCTTGGTGTCAAACTGTTCAGTGAAATCTGGTAATGCTTCTATCTTGGTATCACCGATTTGAATGTGCAATAAAGGCAATAGTTTAGAGGCAATGCCCAGGCTGCAAAGTGTAATGATTAAAAACAGAAGGACCTTTTGTGGTTTCATTGCTTTTTTAGCTATGTGTGCAAAAGTAACGAAAAATAAAAGTGCTTTATGATGGCATCAGAAAAATTAATTAACGCGTTTTCAAAGGTTTGTTTAAATTTGCTCAAGGTATGGAAGAGATCATCAACAAAGTCGATCAAAGTGGGTTGGTTCAAATAGATTTAGAACAGCTGTATGGTACTGAAAAGCGCTGTTTTATTGATATTAAGGACCAATTGTACATGGGCTTGATGTTGAAAGAAAAAGAGTTCAGAGCCTTTGTAAAAGACCACGATTGGACGCAATACCAAGGTCAATTGCTCGCCATTGGTTGTTCTAACGATGCCATAGTGCCAACTTGGGCTTATATGTTAATGGCCAATAAACTCAGTGGGATAGCCAAGTTGGTGGTTTTTGGATCCTTGTCTGTTTTAGAAGATGTTTGGTTTGTCAAACAAATTGATGCTTTAGATTTGAGTCAATACGCTGATCAAAAAATAGTGGTAAAAGGATGTAGTCATGTGCCAGTACCTGTTAGTGCTTATGTTTACTTGACTGAAAAATTAACACCTTTGGTACAATCATTAATGTTTGGAGAACCCTGCAGTACTGTGCCACTGTACAAACGCAAGTAATTGTGGAAAAGGCAATGAGGTGATTCAAGTGCTGAGGCCTTAATTTCGTTTTAAAATTCATAAAAGTATGTTGAAGAAAATAGCATTATTGGCTTTGGTTTTTGTGTTGCCGTTCATGGCAATGGCACATGGTCATACAGATGGCCCTTCGATTGGCCCTGTTCGCATGGAGTTTATTTTGTTTGCCTTGACTTTAGTCGCGGTAGCTATTTTTCATAACCATACCATGCAGGTTGCACTCGCTGGTTTGGGGGTCATTTTGATTTGGGAATTGTTTGTTGCAAAAGGGTTTTTAATAGGAGAACATTTTTTCGGCACGAATGCCATCATGGACCAAATCATTCACAAAGACATGCGTCAAGGTGAATGGGCTGTTATCCTTAATTTGCTTGGATTGCTATTGGGCTTTGCCATCTTAGCTAAACATTTTGAAGAGAGTGGTATCCCTCAAATTTTGCCTAAATATTTGCCAGACAATTGGGTTGGTGGTTTTGTGTTATTGGTTTTAATCGCAATCATTTCTTCTTTCTTAGATAATATTGCTGCTGCCATGATTGGTGGTACAGTTGCCGCCACTGTGTTCAGAGGCAAAGTGCATATTGGGTATTTAGCGGCCATAGTAGCAGCAAGTAACGCAGGAGGCTCTGGCTCTGTGGTGGGAGATACTACTACAACCATGATATGGATTGCCGGTGTGCCAGCCACTGAAGTATTGAAGTCTTTCATAGCGGCTGTTCCTGCAATTATTGTTTTTGGTATCATTGCAGCTAAACAACAACACGCCTATCAGGCCATTACTAAAGATGCGCCTGCTAATGCCAAAGTGGATTACAAACGTTTGCTAGCTGTCTTGCTGATTTTGGTGGGCACAATTGTCACCAATTTCTTGTTTGATTTTCCGGCCTTAGGGGTTTGGGTAGCCATATTATTAGCGGCTAGTTTTACCAAAACGCCATGGGCAGAATCAAAACATGCTATTAGTGGGTCAGTGTTTTTATTGAGTTTGGTGATTGCGGCAAGTATGATGCCAGTGGACTCATTGCCAGCTGCTTCATGGCCAATAGCAATGTCTTTAGGCTTTGTGTCTGCAGTGTTTGATAATATTCCTTTAACCAAATTGGCCTTAACGCAAGGGGGGTATGACTGGGGCGTATTAGCCTTTGCTGTTGGTTTCGGAGGTAGTATGATTTGGTTTGGTTCATCAGCCGGTGTGGCGTTGTCAAATATCTTTCCTCAAGCTAAGTCGGTAGGGGCTTGGGTAAAGAATGGTTGGCATGTAATCTTAGCCTACGTGATTGGCTTTATGATCATGATAGGCATTGCTAAATGGACACCTGATACTGTGCATATTCCAGCGGCTTCAGTCAAAACGGAACAAACTCATTAATGGGTAATTCTCAATACTTTTTTAGTTTCGAAGAAGGGGAGAGGGAAGATGCTATGCAACTCAAATGTCTTGACCTTTCTTCTGATGAATTTGGCTTTGAAATCAATGATTTCTTGCACTAAATCGCCGCCTTTTAAACAGGCAACTTCAGCGTCTGGTTTTAGGTTTTTGACTATCCAAGAATAGAAGTCAACCAGTTGGGTAACCGCTCTGCAAGTCACTAAATCATATTTACCAGTAATGCTCTCTGCTCGGGCTTGTTCTGCCTTAACATTCTTTAAACCTAAAGCATCTGCAACAGCTTGAACCACTTGGATTTTTTTGCCAATAGAATCCACCAAATGAAATTGTATTTCTGGGAACAATATGGCGAGGGGTATACCCGGAAATCCGCCCCCTGTACCAATGTCTAAAACGGTTTTAATGGGCTTGAAGTCAATGCACTTGGCCAATGCTAAAGCGTGCAAGACATGTCTGGTATAGAGTTCATCAATGTCTTTTCTGGAGATTACATTGATTTTTTCATTCCATTCAGCATACAAGGGATAAAGTTGGTCAAACTGTTGAATTTGATGGGCAGTGAGATTAGGAAAATACGTTTGTATGATGCTAGAATCTACCATGATCTTTGTTTTTTTGAATAGCTAACCAAGGCAATGAAAATACAATATGGCCAATACAAGATATCAAAGAATGGAATCCAAAAGGCTGAGCCACCTTGTTTAAGGCGCTTAAATGCAGTGGTCATAATAGGCCATTTGAATAGCCAATAAATCCCCAGCGCTATTAAACCATAAGGCCTTGCATCGGCAAAGCACATGCTGAGTGCAAAACTGATCCATAAAAAATGATGGGTGAAGGCATAGAATACCAAGGCGCGTTTGTGCTGGCTTTTGTAATATTTACCAGCTGCAATATGTCTTTTCTTTTGTTTGAACCACTCAGAGAAACTGTTTTTTGAAAAGCTGTATACAAAGCCATCTGGGTTCAAGCATACTGCTGTGTTTTGAGCAGTGCTTACTTGGTTTATGAAGAGGTCGTCGTCTCCTGAGGCAATGTGCAAATGACTGGCAAAGCCTTTGTGAGCAAAGAATAAATCTCTTTTATAACTGAGGTTTCTGCCAACGCCCATATAGGGGTTTTGTCTGAGCGCAAATCCGAGGTAGTTTAAGCCGGTGTAGATGTTTTCCATACGGGCAACTAAGTTGACCAATTTGCTTTGCTTGAAAAAGGGAGAATAACCCAGTACCACTTCAGTTTTTGGATTTTGAGTGTAGGGGTATACCATGGCTTTAATCCATGATTGGCTTTGAGGTCTGCAATCAGCATCTGTTAATAATAAGACTTCGTTTTTAGCCGCTTTGATGCCCAATGATAAGGCTAGTTTTTTGCCTAAATGGTTTTTCTTAATGTCTTCAGTTACAAAGACGCCTTTGATTTTGCTTTCACTTTTTTGAAGTTGTTCTATGTAATCAGTTGAACCGTCCCAAGAGGCATCATCTATGAGTATGATTTCAAAATTGGGATAATCCATTTGCAAGAGTTGAGGGACCAATTCTTGCAGGTTTTCATATTCACTTCGGGCGCAAATGATAATGCTCACACTTGGCCATTGTTCGGCATCTATGTTAGGGTTTTTATGCTTGATGATGCGCCAATAGTATCTGAAATGCAAGTACACTTGAATGCCAATGAACAATACCAATACAGAGAGTATAATGAGCGAAACAATAGAGGGGAAGGTGAATAACATATTATTTAAATCCGATGCCTGTTTTTTGAGTTGGGATGTTGTCTGGGGTAAATTCTTTTACGTCTTCAAACAATAGCGTGCCAATGGTTTTAGCGCTGCGCTTGCTTTTAGCCATTTCGCTGAGGCGCAAGTGTTGGTTTCTTACGGCTTCCTCAATCACTTTTCTAACGGCTCTACCATTGCCAAAGTACTTGTCGCGTTTCTTGTACAAGTATTCGATATAGGCTTTGAGTTGGTTTTTCGCAGCGTCGTCTGGTGTGATGTTGTGGTCAGCGAGTTGTTGTATGGCTATGCCTAATAATTCTTCAGGGTTGAAGTCTTCAAACTTGAAGGTTCTGTCGAATCTTGACTTTAAACCAGGGTTGGCTTCTAAGAAGCGTTCCATGTTTTGGGTGTAACCTGCTGCTATAACAATGAATTTGCCACGTTGGTCTTCCATGCGTTTGAGTAAGGTTTCAACCGCTTCTTTGCCATAGTCGTTGCCTCCACCTTCAGTGAGGGCGTAGGCTTCGTCAATGAACAATACACCACCCATTGCTTTGTCAACTAACTCAGCTGTTTTGATGGCGGTTTGCCCAATGTATCCTCCCACCAATGATTGACGGTCGCATTCTACTAAGTGGCCTCTTTCTAAAATACCAAGGGCTTTGTAGATTTGAGCCAATATGCGGGCAACAGTGGTTTTACCTGTGCCTGGGTTGCCAGTAAATACAGAGTGCAAAGAGAAGATTTCTCTTGGGTTTTTACCTGTTTCTTTGTAATACCTTACCAGTTTGATCAGTTCGTCTATGTCTGCTTTTACTTGGGCTAAACCAGTAAGCTTTTTAAGTTTTTGAACCGATTCTTTTAGGAGTTCTTCATCAATTGGAATGTCTGCAACGTCACCTTTGTGTTTCAAGTAGGCCTTTTCGATGTCGTCTTTCTCAATGGTGCTGAGTGATTCAACGGTGAGTTGTTTTGGGTCTTTGGTTTTCATGACCCTCAAACCTAAATTCATTTTGAATTCATCGATTAGGGAATTGACCATACGCGCATTGCCAAAGAATTTGTCGCGGTCTCTGTAGGCGTCAACGAGGTGTTTGTATAGGTCTTCGCTGGCGTCTTTGCTGAGTTTAACGCCGCGTTTATCGCAAGCGTATTCAGCAATTTTAATGAGTTCTTGTGGTAAATAATCTGGGAAGTCATAGGTCATGTTAAACCTTGATTTTAAACCTGGATTAGATTCCAAGAAGGTGTTCATTTCTGTTGGATAACCAGCTACGATGATGGCAATGTCTTGCGCGTCACTGAGTTCTTTTAAGAGGATCTCGATGGCTTCTTTACCGAAGTCTTTGCTGTCATCGTCTTTTCTTGCAAGCGAGTAGGCTTCGTCAATAAAGAGTATGCCGTCTTTTGCTTTTTTAATGGCTTCTTTGGTTTTAGGCGCGGTTTGACCTATGAATTCTGCGACCAAGTCGCCTCTGTCTACTTCATGTACATGGCCTTTCTTTAATAGGCCTAGTTCTTTGTATATGCGGCCTAGCATTCTGGCTACAGTGGTTTTACCTGTTCCAGGGTTGCCTTTGAATACGGCGTGTAGGTTGATGTGTTCGTTGTCTGATACCCCTTTCTCTTTTCTGAGGGCTATGAATTTTAAGTAATTGCTGTATTCTCTTACCTTTTCTTTGATGCTGCCGAGTCCTATCATATCGTCAAGGTCTTTCATGACATTGTCTATGGAGTCTTTGGCTGGTGGGTTGAAGTCTTTGGTTTCGGCAGCGATGTTGTCTAATTCATCTTCCTCAAGGCTCATGTCTGCATCAAAGTAGAAGCCTGATTGAACCAGTGGCATAAAGTCTTCTTCAATGGCATCCACATAGTCGTCGCCTACTTCGAATGGTACGCTGGCAATGAGTTCATCCATGAAAATGATTTCAATGTAATAGCGACCTCTTGCCCAGGTGCCTAGCATGTCGCTGCCCCAACCTACGCTGGTTGTGAATTGGTCTTCATCTGGTTTGATGAAGAAGAGTTTTGTAGCAGCACCTTTTAAATGTCCTGAAGCGGTTTTGAAGTTGAAGCTGAGTTCACAGGCCCAGTCAGTGCTTTTACGCGTTAGGTTTTTGGCGTTGAATTCTATCCAAATGTAACGGGTGCTGAGGGCATTGAAGCCGATATAATATTTTCTGTCGATCTCTTGTAGGTTGGCGTCTGGGCCTTCGTACAATTTGAGGGTGTCAATTTTGAAGTAGGGGTTGATGCCGTTCTTTACCAAGCCTTGGCGTTCTACGTAGAAGCTTTTTGTGGCAATGAGTTCCTCGTTTAGATAGGCCTCCCAACGGTAGGTGCCGGCTTTCCAGTAGGTAGAGGGTGTTTTAACGCCCCAGCCTTCGCGTATGTATACGATGTTATCGCGTTTGTCTATTGGTCTGTCACAGTTTAGATCGCAAATTTCTTCGTCCTGTTCATTCAAACATTTTAAATGCAGTCTGATATCCCAATTTTCTTCGTCGTATTTTTTGTTGAAAAAGGAGAATTCGCAATAGATGAATGCGGCTTCTTGTTCGTCAAAAACTGAACGGTAACGCTTGGCATTGTTGGCCAACCACTCGGTGCTGCCATAAATTTTAATGTCTCTGAATTTGAAACAATCTTTGATGTTCATAATCGATGAACAATATTACAGCTTTTAATGCCCTAAAAGAAACCCTCGCAGTTGAATTTATCGACAAGTTTTAGGGGTATAACTAATCCCCTAATACGAATGGTTTTTATGGATTTTTCAATCAGAAAGTGTTAAGCTCGGCTCGAACCATCTGCTCGGGTTCTTATCCCTCCTAGGAAAATTTGTTGCATAAAAAAAGCCCTTGGCGGGCTTTTTTTATGTTTTAAAGCGGTGAGGGAGGGATTACTTCGTGGTCTCGCAAGCTCGGCTCGAACCCTCTGCTCGGGTTCTTATCCCTCCTAGGAGAATTTATTGCATAAAAAAAGCCCTTGGCGGGCTGTTTTTTATGTCTTAAAGCGGTGAGGGAGGGATTACTTCGTGGTCTCGCAGGCTCGGCTCGAACCCTCTGCTCGGGTTCTTATCCCTCCAAAGGAAATGGGCATAAAAAAAACCCTTAGCGGGTTTTGTTTTATCTTTAATTGCGGTGAGGGAGGGATTCGAACCCTCGGTACAGTTTCCCGTACGGCAGTTTAGCAAACTGCTACTTTCGGCCTCTCAGTCACCTCACCGAATTATGGGGATGCAAAATTAATCGTTTATTCAAGAAAACAAAATTAAAATTCAGAGATTTTAAATGTCAATGTTGGAGAATAAATCTTGGATTTGTTCTACTTATCGCTATTTTGCCAAAATATTTTGGACAGAAATCATCTACACTTTGCAATAGAACCAGGATCTACAGATTGGTTCACTTTAAATTTAGGCTTATTAGCGTCGGCAATAGTATTAATTATAGCTACCTATGCTTTCAAGCACCCTGAAAAACGAATGCTAATAGCAAAAATTTTGGCTGTTATTGTTGCAGTAAATTGTGTGTATAGTCACGTTTATTATTTGCAGAAAGGGACATGGGATATTCAAAACAATCTGCCTTTTCATTTGTGTTCGATGTCTGAAATCATAGCGATTGGTATGTTGTTAACACGTTCTCAATTGCTATTTGAATTGCTTGTTTTTTGGAGTGCTGGAGCTGTTCATGCTTTTATAACGCCAGAATTAACACATGGCCAGGGTACTTATGAGTTAATTACATATGGATTATCACATGGAGCAGTAATATTGGCTGCTTTTTATGGCACACTGGTCTTAAAAATTGAATTGCCCAAACACGCTTGGTGGAAAGTGTTTTTATTGACTCAATTGTGTATTCCAATTATAGGGCTAATTAACCATTTAAGCGATGGTAATTATATGTTTCTTTGTCAAAAGCCTAATGCTGACAATCCATTTGTAATTGGTGAATGGCCATGGTATATTGTGGGTTTAGAGTTAGCGATTCTTGTTCACTTCTATGCATTTTATTTATTGCACAGGTATTTATTCAAACGTTTCAATGCGCAGCCAGTGGTTTAGTTGCAAAAAAGTTTGCAAAAGAAAAAAATAATCTTACCTTTGCAGCCCAGTTCTTAAAAATCAAAACCTTTTTCGGGGTGTAGCGTAGCCCGGTATCGCGTCTGCTTTGGGAGCAGAAGGTCGTAGGTTCAAATCCTGCCACCCCGACTAAACAATTGGCAGTAGACAGTTTGCAAATTTGCATCAATTGTGACTGCCTTTTTTTTTAAACAAGGTCTCGTAGCTCAGCTGGATAGAGCAACAGATTTCTAATCTGTGGGTCAGGGGTTCGAATCCCTTCGGGATCACTAGCATTAAAGCCTTTTCGAAAGAAAAGGCTTTTTTTATGCCTCCAAAACAACACCAAGCGTCGAAGACCTTGAGGGTTTTTAAAGAGGCATAAAAAGCAACAGTCAGCGCAGCGAGACTGTTTTAATGCTTTTGCAGGACCACCATTGCGGATCACGCAGTAATCCCTGTTTTTTCACCAAGTGTCGCAGACATTGAGTGTTTTATAAAGGGCATAAAAAGTTAGCAAAGCATATGCTTTGCTTTGGTTTTTTTGCAGGACCTTTTTCTGGGATCACGCAATAATCCCATCACTAATAAACATTTATTTCGATCTTGTCTACTTAGTTTATTTATCTTTTATAAAGCGGACGTAAAGACCAACACATTTACCTTGGTTTTCGTCTGTGTCTACACCAGAATATCCGCCAAATCCATGATTTGTCCAAGAGTTGTATGTTGGGGCATCTATTGACCACCAAGCCATATGGCTGCCTAAGTTTTTAAACTCACCTGTATGTGATCTGTCGCCTCCGTATTGAATTGTTAACCCGTTTTTAGCGTAAATTTCATCAATTTCACCTATTAGCGAATCAATGACTATTGTGCTGTCAGAGTTGTAGATTTGATTCTTAAATATTTTCCAATCTTGCTCATTGGGTATTTTCCAACCTTTAGGAGCTAAAGATCTAGTATCAGTAATCGCATACCAATTGTACAGATAACCTATCGTTCTGCCAATGCTATCATTGTTCTCGTAAATGCAATAGGCAGCTTGTTTATTTGAGCAAGCTTGAACCCATGCGGCTTCACTTGCTGCGAAAATTAGAGTGTCTCCATTTCTGAATTTATTAACCGTTGCATTAGATTCTGCCCATTCAATTGTTTTGGGCTCAGGTGTTTTTATTGGCTTCTTTTTGGCCTGAATATCTTGGATGCTCAACCCAGTTAGGGAGCAAAAAACAATAAAGTGGAAAAGCTTATTACACATAGTTACAAATCTAACAAGTTTTTTTGTTCATCTTTGAATAGATTTTGGAATTAATGTCAGATAATAAAATTAAACTATTCAGCGTTGCATGATAAGGAGGGAAGGTAAAATGTTAATCAAGCGGGTTTTAATTTTGTTCGTTTTGACTTTGGGGGCTGTTATGGCCTCAGCCCAGTCAGTTCAGTTTTTCATTCGCAACAAAAAGAACAATGCCAGTGTATTGGTTTTGTACCCTAATCAAACGTATGCCTACTTCATTCAAAAACCTCAAGGCTATAAAAAAGACAGTGGCACTTATACCTGTTCTAAACGACACCAAGCTTTAAAGCTGCAATCAGATGCCGTTATAGGTTGTGCGCACGATTTATCTGGGTTGAATTGCTATCTGCAAGGTCAAACCATTACGGATAATATGGGGACTGTCCTCCTAAAGACGCTACCCAGTAATGACTCTTTGCTCAAAACCCTTCGTCAAACTAAAGCTAAGTCCAACACTGGCAAGACTAATCTGCCAACGACACAAATCACCCTCGTTCAAAACAACAACTTCACAGTTCAATTGTTGCCCAGTAATGATTCTTGGTACAATAAGGTGCAATACTATGACCCTGTTTATGTCAAAAAAGCCAATGCTCAGGCGGATACTATGTACCGTCAAGAATTAGACAACAGAAGGGAATACAATACCATTACGCCCGGTAAAATAAAAATCTATCAACTTGCTAAATCTCTAACCCAAAACTTCAATTCAGATTCTTTAAAAGTAATGGCATTGGCCAACTGGATAGTCAGGAACTTTCATTACGATTTAAATGGGCCTGTTGATCCGGAATCTTTATTAACGGCTAAAGCAACGCGCTGTCAAGGGTATGCTGATTTTATGACTGAAATGTGCTTGGGTATCAATTTGCCTTGCTTGACCATCAGTGGTTACGCTGATAACTTTTTAGGGAACAGGGTTTATGATCAAGTTAAAACCAATCACGCTTGGAACATTGTTAAAGTCAAAGGCCAATGGCGTTTGCTCGATGTTACTTGGCTCGATCCTGTTGGTGGAGTGGGGAACTCAGTGAATGGTCAATCTGATTATTTTTTAAGCCAACCCCTTGATTTTTTGTTTGACCATATGCCCCACGATCCAGCCTTTAAATTCACCAATTTAAGAGAGGCCTCTATTTTAGATTATGTCAATTCACCTATTAGGGTTCAACGCTCACAACAATTACAATATTTAGGGCCTAAATCAATAGTTCATTATTTATCTGACAGCATTATGACGTTTTACGTCTATAGTAAAAAACCTATCAGCCTAAAATGTGAATTCAATGACTCTGATGCCTGGTATAATCCAACAGATATTCCTCTCGGAATGGGGGTCAATAAGGTCACAGTTAAAGTGCCCAAACATTGCCGTCAACTCTATTTTTCTCATCCAGAATTAGCCTTCAGATTCAAACTCTTTGCGGACAACCAATCCAGTCAATTATTCCGTGAAGCTTTGATAGAAGACAACTCGCCCTATACCAAACAATTTTACCAATTCATACAAAAGCAATTAAGTGCAGCTACTTTGACTATTGATAAAACACTGCCAGCCGAATTTCAAAACAAAGACCTGTGGCTACCTGTCCTAAAACAATACAAAGGTCGATTGCCCGCCACCAATCTATATTCCTATTCTGAAACCAAATTCAATTCGAAAAATAAGCCAGTTTATACAGACGTTACGGAGTATCAATTCTTCATGAATGGTCTCAGTATTCAGGGCCAAGCAGTCTATGTTAAAGCCATTGTTAAATGTCCTTTCGATAAGTATTTAAAATCAACATCAGAACAATGTCCGCTCTCTCAAATGGTCTTATCACTCAAGGACCCCACAGATTGGTGATGAACTTTTTAATAAGTTAATCACAACTGACAGAAGTGAGTGAAAAATAAATACTTTTGTAACTGTGAAATTTTCGGAGATTTTAGGTCACAGTGCCATAAAAGCCAATTGGACTTCCTCTATTCGACAAGGGCGGGTGCCACATGCACAGCTCTTAGTGGGAAAGGAGGGTAATTCCGCCTTGGCAATGGCAACAGCCTATGCTCAGTATTTGTCTTGTGCTCAGCCTACTGATTCAGACAGTTGTGGTCAATGTCCATCTTGTATAAAATACCAACAACTCATTCATCCTGATTTGCATTTTTCGTTTCCCATCTTTGGAGCAGACGCCATTTGCGATGACTTTATACAAGACTTCAGAGCCGCCTTTATTGCCAACCCACAGTTGTCTTTAGGGCAATGGTTTGCTTATTTAAAAGCAGACAATAAAAAGCCCAATATTCCCATCAAGGAGTGTCGAAACATCATCAAGAAATTAGCCTTGAGGCCTTATGAGTCAAGCTACAAAGTGTTGGTCATGTGGTTGCCAGAATACTTAGGTAAAGAAGGGAATGTACTGTTGAAATTATTAGAGGAACCCCCTCAAAACACCTTGTTCTTGTTGGTAACAGACAATCAAGAAGCCATATTGAGTACCATTATTTCGAGAACTCAATACACCAGAATTCCAAGCTATACTTACCCCGAAATCGAAAGTTTTTTAGTCGAGCAAAAAGCCATAGCCTCAGACATTGCAAAGAATGCTGCGCTCATGGCAGAAGGCAACCTCAGTAAAGCCATAGAACTCGCCTCAGAATTAGACAACCCTCAGTTTGAAGACTTCAGACAATGGGTCTTGGATTGCTATCAAGGCAATATGACTAAAGTGA
>JBIPPH010000073.1:0-4373 GCA_044368575.1 Bacteroidia bacterium
TCATTTCACCAGTGTATGGGTTTCTGCTGCCTTCTTGGCCATAAGCCAATTGCCAAGGAATAATGATTTCAGCTGTAGAACCTTCTTCCATCATGCTCAATGCTTCTAAGAAACCTTTGATAGCGCCTGCATTTAAAGCGGTTTTGAATGCAGATTTACCTTCGTTTGAGTCAAAGATTTTACCATCAATGAATTTGCCTGTGTAGTGCACTTCAACTGTGTCTGTGATATTAGGTTTTACACCGTTACCAGCTTTGATTTGTTTGAATAATAAACCGGTTTTGCTAACGAAGTAACCATCGCTTTTGCGTTTGTTGATGAAATCATCGCCTAACTTTTTGTTGCCACCGAATTGTGCTTCAATGGTGTAGTCGTTTAAGATTTTACCAATGGTCTCTCTGTTCATAGCCAAAGAGCTATCGCCGTTTTTCAAACCTTGCTCAAGTGCAGCTTTGAAAATTTCCCAATTCACTTCTTTGATTTTGAAATTGTGCAACATGCTACCGCTGTAACCACCGAAGGCATAAGCAAAAGAATCGTCCATGTTTTTAAGGGTTGGTTTAGACCCTGATTTGTCGCCGCAAGCTGCCATTGATAAAATAACAACACTTGCTAATATTGATAAGCTTTTCATTTTGTTTTCTTAGAGCAAAATTAAGGGAATTAAATGGTTTTCAAAACAAGTTTAAGTCTTTGTCCTTTTACACATAAAAAAAGCCCCCGATTACTCAGAGGCTTTTATTTGCATTATGAAAAAACAACTACTTATAACAATCTAAAAACGCTTTCCATTGGTCTTTGGTTAAAATATCTTTAACCTTTCTGACAAATATTTCGCAGCAAACTGCCAAACGTTTAGCGTAGGTATCTTTGATCAACTTAAGGCCGGTTTCAAAACTGGCTTTAAGGTCTTTCATCTTAGTTTCAAATTCAGCTTTGGTGATTTTACCATTTTTAAGTTGAGCAATGTATTCCTTGCGGGTATTTTCTGTTTTCAACAACAATTTAGCATAAGCCTCTTTATGGGCAAGCATATCTGCACGTTTACATAATTCGTAAGCTCTAATGGCTCTTCTTAACATATGTTCTTGAGAATCAGTTAGCGTTAATTTCTTTAAGCAAGTAAAGAATCGCTTTTCTTGAAAATTTCTTTTGTAGCCAGCGCTGTCCATGTCAGCTTCTGTTAAGGTATACAATTCTGGCATACCATCATTAACAGAGTAATAAGGCGTTGAATCATTGCCTTCAGTGTAATTCAGGGCATTGTACTGATCGTTTGCTTGATTGATCAATGACTCGGCAGTGTAGTTGTCTATAGTGGCAATTACTTCTGCTTCTTTTTTACAACTGCTTACTGTAAACAATACGATAGCAGCGATAACGGTTGCAATGCGGAGGATTCTAGTGTAATTCATAATAAATGTATTGGTGTTTTAATGGGTTAGACTGCACTTTTTTGAAATGGTTGCATCTATTCCGAAAAATTTTTGTAAAAAGTGGTTTTGACCTCAGCGATAAAGCTTAAAATCTCCTCTTTACCTTTTTTATCAATGGCTGAACTGACAAACATTGTTGGCAGTTCTTCCCATGATTCTAATAAAGTTTCACGATACAATGCTAAATGGCTGTCTAATTCTTTAGGTTTGAGTTTGTCTGTTTTGGTAAAGACCATAGCAAATGGAATGCCTGATACCCCCAACCATTCAATGAATTCCAAATCGATTTTTTGAGGTGGAATGCGTGAGTCTATCAAGACAAACACACATTGCATAAAGGTTCTTTCTAGCAAATAGCTTTGAATCAATTCGCCAAATTCAGCCCTCGATGCTTTTGATACTTTCGCATAACCATAGCCCGGTAAGTCAATTAAGTACCAACTATTGTCGACCAAAAAACGAACAATGTGTTGGGTTTTGCCTGGTTTTGAAGAGGTTTTGGCAAGGTCTTTATGGTTGCAAAGCATATTGATCAAGGAGCTTTTGCCCACATTGCTTCGGCCAATAAAGGCAAACTCAGGAAAATCTTCTTTTGGAAGCACTTTGGTTGATGGATAGGACCCTTTGAATTCTGCTTTCATGTAGTATGTTAAAAGCGCTGAAATGATTATCTTTGCTTTTTTAATCACCGCAAAAATAAGCATATTTACCTTGACCGCTATAAAACCCATACAAAGCTCAGACAAAAGCAAGAAAGAACAAGTAGAAGAAATGTTTGATAACATCTCTAAACGCTATGATTTTTTGAATCACTTTTTGTCTTTAGGGATTGATAAAGGCTGGCGCAAAAAAGCCATTGCCCAATTAAAACCCTTGCAACCTAAACGCATTCTTGATGTAGCTACTGGCACTGGCGATTTAGCCCTTGAAGCTTTGAGCTTAAACCCGACAGCCATTGTGGGCGTTGATCTGAGCGAAGGGATGTTGAGTATGGGCAGAATCAAAATGCAGAAAAAAGGCTGCGACCATTTGATCAGTATGGTGAAAGGAGATAGTGAGAAATTATTGTTTGAAGACAATAGTTTCGATGCTTGTACCGTTGGATTTGGAGTGCGCAACTTTGAAAATCTTGACAAAGGCTTAGCTGAAATTTACCGTGTGCTTAAACCAGGCGCCATGTTGGTAGTATTAGAATTCAGTAAACCTAAAGCCTTTCCAATCAAGCAACTTTACCAATTTTATTTCAGTGCCATATTACCATTATGGGGCAGGTTGATTTCTAAAAGCCAATCAGCCTATACCTATTTGCCTGAATCAGTGAAACACTTCCCTGACGGACAAGATTTCTTAAACCACTTAAACCAATTGGGTTTCAAAACCACCAAAGTTAAATCGCTATCGTTTGGTATATGCAGTTTGTACACCGGTATAAAATAATATTGACCTTTGCCTGCATGTGCTTTGTTTCGGCCCAAGCTCAAGAGCATAGGCCCAATGACGATCAAAGACCATGGCATTTTGGGATTTCTTTAACCCCCAATTTTGCCAAAGCCAAATATGTGTTATCAACTGATTTTTATGCCAAAGATTCTGTAAGACACCTTAAAGTTGAGGGGTTTTCAGGGCTGAATTTTGGCGGTATTGCAGACTATAGAATAGGGCGTTATTTTACGGTTAGGTACCTGCCGCAAATTGAATTTTCTCAAAGGAATTTTACTTTCACTTTTGCAGACCGCACGCAAACGGCTAAAACTGAATCGGTGTCATTGAACCAATGTTTGCTTTTGAAGCACCACTCGGTAAGACACAGAAACCACCGTTTTTATGTTATTGGTGGGCTGCGTTACTCGCATGATTTTCAAAGCAACGAAACCACTGTGAGGGGGCCTAATTTGCCGATGGTGGCGTTTAAAGCCAATTCGTTTTATTACGAATATGGTTTTGGCTATGACCACTATGGTATTTGGTCTATGATTTCTACGGAATTCAAAATGAGCAACAGCATTACCAATATGCTCAGTTCAGATCCTTATATTTTCTCAAGTTCTTTTGAACGCATTCAATCCAGATTGTTTCAAATTTCCTTTTTATTCCACAATTGAAGTTTCATTTACAACATACCGATACCCATAGCAAGGCTCGGGCAGGCGCCCTTCAGACCGATCATGGTCTAATTCAAACCCCTATCTTTATGCCGGTGGGTACCATTGGCAGTGTGAAGGCTATCAATTTTGATCAGCTCAATCACCACATCAAAGCCCAAATTATTTTAGGCAATACCTATCACTTGTATTTAAGACCAGGTACAGAGGTCTTGAATGCCGCCGGTGGTTTGCATAAATTCATTAATTGGGATAAACCTATTTTAACGGATTCTGGAGGATACCAAGTGTATTCCTTGGCTGAAAGGCGTAAATTGACTGAAGAAGGTGCTAAGTTTCAATCGCATATTGATGGGTCAAGACATCTATTTACACCCGAAAATGTAATGGATATACAACGTCAAATTGGCGCTGATATCATCATGGCCTTTGACGAATGCCCGCCCTATCCGAGCACTTATGAGTATGCTAAAAAAAGCATGCATTTAACCCACCGTTGGTTAGACCGTTGCCAACAACGCTTTAATAATACTGAGCCTTTGTATGGTTATGAACAAGCATTGTTTCCAATTTTACAAGGTAGCACCTTTAAAGATTTGCGTCAAGAAAGTGCAGAATACATTGCCTCCAAAGAGGCGGTGGGCAATGCCATTGGCGGATTAAGTGTAGGCGAGCCAGCAGAGATCATGTATGAGCTCACCGATGTGGTTTGTCAGATTTTGCCAACCGATAAACCAAGGTATTTAATGGGGGTTGGAACTCCAGAGAATTTACTCGAATGTATAGCCCTTGGGGTAGATATGTTTGATTGTGTAATGCCAACGCGCAATGGTCG
>JBIPPH010000074.1:0-4299 GCA_044368575.1 Bacteroidia bacterium
TTTGGTAAACAACTAATGGTTTTGGTGCTGCTAAAAATAGTATCACAATTGTTGCAAGTATCTGTCACTTTACAAGAAATTGTATAACTGCCGTTTTGAGTTGCAGTATAGCTAAATACATTTCTACTGCTGACAACATTACCATTCACCTTCCATTGGTATTTAAAACAACCTATTAAATTGGAGTTAAAAAACACATATCCACCAACACTTGCTTTTCGAGAATTGCTATTGCAGCTGTCGTATGTGTTGTAAATAAAGTATCTTGATTTCCAATTGCAGGCATCGGCTGATTGGTAAAAACTTAAGGCACTTAGTAATAATAGTAATAGGGTCAGATTTCTCTTCATGTTTTGGAAACTTGGTTGCAAAGTTAGACCCAATTAAGTTGTAATGGTTGCTTCAATGGTGAATGTTTTTTATAAGTATCTGATAGTTAGTGTCTTATGTTTATTAGCTTTTTGATATTTTTTGTCACTTTTCGGTCTTTTATTAAAAATATTTTCTATATTTGTAAAAACCACTTATTGCTTTAACAGTAATAGCCTATGAAAAAAGTCCTACTGTTGCCCATTGTCTTTTCTATTTTGTGCTTAGTGTCTTGTTCTAAAAAGGACCAATACATACCAGGCAATGTGCCCAAATCTTATAAAGATATTCCAACGGTTAAAGTTGAGAATTACATCAATCGCGTCTACATTGACTTGTTGGGCAGAGAACCTCTAGATGTTGAAGTAGTCAGAGATTTAGCCTTTTTAAGGGCTGGGGATTTAAGCTTCGATACCAGACGCCAACTCGTTAAAAGATTGCAAACTGATACCCTTTTTGTTGAGGGCGATTCTTGTTATAGAAAGGCCTATTACCAGCGTTTATATGATTTGTCAAAGGCTAGATTTTTAGAAGGTGCAGGTGATGAAGAGTTCTATCAACAAATTGGCAATGCTCAGTTTGCCATTTTGTCGTCAAGGTTAAATGGCGATTCAATTGGGGTGTTTGCCTCAATGGTAACAATCAACCGCTGCGCCAATGTTTTAAAATCAAATCGTTTATACAGATTTGGTAAAATTGGTTTCAATCAAATGTGTGCAGCCATGTTAGACAACCCTGTTTACGATGTCATCAATATGAATACTTTGAATTTTGTGAATGCTTCCTTTGATGATTTGTTTTTTAGATTTCCAACCAGAGATGAGTTAGATATTGCTTACGATATCATTGAAACTGGAAAGGGTGGTAGTTTATTTGGTGCTTTTGCTGACAATAAACCAAGTTATTGTTCTATGCTAACCCAATCAAGAGAGTTTTATGAGGGTATGATCAAATGGGCTTATTTAACTTTAGTGGGCAGAGAGCCTTCAACTCAAGAAACCTTTAATATGATGGATTCCTATTTTAAAACAGGAGATTTTCAACTTGTACAAGAAAACATTTTAGTGACAGATGAATATGCACATTTTTAAACTAGCCAGCTACACGCTCATAAGCATTAGTTTGCTTTTTGGGGCCTGCAAGAAAAAAGACCAGAGCACTTATGGTGTGGTTGATACCAACACCTATGGCAATAACCTCAATAAGGATAAAGACAAATCCAATATTGAATTCCATAGTATTTTGACCACCAATTTGTTTCAGAAGCCTTCGTCCATTAATGAATTGGCAAGGATAGATCGCGTTATGCAAAGCTGTGGTGATAAAACCCTCATCAATGAGGTCATTATCAGCAATTACATGAATTCGGCCAATGTGAAATTACCTTCTCGAAAAATGATGATTGATTCCACTGAACGCTTTGTTGAGGAAACTTATATCCGTTTTTTTATTCGCCGCCCAACCGAAGCAGAAAAAACCTGGTTCATCAATTTTATCAATTCCAATAAATCCAATCCAAACTTTAGACCAGAGCTGGTATATACCGCCTTTGCAGCTTCTGATGAATACATGTTTTATTAATACTCAAACACTATGAAAAGAAGAGATTTTGTAAAGAAAGCAGCAGCCTTAACCGCCGGTGGAGTGGTGTTGCCATACATTGTGCCATCTGGTAGATTATTTGCCAGAACGAATGCGCCAAAAGCTGACCATGTAGTGATGGTCATGTTTGGTGGTGGTTTGCGTCAACAGGATTCCATTTTGCAAAGGTATCTGGCCGATAGTCAGAACTATAATGTAGAAGGAAATATCTTGTACAATATTCTAGAAGGGGCTGCTCCAAACGCTAAAATTGCCTACGGTACAACACCAGCTGGGCAACCAAATGGCAGTCAACCCATCCCTAAAATTCTATCTCAAAGCATACAAAAACAAGGAACTATTTTCGCTGAAATGCGCGCTATTTCTGGAGGGCACTATGGTGGGTGGAATTCACTTGTAACAGGCAGTTTGGTACAGGGTCAAGGGTTAAAGGTGAGGCCAGTAAATCCAACTATTTTTGAATACGCCCGAAGATTCGGAGGATACAAAGCAACAGATGTTTGGTTTATTGGTAATACCATTTCGAATTCAATTCCTTTATTGAACTGTAGTAAACATCCTGACTTTGGATTGCAATACGGTGCCAACTTTTTTGCACCAGGCATTACTTTCGGAGGTGACGGTTATGCCACACTTTCAAATGCTAAAATTTACCATCCTCAAGAAGAGTTAGATCCCATGTATAAGATGAAAAATTTCTTAGACAATACCTTCAATATCAAGAAAGGAGAAATGCCGGGGATAAAGAATACCGATGATGAAAAAACGCAAATTAAAGAGTTTATAGACAACACTTTTAAGCGCCAACAAGCAGGCTTGATCCCTATGCCACCAGTTTCTGGTGGAGATGGTTACACGATAGGCTATGCAGCAGAAGTGTTGAGGGTGTTTAAGCCAAAGTTATTGGTGGTTAATTTAAGTAATATTGATGGCTGTCACAGCAATTTTACAGGGTATTTGCAAGCCATGCACAAGGCTGATCATGCGGTTGGTTTTTTATGGAATTACATTCAAACTCAAATCCCTGAAATGAGTGGTAAAACGATTATGACCTTTGCGCCTGAGTGCGGTAGAAATTTAAAACACAATCCCATACAAGACGAAAATGATTGGTATGGTTATGACCACGGAGATGCCAACTCATTGAGGGTTTTTGGTGGCATGGTTGGACAGAATGTGCCGTCAAATTTAATGATTGGCAGTGAGAGTAACTCAGTAGGCCGTGTTACGGATATGGCCCTCACCATTGCCGATATTTTAGGGTTCAAGAGCGATGTTCAAGCGGCTGGTTTAATTGATCCAATGTCTTTAAGTTTATTTGATAGGATATGAAGTCAGTAATTGTTTTTGCCTGTTGCATATTGGTTTTTGGTGTAGCTTGTAAAAAGTCAAGCAGCAAAAATCCATACAGTTCTTGGACAGATGACCCAAGCAATCCTGCTAATGTCAATAAGCCAATAGATCCTAATACCATTCAAGGTTTGCATAAAAATATTTTCAAGCCAACTTGTTCTAACAGTGGTTGCCATGATGGTAATTTTGAACCTGATTTTAGAACAGTTGAAAGTTCGTATAATTCTCTCATAAACCGTTTGAGCACCAACACAGATCCTAACAATCCGCAATTCAATTTGAGGGTAGTGCCAGGAGATGCCGCTAAAAGTATGCTCCTGCATAGAATCAATAACTTTATTCCTGGTTCTCAAGGTATTATGCCATTGTCTGTTGATCCGGGCAGTGATTGGCCGGCAAAAAAAGCAGAGTATATTCAAAACATTGTTAATTGGATCAATGATGGCGCTAAAGACCAATTTGGTAATTTGCCAGGCAGTGTGGATTTTACGCCTCAAATGGGAGGGCTCATCGCTTTCGCAGATGGTGCAAGTACGCCATTGCCTAGATCATTATTTGCCCCAATTCAAATTCCTTCAGGCGCCAACACTTTAAAATTAATGATGGCTTATATTGACGACAAAACGCCCATCAATCAATTTACAGTGAATAGCGTGAACTTTTCGTTAACGCCTTATCAATACGATTCTACTGTCCAAACCATGACCATAGAGCCATCCGCGTTTAACGGCAAAGGGGTTCAAAATACCAATATTGATTATTGGCACAGCATAACAGTGAATGTGGCCGATTTGGGTTTGCCAGGCGATGTTATTTGGATCCGCACAGAAGTAGCTGATAAAGTTAATCCAGTGGTGTTTGTGCCTGCCTCTACTTCTTCATTCAATATGGTTAAACATTTTGCAATCAAAATCAATTAGCAAGCATGAGAAAGTACATAGTCGTTTTTAGTATTTTAATGGCCCTGTCAGCTTG
>JBIPPH010000046.1:0-14234 GCA_044368575.1 Bacteroidia bacterium
CGATAAGCATCATACAATGGTGAATACTTATAACAATTTAGGATCTGTTTGTTATGCAAAAGGTGATTTTACACAAGCAATTGAGTTTTTTAACAAATGTCTTTCGATTAGATTGGAGATTTATGGAGATCAACATCCTGATGCCGCTATAACTTATAATAATATTGGTAATGTTTACAGAGATATCATGGAATTCAAATTAGCTAGAGAATGTTTTTCAAATGCTTATACTATTTTCTTCAATGTCTTTGGTGAAAATCACCAACATACCAAACTTTTAGCATCAAAACTAGACAAGCTCAATGACCTCTAACCACTTGCTTTTATATCGCCTAGCGGAACTCATGCTCCAACATGAGCAGCACATACTGCCTGTGGATTTGCTGTTTGATGATGAACAAATAGGAGACTTTGTTAAAAGCATACAAATAGATTCACCTTATCAACAACTATTGTTAGAAGGGGTGTTGACTGAATCTGTTCTTGATGAGAAGCTTTTTGTTAGTTTCACTGTGGAGGGCTATTTTCATTTTGTGTTGGGGGAGGTGATTTATAAACAGACTGAGAATCAGGATGCTAATGCATTGAAGTTAATAATTGAAAAGAATAAACTAAATGGAGTAAAGGAAGGGATTGAACAGTGTTTAATTCGGGATGTGCAAAACGATGATTTACATAGGATTGTGTGGTTGATTAACCAAGGGGCTAGTTTATTGGCCGTTTGTAGTATACCATTAGCCCATGCTTTCTTAAATTTAAAAGGGGAATTGAAAACTGCGCAAGCGCTCCATTATGCATATGCTGTTCAAATAACTAAAGTCTTGGAATCACTTTTAGCGGATCCAACTGATAATGATATTGATGTTTTAACTAAAAGTATTGATTATTTGGAGGAGAATCAAAAGAATGAAGTAGTTGAATTGATATATTCCCAAATAAATGAACTAATTGAACCAAATAATATCAAGAAGGCAATATTGTATATAAATTCAATTAAGTATACCTCTAAAGATCAAAGAATAGAAAAACTCCATGAAGTTGCAACTTTGTCAATTAAGGATGATAGTAAAATTGCAGCCTCATTTTATTATTATTTGGCTCAGCAATTCTCTTATATAGGAGATAATGAGAGTGCAATTTTTAATTACGAAAAATCATTGGCGATAAGATTAAATATTGATGGAAATAATTATTTGTCAATTTCTGCAATAAATAATAATCTAGGATTAGTATATTATGAAAATGGTAATTTTATTAGTGCTATAAAATGCCATGAAAAATCTTTAAAGATTGATTTAGAGATATTAGGAGAACAACATCCATCAACTGCTACTACTTATAATAATTTAGGATTAGTATTGCAGGCTAATGGTACTTATGAGCAAGCGGAAATCTATTATAGAAAGTCATTAGAAATTTGTTTGAAGGTTCATGGTGAACACCATCCAATTACTGGTTCTACTTATAATAATTTAGGATCATTGTGCCAAGATAAAGGGGATTTTAAAGAAGCTATAATTTATATTCAAAAATCTTTGAATGTAAATATAAAAATATATGGTCTAAATCATCAATCTACAGGAACAGACTTTAATAATTTAGGGGTTGCATATAAGCAAATAGGACAATATAAAAGTGCTATGTCGCATTATGATCAAGCATTAGCAATACGATTAAATATTTATGGGGAAAGGCATCCTCTGACGGCTGCAACATATAACAATATTGGGCTGTTATACAAAGTTAATGAGGACTTTGATAAAGCCTTTTTTTATTATAAAAAATCTTTAGATGTTTTTTTGTTAATTCATGGGGAACAACATCCATCAACAGGCACAAGTTACATTAATATAGGCTCGGTATTGAAAGAAAAAGGTGAATACAATGAAGCAATTAATTATTATGAAAAGTCATTGACTATATTCTTAGATATTTTTGGTGAACAGCATACATCAACAGGGGCTGCGTACAATAATTTAGGGATAATATGGAAAACAAAAGGGAACTTTGAAAAGGCAATCCTTTATTATAACAAAGCTTTGTTAATCAATTTAAACGTATTTGGTGAGAAACATCATTTAACAGCAACATCATATAATAACTTGGGATTAGTATTGAAAGAAAAGGGAGATTACGATTCAGCGATAGAATGTCATGAAAAATCTTTAGAAATTAGATTAAATTTATATGGCCATCATCATCCTGTAGTTGCCAATACCTTCACCAATATTGGGAATATTTATAAAGAAATGAACGATTTCTTAAACTCCAAAGAGATGTATGAAAAGGCATATGTCATTTTCCTTGACTACTATGGTTCAGAAAATAAGCATACTCAGCTACTTAAAGATAAACTAGACAAGCTCAATGACCTCTAACCACTTGCTTTTATATCGCCTAGCGGAACTCATGCTCCAACATGAGCAGCACTTACTGCCTGTGGATTTGCTGTTTGATGATGAACAAATAGGAGACTTTGTTAAAAGCATACAAATAGATTCACCTTATCAACAACTATTGTTAGAGGGGGTATTGACCGAATCTGTTAATGCTGAAAAACTATATGTGAGTTATACTGTTGAAGGGTATTTTCATTTTGTGTTGGGGGAGGTGTTAGAATCAAAATTTACCAACTTTGCCCCTAATGACATCTTTGAATTTCTTAATTCCAATAAATTAATTGGTTTAAATGAAGGATTTAAGCAATTTTTGATTCGAAGAGTTGATAAAAATGATTTAGACATATTGCTCTGGTTTATTGATTTTGGAGTCAATCTGACAAATTTGGCAATAGACCCATTGGCACACGCTTTTTTGTTGTCAAGTAGTTCCGGGGAAAGCCCCAGTTCGAATTCTATTAGTCAATCATTGTTTGCAACACCGACAGAAAATGATGTGAAACTTGTGTTAGCAATTATTGACAAGTTAGATCGACTTCAAAAACAGACTGTTTTAAATAAAATTTTATCAGATGTTCTATCGTTTATTGAACCAGATACCCCCCAAAAAGCTAGACTTTTCATTCATTCAATAAAGTATTTAAACTCAACTGATAAATTAACTAGATTAGAGCATCTGTCCTCATTGAATTTTGTTCAGAATGATTTAGAGACTGTTAAGTTTTATCAAACCATTGGTTCAGAGTGGAATGCTCTTGGAAACTATAGCAATTCGATTGATTCATATAAGAAAGCATTAGAGGTTATAGACAAAGGTAATGCTATAGATATTGAAATTACCGCTGAAATAAATAATAATTTAGGCATAGCATTACAACATGCTGGTCAACTTGATGAGAGTCTAAAGTGTTACAGCAAAGCAGTTGAAACCTATTCTACTCACTTTGGTTCGAATTATATTGCAATTTCAACGATTTATAACAATTTAGGCCTTGTTCATCAAGATAAAGGGAATTATGATGAGGCGCATAAATATTATAATTTAGCACTAAATTCTGATGAGAAAAATTATGGCACACATCATCCTAATACAGCTACAACCTATAATAATATAGGCTCCTTAAACAATAGGCAAGCTAATTATTCAGAGGCCAAAAAATACTATGATAAAGCACTTAAAATATTTTTAACAGTTTTTGGCAATTATCATGAATGGACTGCTACACTCTATAATAATATAGCTTTAGTTGACTTGAATTTAAAATGTTTTGATGATGCACATCAAAATTATCATAAGGCACTGAACATTTTAGAGCAATTATTTGGAACAAATCACCCTTGGTATGCGGCTACTATAAGTAATATTGGAGGTGTTTACCAAGAGTCTGGTGATTTTGATAAAGCAATTGTCTATTTCGAAAAAGGGCTCAATTTTAAACTTGAAAGCTTTGGAAAAGATCATCCCTCTGTTGGGATTTCTTACAATAACATTGCTAAGTGTTATTTTGACCTGCAAAAGCATGATTTAGCTAAATTAAATTACAACAAAGCACTAGTTATTTTTACTCAAGCACTCGGAGAGCAACATCCCCACACCAATCTTGTCAGAAAGAAATTAGAAAACCTCAATTCTAAATGAGCTTATATTTTCAGGTTCAGTTCATTTGTCAAAAAAACAGTAAATTTCAATTTTAATTATATGCAGGAAACACAACAATTGAACCAATCAGATGCATTTAAATACATGTCTGTTATGGTTTTGCCTTTTGATTTTCAAGCACCATCTGAGCAGCATAACCCTTTTGATTTTAATTTTGAGAAAAAGTTAAATTCAGATCAAACTTATAAGCAAGACTTTTATACCAATTTGGCTAAAATCACAGTAAATTCAAAGAATATTGTAGATGATAAATACCATTGGCATGTTAAGGAATTAATGTCAACTAACAACGTTAATGATTCAGCTATTTTACGTGTTTTCAAAATCAATCCAGGCTTACTTGATCAGGATTGTGATTTATTGATAAATAACAAATGGTTGGCGGATTTTAAAGATAGTTCATACATAGTCATCAATGATTATGCTCAAATTGGGTATTTTGTTTTCGCAATAAAAATGAAAGCAGAGATTGGTGTAACTTTCAATGAATTATTGCAAACTGACTTTTTTAGATTTTACACCAATGATAAGAATTCAGGGGCCTTTAAATATGCCATGATGAAATCTGATAAAGCGTCTGGCCAACAAGTTATTGATAAATCCAATAAACTAACATTTGAGGATATCATTTCACTTGAATTAGCGCCCATTTGTCCATACATTCAACTTAGATATCAGAAGCCATTATTGTTGAATCTGTTCGCGTCTACTGGCGTTAATCCAAGTAATGATGTCAATGCAATATTGTATTACAGTTTAAGAAACCAATCTGTGGTTCAAGATAGCTCCTTAAATAATCATATTGTAGAAACAGGATCTGGTGTTAAGATGTGTATTCTGAATGAAGGTTCTGCAGTTATTGACAAAATGTTTCAAAATGACTTCAAATCAGACAATTACTCTGCTTTTTTTAATAAATATTTCCCTGGGTTTATATATGTTTTAAATCAGAGAGAAATTATGTTACAAATCAATCAGATCTCTTCGAAGATATCTGTTGCTAATATTCTAGAATGTAATAATGACATCATACTAGAATTGAACCAAATCAAAAGAAGAATTGACATCTATCAATTTAAACAGATGTTTTATTCTGTTTCTTTTTATGATGAATTAGCTCTGTTTTACAGCAAACTTCAAAGCTTCATGAATATAGATGTTCTTTTGCACGATAACAAAGAATGTTTAAATTCTATTTTTATCATTTTGGAAGAAGATCAAAGTAGCAAACAAGCGCTTATTAGAAAGGAGCAAGATGAAAAACAAAAAAGAAGAGATTTATGGATTAATGCCACATTAACTGGCATTGGTTGTCTAGGCTTGTTCTCCTATTTTAAAGACTTGATTCCATTCTCTCTAGATGGTCAAATTAACAATTATCTCGGGCATTTTTCTCTGCTTTATAAACTGATTTCAGCAATAGCCCCATTTATATTGTTCATTGCCCTAGTAAGAATTATGAGAAAAACAGATAATCGTTAAATCCATTATAATTTTCTGAATAACAGTTCCTGAAACCGTTATACTCTAAATTACTTTCAACGGTTAATTACATTTTTAGAATTAGTTATTCTCGGCAAAATCGTTGTATCCGGTATCTTCTGCCGCGTCCTTTAAAAC
Organism: Bacteroidia bacterium; assembly: GCA_044368575.1. GTDB lineage: Bacteria > Bacteroidota > Bacteroidia > NS11-12g > UBA955 > JABMMZ01. The sequence goes on from JBIPPH010000046.1 coordinate 5,680, forward strand.
ATACATGAAATCTTGTTTAGGCATCAAGAAAAATTTCTCAGAATTTGATAATCTGTAAACAAAGTTTTCTGCAATATTTTCCATTCCCTCAAGCATCTTAAGTTTAAAAGCTATTCTAGCTAGATTATTGGCGACTCTGTATGTTTCAGAGTTCTTAAAATCACCTAATTGTGTATACAATGCTTCCCACTCAGCATTCCATTTTTCTGTTGAATTATTAGTCTTTCCAAAAATTTGATTGCTAATTTGAATTATTTGTTTAAAATCCATATTGCGAAGGTCAAATTCGTTTTCAAATAAAGAATTAAGCACTTCTTCAACATCTTCTGGTTTGGGCGGTTCATTAGCGGCCTCTGTAAATGATAAAATCACATACAAGCCGGCCCAAGTATCAGCTTGCAATTTAGGAATGTTGTTTTGTGAATTCGATTTAAATAATTTGTCAAAAATGCCCATAAGATTCTAAAGTTTAAAATCAAATCTATTTAATTTTTATTTCAGTTTATATATTTTTTCTAAATATTAAAAAATACCCCTATTTCAAAAAGGTATCTAACACCCATTCCCACAAGTCTGTATCTTTTTATATCTTTGCGCGATGATTGCAGAGAATAGGCTGGGTGCAGTAGACGCTTTCAGGACTATAGCCATATGGATAATGATTGTTGCCAACAGCAGCCCCTATGCTTTGGACGCTGATATGGGCACTGCCTATAGACTCATCTGCTCTTTAGCGGCACCATTGTTTGTGTTCCTCTCGGGTTATGCCTTATTCATCAGTCAAAGCAAGCACCAAAAACCCAGTTACAGCAACGGATTTTACATACTGTTATCAGCGGTATTAGTGGATCTTTTATCATGGCAAATTTGGCCCTTTCATACTTTTGATGTGCTCTATTTGATCGGATTTGCTTGGCTCATCAACAGCTTTTTGTATCAAGCCAATACCAAGCAATTAGGCTTAGTCATATTGCTCATTGTCGGGTTAAGTATAGCGTTAAGTCCATATTGGCAATACCAGTTTGAAAACCCAGATATCAAACTCAACAGCATTCAACACTTTAATTTTTTGTGGTTTGATTTTAAGCGCGCCATATGGGATGGTTGGTTTCCATTATTGCCATGGTTAGCCGTATCTGTTGCCGGCTTGTTATGTGCCAAATACCATACGCAACGCACTTCATTCTCATTATGGCGTATAGCAGGAGCAGGGATAGCCTTTATCAGTCTGTTCATTTGGATAACATTAACTGCAGCTAATAAACCCATGAGAGAAGGGTATATCGAATGGTTTTACCCAGTCAGTTTAAGTTTCATGCTATTAATAGCCGCCTTATTCCTGTTTGTATCAGAAGCCATAGTCTACAGCAAACAAAAAGCTCAAACCATACAAGCTTGGCAGCTTTTAGGGCAACACAGTCTGTTTGTTTACATCCTGCATACCCTCATCATCTCTAAAATCATTGCGCACTATTTTGAAGGCTTATCAATCATCTCCTTTGCAGGCTTAATGTTAGGCTTTGTTGCCACTATGTATGGATTGGTCTGGCTAAAGCGCCAAATTGAAGCAATGGCTTTATACCCAAATTTACCCAAGCCCCTTTTAAAAGTCTTCGGCTTCAGTGTGCGTTAATGCCACATGAGTAGCATTCATTTTTAGGATTTTCAGCACAGGGTGCTAAAACACTACTTTTTTTATATTAAATTTCAAGACTTTTTGTATCATTTATGTCCAGCGCGTCAGATATATTTACCCCGCATTCGCTTACCATTAAGCAGTTGTTTAACAATGCTGATGCCCTCTATCAAATACCCCGTTATCAAAGGCCATACAAATGGTCAGACGAACAAGTTGAAAAACTATGGGATGATATCACTGAGGCTTATGAAAACAATACTGAAAGTTATTTTTTAGGGTCCATTATCACCGCAGCACCTAAGGAAAATTCCTCTTACAGAGATGTAGTAGACGGGCAACAACGCTTAACCACCCTCATGATTCTCTTTGCGGTTGTAAGAGACCTATGTCCAGACTTAAACGCAACAGAGGGAGCCGACCCGCAGGTAGTCAAACAACGCGTCATCAAGCAAGCCATAGTTGCAGACGAAGAATTCAACCGTTTAAAACTCTACACGCATATTCAGCATCAAACTGACTTTGAACAACTCATAGTCAACGCCAATACCAGCCTCATTGAAAAACCTAAAAAGGCCCTCTTGCAACAAGATGAATCGCCCAAGTATAAATTCTTAAATACCGCGGCCATTTTCAAAGCTAAGATCGCCGAAAGAAGCCCTGCCTATATTGGTGCACTCATGAATTATTTATTCAATGCCGTTAGGGTAATACGCATTGATTGTTCAAGTAAAGAATTTGCCATTAAACTCTTTCAAGTCTTAAACGACAGAGGATTGGATTTGAGCTCAGCAGATCTGATCAAGAGTTTTTTGATTCAGAACATTGAAGCGAAATACGGCCAACAGCCCGATTTGTTAGCCATCAAAGAAAATCATTTTATGCAAGAATGGAATGCCATAGAGCAAACCATTGCGCCCTTTAATGATCACCTCAATGATGTGTTTGTCTTGTACCTATACTATTGCTTAGGCAGCAATCCCAAACGCTCTGTATACGACGAATTAAGCGCTGTATTCAAGTCTCAAGACCCTTTGATGGTCATTGCAGACATCAAGCAATTTGTAAGCCATTACAAGCAGCATTTATGGGAGGCAACTGATGAGCACATTTATGCTCTGTGGTATTTAAGATGGCAGTCTTACTGGAAGAGTATTCTCTTAACCGCTTACCAAACCAATTATGCCCATGCTCAACTACTACCTAAATTGTTAAAACACTTTTATTATTTGAATTGGATAGCTGGCAAAACTTTGTCTTCAGTTAAACAAACCTCTTTTAATTTAATTGCGGAGATCAAAAAGGGCAGTGCCATTGAAGCCATACAAGCCCTGGTTGAACAACAATTAAGCACCCACCATGTAATGCCTTTGGCGCTTGAAGCACTCAAAGGAGACCTCTACAAAGAATCATGGTGTAAGGCTTTGTTTTGTATGTTGGAATACAATGCCTCAGACAAAAGCAAATTGTTGTTTATTCCGCATACACAAGATTTGCATTTAGAACACATAGTCCCCAATAAGTATGCTAACTTTACTGAATGGCAACACATCAGTCCTGAGTTGTTTGCAAAATGGGGGCAGTCTGCAGCCAATTTAACCCTCTTGAGTGGCAGTAAAAACATTGAAGCCAGTGATAATCCTTTTCACATCAAAATTGATGTTTATAAAGGCCTTGGTTTACACCAACACAAAAACGATAAAGTGACCGCTTTTATGATTACCCAAAGTATAGTTAAAGCATACGATCAAGGCACTTACCAAAAAACTTGGAACGAGGAAGCCATTTTAGACCGTTGGCACTGGTTCTGCAAAGAAGTCTCAGAAGTATTAGACATCAACTTACAACCCGAATAATCTCACTATGAAAACAACCCTTATACCGATGCGATTGTTATTGATTATGAGTTTGGCCTTTGCTAGTATGGCGCAAGCTCAGATTTTAAATCTTGACCGCGAAAATGTGCCAGATAGTTTGCGCAAAAAATGGGCAGTCTTGGGCTCATTCAATTTCTCGTCAGACAAACAAAAAAACAATTTGAATGACTTGAATGTATCGTTTGAAATGGACCGCTATTTTAGCCGCAGTAAATACACTGTGTCTTTAGTGGCTAAGAACGACATGGTTTACAATGGTAAGTCTCAAATTCAAAATGAAGGCTTATTTTCATTAAGACTAAGAGATAATGACTCCAGGAAGTTAAGCCCTGAACCTTTTGTACAATACCAATGGAACGGTGCATGGGGTATGCTGTCGAGGTTTATTTATGGAGCAAACGCCAGAGTGAAATTGTTTGATAAAAAGGGAACTGACGCTTATTTTGGTATTGGTGCGTTTAATGAAAACGAACGATGGAATTGGGCAATGGTAACCTCACCTGAATATGCCAATAAAACAGGTGATACAACCCGTCAAGTAATGCGTGCCAATTTATACCTTAAAACCTCCTTCAAAATCACTAAAAATATTGATTTTGCTGGGATGACATACATGCAGTTGCCAATAAACAACTACCTTACTTCATACCGATGGTTTGTAGATGCTAATGTGTATTATAAATTGAATGATAAATTTAGTTTATTCTTCCACTGGGATCATGTAAAAGATACCTACAGATTGGTGCCAGTAAGCAGCTATTTGTATAGTTATGCTACGGGTTTACAAATTGCCTTTTAATCTTAATTAATTTAACATGAAATATTTAAAAATCTTTTATTTAACAATTCTAATAGTAGTTTTTTCTGCCTGTAATAGTAGTCCTAAAAATGACCCCAATAATGATGTAGATTTAACAGAATCCGGCGAAGAGCAATCGATTGATTCCGAAAGCGGTGATGAGGAAATGGAATCGCTTTATCAAATTGATTGGAAAGATGGCAATACCTATTCTTATGCCTATACAGAGGAGATTCAAAAAACAGATTCAATGGGGAATCCTTATACAATCACTGTATACAAAAGTAAAAAACCGGATGACTCAGAAGTAACCTGTGACACTAAAGTTTGCAAATGGTGTGGCAAAGAACAATATGCTAATAATTTTGTGATTGAAGAATATCCCAACATCAATTGGTTAAGAGGCGAGGCGGATTTGCTGTCTGTTTTTAGTATGATGTATTTGATTTTCGACAACCAAAAATACATGGACCTGGATAACAATAAGGTTAGAACCGAATGGCGCGTGAACTGCGATTACAGCGGCCCTGATGGCTTTTGCAGTTTAAAGTGTGAGAATGAGTATAAGTATAGGTAAATAGTTTTGTGTTACTCGTTTGGTGTGAAGAACACACCAAACAAAAACCTATCCAAACAAAAAAGTCCTCAAATTTGAGGACTTTTTTTATGCGTTATAAGGCTAAGGGTTTAACGTCTTCTGCCTAATAATCTCAATAGGTATAAGAATAAGTTAATGAAGTCTAAGTAGAGGGTGAGGGCGCCCATAATGGCTTCTTTTTTGTCTTCGTCTGTGCCTTCATTGCCAATGATGTTCATGGTTTTGATTTTTTGAGTGTCGTAGGCGGTTAAGGCTACGAAAATCAATACACCAATGTAGGTGATAATGGCATATAAGGTTTCGCTTTGCATAAAGTAGTTTACGATTGAAGCGATGATGATGCCTATTAAGCCCATAAACAAAATATTACCCCATTTGCTGAGATCCGATTTGGTTAAGTAACCGTATGCGCTCATTACAGCAAAGGTGCCAGCTGTTACAAAGAATGTAGAGGCGATTGAACCAGTGGTGTAAATTAAGAAGATAATGGATAGGGTTAAACCGTTTAAGACAGAGTACAAAATAAAGACTATGGTGGCGCGTTGTGCACTCATTTTAGCAATCCAGATAGAGAGGTAAGCTACCAATACGAATTCTAAAATGATAAGACCTATCCATACCCATGATTGGCTAAAGATTAAGCTAAATAGTGTGGCGTTGCCTGCGGTAAATACTGCTGTAAAGCCAGTAATGGCAAGTGCTAAAGACATCCAGGCATAGACTTTCACCATGAACCTTTGGGTCTCTGCAGCTGCATCGAGTTGAATGATGTTGTTTTCCATTGTAATAGAGGTTTGTTTTTTCAAATATAGGGATTTTTGGGGGAGTCAGTTAATAGTTAAGTGTTATTAGTTAATGGTTATTAAGGGTGAGTGAGAATCATCCTCCTGTGTATTAACAGATTCCACCTTCAGCTAAAGCTTACGGCGGAAGCATTCGGAGGAGACACTGAGAATGAGAGCGGAGGGGAAGATTTGACTGCGTCAAAGTCCGATTGGACTGACGTCCAAGTACGGAAGAAACACAGAGTGAGAATGAGAATGAGAGCGAAGTGTGGGGCTATTATATATCGCATTCGCACTCACACTCACCCACTTTGCCCCCTGATTCTATGGAAGAACACCCCCAAACACAATAAAAAATCCCTTTAATCAATCGTGATTTGGGATTGCTTTTCATAGCTTTAATTTTATCTGAAATTAAAATTGTAGTATTTACTGAAAGTATATACTTTTGTGGTGATATTAAATGCCATGAAAGTACTTTCTTTAAAACTCGACGATGCTATTTTTGAGGAGACAGAACAATTGACAAGTCAAATGAAATTGGCCAGGAATAGATACATCAATGAAGCGGTTAGTTTATACAACCAATTCAATAGAAAGCGCTTGCTGAAACAGCAGTTGCATAAAGAATCTATGCTGGTAAAACAGCAGTCTATGGAGGTTTTGAATGCGTTTGAGCAATTCATGGATGAAGCATAAACAATACGAGATATGGTTGGCGGATTTAAATCCGCGAATGGGTACTGAGCCGGGTAAAACCAGACCTGTGGTGATCATTCAAACTGATTTGCTGAATGATGTTCATCCTTCTACTATTGTTTGTCCTGTTACTACTCAGGTGTTTAAAGAGGCTCAAATTCTGAGAGTGCATTTGCGCAAAGACCAACTTAAAGCAGCTTCAGATATTTTAGTGGATCAGATCCGCGCTATAGACAATAAACGTTTGATCAAGCGCTTGGGTAAATTGAGCCCACAACAAATTCAAAAATTAATATACAGTATAGGGGTTGTGCTGGGAAGGTGAGGGTGAGGGTGAGTGTGAGAGCGGAGGGGAAGATTTGACTGCGTCAAAGTCCGATTGGACTGGTGTCCAAGTACGGAAGAAACACAGAGTGAGAGGAAGTGTCCTCCTTCTGTGTATTAACAGATTCCACCTTCAGCTAAAGCTTACGGCGAAAGCATTCGGAGGTGACCCTGAGTGTGAATGCGAAGGGGATTAAACCGCTCTCACACTATGATTTTGCTCTGATCTCCCCCAGTAGTTCCCTGATGCTTTCCTCATCGCTGATGGTTTCGCAGTCAGGTGTTTGGCCTATGCCTTGGTGTTGTATGGTGGTTTTGCAGGTGGCGTGTATGCTTTTGCAACCTGTTGTTTGAATAATGTATTGTATGTTTTTGATATTGACGCCTGCGCCGGGCATGATGTCAATGTGTTGGCCGTAGAGTTGTATGGCCTTACTTAAATTGTTGATACCAAGGTCTACGTTGGCTTCTGCGCCAGAGCTGAGTACGCGTTCGAAGCCGAGGTCTATGATTTGTTCTATGCTTTTGAAGTAGTTGTTGCTGCGGTCTATAGCGCGGTGGAAGGTGGCGGGTCCGCCCCAGGCGTTTAAGAGGGCTTTGTTGAGTGTTTGGTCAACTGAGTTGTCTTTATTTAAACAGCCGAATACAATGCCGTGTGCGCCGAGTGTTTTACAGATCTCAATGTCAGTATACATGGCGTCTATTTCTGCGGTGTTGTAGACGAAATTACCTGCTTTGGGTCTGATCATGACATAGATGGGGAGTCCGTATTGTAGGCTGGCTTTGATGCTGCCTGCAGAGGGGGTGCATCCGCCGTCAGCTATGTTTTCAAAGAGTTCTATGCGGTGTGCGCCTGCCTTGGCTGCAGCTGCACAGGATTGCAATGAGTTACAGGCTATTTCTAGGGTGATCATGCTTTAAGATGGTATTCGCTGTCTATTTTTTGTAAGCCGTTTTCGTAGGTGGTTACACCGTAATCGAATCCTTTTTGAAGGGCGTAGCCGCCGTGTTCGCCTTTTTTGTTGATGGCTATAAACCCTACTTGAATGTCTTTGAGTGCTCTAGGAGTTATTTGTGTTATGCGTTCTACCGCTTTTTTACAGGCTGCTTGTGGGTGCATGCCTTGACGCATGAATTCTACGACTAAGAAACTGCCACAACTGCGGATGATTTCTTCACCGTGGCCTGTGGCGGTGGCGGCTCCTATGGCGTTGTCTACGTAGAGACCTGCGCCTATAATGGGTGAGTCGCCTACGCGGCCGCGCATTTTAAAGGCCATGCCACTGGTGGTACATGCGCCGCTTAAATTGCCTTGTATATCGAGGGCTATCATGCCTATGGTGTCGTGGTTGCTTGGGCTACTTTTTTCGATGTTGATTTTGGGTTGATAAAGCAAGTTTTTTGATTGGAGGTAATTGTCGTAGGCTTTTTGGGCGTGAGGACTGAGGGTGTTGGGCATGAGGGCTTGGCCTTGTTCTAGGGCGAATTGTTGAGCGCCTTGACCGACTAACATTACATGAGGTGTTTTTTCCATGACCATACGAGCGGTGTGTATGGGGCTTTGTATGCGTTCTAAGGCTGCTACAGCGCCTATGCCGTATTGGTGGTTCATGATGGAGGCGTCGAGGGTTACGCGGCCTTCACGATCGGGATTAGCGCCTAAACCTACACAACAGTTGTTGGGGTCGTTTTCGGAAACTTGCACACCAGCTTCTACGGCGTCTATGGCACTGCCTTGTTTTTTGAGGATGTTCCAAGCTGCCTCATTAGCGGTTAATGATTGGTTGTACCAGGTACTCAGTACTATGGTTTTGTTGGGCCCATCGGGTGGATCAAG
>JBIPPH010000047.1:0-14081 GCA_044368575.1 Bacteroidia bacterium
CTCTTTTATTCAGTACACACAGAAGGAATATACTTTGCAAAAAGACAACTTGCAATTGCATGCTATTGCGATTGAAAACAAATTGGCTCAATTTATTGAAAAACACTCAGAACCTACTGATAGCAATGTGTATGAGACATACAAAGCCAATCAATTACACATCCTTAATTATTTAGAACAGTTGAATCAACAACATCAAGTAAAAACACAAATCGTTTTGATTGATGCCCAAGCGAATTCCCATGAATTTTTAAAGATTGAATTAGACCCAAGCGAACTGGAGAATATCCATAAACGTTTTGAAAAAAAGCAAAGGGCCTTTTACTCTGAGGTGATTTTTTTAGCGGTCTTAATCATTGGCGGCGTGGTATGGGTGTTTCAGCGTTTGCAAGCGCTCTTGAATTTGAATACCATGCAAAATAATTTTTTGTTATCGGTAACCCACGAACTCAAAACGCCACTAACAGCCATTAAACTGAGTGCTCAAACCTTGAAGCGCAAAGACTTACCAGAAGCCGTTCATGCAGAATTGAACAAACAGATTGAATCCAATGCTGATCGCTTAAATGAGTTGCTTGACAATGTGCTCGTAGCCACTCGAATTGACGGCAATCAATACCATGTGAATTTATCGGAGTTGGACTTAACAGAACTCATTCATTCTGTAGCGGATTTGATTTTGACGACCTCACAATTTAAAGGGCAATTTGAATTCAATGAAAGCGCTAAAATGATTAAGGCAGATGAAGTGGCACTTAAAATGGTATTCAGCAATCTCTTTCAAAATGCAATTAAATATGCAGGTGATCAGGCAACTATTCATGTAAGCTATCGGTCTAGTAATAAAGGCTTCGATGTAATAGTGGCAGACAATGGTCCTGGCATTGACGAATCAGAATTAAAGGCCATCTTTAATAAGTTTTACAGAGTTGGCAATGAATCTGTTCGAAGCACAAAAGGCACCGGACTAGGCCTGTACTTAGTTCAGCAAATTTTAAAATCACACAAAGCGGAAATACAAGCAGCAAACAATACCCCACAAGGCACCCAATTCATTATCACATTTAAATAATACCTTTATGAACCGCATTTTATTGGTTGAAGACGAAAGCAGTTTACACGACTTGCTCAAAATGAACTTAGAGATGGATGGCAACAGAGTGATTGGCGCTAAAGATGGCCCTTCTGCTATTCAAAAGTTCAACGATCAACAATTCGATTTGGTGATTTTAGACATCATGATTCCGGGTATCGATGGCCTGAATGTTTGTGAAAATATTCGACTCAAAAACCAAGAGGTGCCCATCTTGTTTTTATCTGCTAAAAACAGAGTAGAAGACCGCATAGCTGGCCTAAAAAAGGGAGCTGATGATTACATTACTAAGCCCTTTAATTTAGAAGAGTTACAATTGCGCATCAATAATCTGTTAAAACGCGGCGTGCATCAACAACCGCATCAACACATAAGAGAATTTGAATTTGGCGGCAACACTGTGAACTTCGAAAAGCATGAAGCCAAAGGTGTTAATGGGCATTTTAATTTGACCAAAAAAGAAGTCTTGTTGTTAAAGCTTTTAATTGAACATAAAAACGAAGTGGTAAGTCGTGAAAAAATCCTTCAAACGGTATGGGGTTATTCAGTGTATCCATCTACCAGAACCATTGATAACTTTATACTCTCGTTTAGAAAATACTTTGAGTTAGACCCTAAAAACCCTAAACATTTCTTAGCTATTAGAGGGGTGGGTTACATCTTTGAATGTTGATTTTACTTAGGGTTAACTGTCAGTTATTTGTCAAATTAGGCCTACAGTAGTGTTGAAGTGAATTGTGCCATTAATTTTGCGCCATAATTCATTTTACACCATGAAAAAATCAATCATATTATGCGCATTTTTACTCAGCTTAAGCTCAGTATTTGCTCAATGTCCGGCCAATGACAGTGCCATTATGGGTTCCGGTTCAGTTAACGATGTATATTATAGCTTCAAAAAATTCAGTCAAACTGGCAATGGTGTTGTTAGCACCGTTTCTAACACCAACTGGCATTTAGCGTTTTCAGTTATGCCGAGTAATTTTCCTAATAACCCAGCCAACGGCGTGGCCATAAGAGTTAATTCTACATTAGGCGAGAATCCTCAAACACAATCTACAGGTACCAATTTAGTGAAATTACCTGGCGCCAATGCCAATAATTGGAGAGGTATTGATACCACAGGTTTATATGCCTTACAACCGCTTTATGACAGTGACAGCACTTGGAACTTGAGCGCTTTCACCAAAGGCTATAAAATTTCAGATCCATTTAATTTTATTTGGGGCAATTACAACCCAACTACGCACAACGTTGAGGGCAATGGTTCAGTGTATGTGTTGTACAACAAGAGTGCTAATTGGTACAAGAAAATCAATGTTAAAGAAGTTACCCTTGACACCATGTGGCATGTGATCATTTCTAATATTGACAATACTGACTCTCAGTATTTATGGATCAATAAAAGAGCGTTTCAAAACCGCATGTTTGTTTATTACAATGTGTTGACTAATACCTTGAGTCTTAGAGAACCATTGATGGATCAATGGGATGTGGTATGGACCAAATACAAAGGCATGGTTTCTATCGGTGGCCCTAAAGTGCCATATACGGTTACAGGTGTATTAAGCCATCCAAAGCTTAAAGTAGCTAAAAATGTTGGCAAGAACTGCGATCAGGTGTCTTTCAGCGATATGACTGCGCCTTACCAAAACAATATCTCAACCATAGGACACGATTGGAAAGTTTTTACCGGCATGTCATACAGTATGGTCGATACATTCGTATACTTTGTAAATACCCCAGATTTCCACTACTACAAAGTATCCATGAAATCTTTTAAAGGCGGTAAAACAACCTTTAATGTATTGCAAGATCAAATGTCTGTAGAGCCAATTAATTCGACTGGGGCGGTTAAGGTTTATCCTAATCCTAGTAATGGTTTAATTCAGGTTGAAAGTACAGACTTAATTGACCACATTATCGTATACAACGCCATGGGGCAAGCCGTGCTCAATAGCTCAAACACTGTACTTGATTTACAAGCTATGCCATCTGGTTTATACCACTTGGCTATTTATACCAACAAAGGTTTAGTATTGAGTTCTGTTGTAAAGTCTTAACAGCACCTTGTTGATTCTGCGTCATATTTTTTGTGTAATGGCAATATCTGTAACGGGTATTGCCTTTGCGCAATCTAATGACACCACTGACCAACGCACAGTAGTGGCCACTGGCAATATTATGCCAAGTAGTCAATCGAGCACCGTGCACAATGTAAAAATCATTACGGCTAAAACCATAGACAAGCAAGGTGTTTTCAATTTAAAAGACCTCTTGTTGAAAGAAAATACCGTCCGCATCAGTAACGATAATTTGCTCGGCTCTTCAATGAGTTTGCAAGGCATCAGCGGGCAAAACATCAAAATATTATTAGATGGTGTGCCCATTACTGGCCGCGAAAATGGTAACATTGACTTAGGTCAAATGAATTTAAACAACATAGAACGCATTGAAATCATTGAAGGGCCTTTGTCTGTTATATATGGAACCGATGCTTTGGGTGGTGTGATCAATATGATTTCAAAGCGCATAGTTTTGGATTCTGCTAAACCCTACACTGCTTTTGCCAACGCATATTCCGAGAGCATCAAACAAAATAATATTGGCGCCGGTGCAATGCTAAAAGTGAGTGGGATTGATATCGGAGCCAGTGTAAATCGCAATTTCTTTGGAGGCTATAATCCTGTGCCTAACAGCAGAGTGATGTTATGGAAACCTAAAGAACAATTGTTTGGCAATTTTACTTTGTTGCATCAATCCGGTAAACTCAAATTGCGTTTTAAAACCGATTGGTTCAAAGAAACCATAGAGAATAGATCCGAGCCGGTAATCAATCATTTGGAAGCTTATGCCTACGATGAATACTATTTAACCAATCGCGGCATAACCTCTTTAAACCTTGAAAAGAAAATTCACCCATTGGCCTATTGGCAGGTATTAACGTCTTTTAGTAATTACCAACGCGACAAAGTAACCTACTTAAAAGACCTCACCCAAAACGAGCAAATGCAAGTGGTTCAGAACCCAGATGCCAATAGCTCAACTACTTTTTTAACCGCCATGAGCCGAGGCACCTACAGCAATGCTGAGTGGTCAAAAATGGCTTATCAATTGGGGTATGATATTAACCTCAATAATGCTTTTGGTAGTAAAATAGAAGCTGATAAAGGCAAAATCAATGATTACGCTGTATTTGCTTGTGCTGAAATTAAAGCCATTAAACACTTCAACATCAAACCTGGTTTTAGGGCCAGTTACAACAGTCAATTTGCGGCGCCATTTATTCCGTCTTTACAAATCAAATACGATGGCATAAAACGTTTGAGTATTCGTTATGCTTATGGCAGAGGATTTAGAGCCCCTGGTTTAAAAGAAATGTACTTGTACTTTGTAGATTTCAATCACAATATTTTGGGCAATCCAGATTTGAAATCTGAGTTGTCTGACAACCACAATGCGGCACTTAAATACCGTTTCAAATTCAAGCAATGGCAATTGGTGTTAGACAACAGTTATTTTTACAACAGCCTATACAATCAAATTGCATTAGTGCGCATCAATTCAAGCGCTTTAGCCTATACCTACCAAAATGTTGATCGTTTTAAATCCTTAGGCACCAACTTAATGTTGCAGTTCTCAAAGCGTCGTTTTAGTGGTAATATTGGAGCGGCTTACACGGGCATCAATAACAATGCTTTTGAATGGGTAGGCAAACAACATTTTTTATATTCACCTGAGTTGAGAACCCAATTATTTTATCAACTCAAATCAAAGCATTTTTACGACCAAACTACCGTTTCAGTATTCTATAAATACGTGGGTAAAACGGTGGGCTATGCTCTAGACAATTTGCGCAATGTGGTCAACACTTATACCGAAGCTTACAGCATGCTAGATTTGACCATCAACAAAGCATTAATGCGTAATCGTTTGGTCTTTACAATGGGTTGCAAGAACCTTTTAAATGTGAGTACCATTAAGTCCGTAAATGTGTCGAGTAGCTTTCATAATGCGGGCAGTAACACCATGCCGGTGTCTATAGGAAGATCTGTTTTTATTCAGTGTGCAGTAAAATTATGAGGAGATTTAATCAGTTGTTGTTAGGCTTTTTGCTGTTCACTTTGACGGCTTGTTTCAAGAAAGAAATACCCGTTATTTTGCCTCAAGGTAATAGTCAAATTAGTGTTTGTAATTTAGGAAGTGATTATGAAAATAATGTTTATTTTGACTTAAGTACAAACGCTTATACAATGCATGTTTCCGATGACTGGGATTTGCGGTTTGAAACAGCTGACACAGCTTGGGGCGTATTTATTAATACGGGCAATAACCTCAAATTATTTAAAACAGATTTGTACAGTTTAAATGACATTCGAAGCAAAGATTCCAATTACATAAAATCATTTAAATCTATCGTAGATGCCCCTGAAGGTATGGCAAGTTCCTCAGCCATTGCAGACTGGCGTCATTTCAAACGCAAAGGTGGCATTGATTCGTCGGGTGTTTTTGTGTTGAATTTGAGTTATGGGAAAGGGGCTGATTATTATGCTTGTTTTCAGATTTTAAGTGTTACAAATCGCGCATACAGCATTGCTGTTTCACGCTTGAATCAACAACGCATAGATACTTTCGAAATCCTTAAAGATCAAACAGCCAATTACAGTTATTTTTCATTTGCCAATGGCGGTCAGCTTATCCATAATGTTGAACCCAATAAAACCCAATGGGACTTCATGTTTACGCGTTATAATCATAATTTTATGGGTATTTTGCCCAACAATCAACCGTTTCCATACCGCGTAGCAGGGGTTTTGACTAATCGCAACGGGGTTAAAGTGGCCAAGGATTCAACGACTGGATTTGAAAAAATTGACGCCTCTTGTCTTCCACAATACGCATTCAGCAGCATGGCCAATGCCATAGGCTACGATTGGAAATCACATGCGTTTGGCGCGGTAGGCAATTATGTGGTGAACGCTAAAATTACCTTTATCATTCAAGATACTGATGGTCAAATTTACAAATTAAGGTTCTTGGATTTTTACAATGCCAAGGCTGAAAAAGGCTATCCAAAGTTCGAATTTTTACGCATTCGTTGAGCCAATTATTGGGCCAAAACCTTCTTGTTTTTAGGACAAATTGTCTGAATTATCGATAAAATCCTTGAAATGGGCCTAAAAGGATGAGCATAAACTGCTGTAAATTAAGCATCTTTGTGGTTTGTATATGGTCATTCATTCGGCAAAAACGATATTAGACACCATTCAAGCTGTTAAAGGCGCCAAGGTGGTTATTACTACCCACCACAAACCTGATGCTGATGCCATGGGTTCCAGTTTGGGCTTAAGGCAATTTTTAATGCGCATTGGTTGTTCTGTTACTTTGATTACCCCTACTGATTACGCTTCATTTTTAAAATGGATGAAAGGCGAAGCAGATACCATTGTGTTTGAAGACCAAGTGGAAACTGCTACCGCCATTACCCAAGCGGCTGATTTTATTTTTTGTTTAGATTTTAATCAACTCTCAAGGATCAATGAATTTGGAGACGTTGTAGGCAATGCCAAAGCCCTTAAAATTTTAATCGATCACCACCAATACCCGCAAGGCTTTGAAGATTTTACTTACTGGGATGATAAAGCCAGCTCCACTTGTGAATTGGTATACCGCTTTATTCAAGAAGCTGGAATGTCAGACTTAATCGATACTGATACAGCTGCTTGTTTGTACACAGGTATAGTAACAGATACAGGGTCATTCAGATTCAATAGTTGCAGCAGCGCTACCATGCGCATTGCAGCAGATTTAATGGATAAGGGCATTAACCACAGCAGTATTTTTGATTCTGTTTACGATAGTTTTTCAGAGTCTCGAGTAAAGTTTATTGGTTATGCCATCAGTCAAAAGTTAGAGGTGTTGCCTGAGTACAACACAGCGCTAATAACCATTAACCATGATGAGCTTAAACGTTTTAACATTACCACTGGCGATACAGAAGGTTTAGTGAATTATGGTTTGAGTATTGAAGGCATTCGCTTTGCAGTGTTGATCATAGACCGCAGTAAGTTGGTGAAAATGAGCTTCAGAAGTAAGGGGCAATTTGCAGCAAATGTATTTGCCATGAACCATTTTAACGGCGGCGGACACTTTCACGCAGCAGGCGGAAGCAGTTCGGCCAGCTTAGAAGACACCATTGAACAATTTAAAACAGCATTAATCAGTTATAAAGATCAATTACATGGGTAAACAAATTTTTTACATACTTTGCTTCGTTAGCCTTATTGGTTTTACTGCTTGTAGCAATTTTTCTAAAACAGAATCTGGTTTGCGTTATAAGTTTTTAAAGCGCAGTCAAAATCAAGCCTTGCCAAATCCTGGTCAATATTTACAATGCTATTACAGCATTCAAAATTCAGATGATTCTTTGATCTTTAATTTATTCGGACAAACCCCTGATCGTATTTTATTGAGCAGTAGTACCCACAAAGGGGGCGATATTATGGAAGCCTTGAGCAGTATGGCCGAGGGCGATAGTGCACAGTTCTTAATCAGTGCGGATTCATTCTTTTTAAAGACCCGCGGCGAAATTGTATTGCCATCGTTTGTACAACCTGGTTCGGATTTGAAATTCACCATCAAGATGGATAGATTTTTAAATAAACGCCAAGTAGACAGTTTAGTGAATGTCGAAAAACTAGCCCGTTGGAATGTTGAAATCAAAAACATTAATGCCTATGTGCGCAAGAATGGTTTGGTGGTAGACATTGATACTGTTAGCGGCATTCGTTGCCAAGTGCATCAAAAGGGCGCTGATACCGCTAAACGCATTACTGAAGGTTCAGTGGTTAAATTCCATTTTATTGGTAAATTGATGGATGGCACTGAGTTCTATAATTCATACACAGCCGGC
The DNA here is from genome assembly GCA_044368575.1 of Bacteroidia bacterium. GTDB lineage: Bacteria > Bacteroidota > Bacteroidia > NS11-12g > UBA955 > JABMMZ01. Next base: position 8,007 of record JBIPPH010000047.1, read on the forward strand.
CAAGCACAAACCGTTAAAGTGCTTAAAACCCAATTTGAACCAATTGGCATGTATGAGATTTTAATGCGCATGAAACAAGGCGAAAAGGCTACTTTTATTTTGCCTTATGATTTGGCTTTTGGCGCAAGAGGCGTTGAAGGCATGATTCCACCATACGCTACTTTGGTGTATGAAGTTAATATTTTAAACGTACAATAATGATGAATACTTTTTTAAAAACCACCTGTTTATTGGCCTTGAGCTTTTGTTTAAGTCAAACTGCGGAAGCTAAAAAAACGCCTAAAGTTAAACCGAATGATACCGTTACAACGGCTTCGGGTTTAAGGTATGTTATTACCCAACGCAATCCTACTGGCGAATTAGCCAGCAAGGGCAATAGAGTTACTGCACATTACACAGGCACTTTGGTGAATGGCAAAAAATTCGATAGTTCTAAAGACCGCAATCAACCGTTTTCATTTGTGTTAGGCGTTGGTCAGGTCATTAAAGGTTGGGACGAAGGGTTTTCTGTGCTCAGAAAAGGTGAAAAAGCCACTTTAATTATTCCATCTACTTTGGGCTATGGCGAGCAAGATATGGGCGATATCCCGCCGCATTCAACTTTGATTTTTGAAGTGGAGATGTTAGAGATTTTAAAACCAATGCAATACATTCCATTCAGTGGTTTTGGTAAAGACACAGTTACAACGCCTTCAGGTTTGAAATACATTGTGATTGATAAAGGCATTGATTCAGTTCAAGCCAAAGCAGGTCAAAATGCTGCGGTCTATTACGCAGGTTACTTTACCAATGGCGATAAATTTGATGGCAACTTTGATCAGTTTGAACCAATCGTATTACCTGTAGTGGGCGCAGGTGTTATCAAAGGCTGGCAAGAAATGTTGCCATTGATGCACTTAGGTATGAAAGTGAGAGTTATTATTCCTGGTCATTTAGCTTATGGTGAGAGAGGTTATCCTGGTGTAATTGAACCAAATGCGACTTTGATTTTCGATATGTTTTTAAGCGATTTGTTGTAATGAGAAAACTTTTAATTACCGGTGGAGCTGGTTTTATAGGGTCGCATGTGGTAAGGCGTTTTGTGAAGCAATACCCTAACGATCAAATTTTCAATTTGGATAAGTTGACCTATGCGGGTAACCTTGAGAATTTAAAAGACATTGATCAGTCTGGCAATTACCATTTTATTAAAGGCGATATTACCGATACGGCCTTTATTCAAAACTTGTTTGAAACCCATCAGTTTGATGGGGTTATTCATTTAGCGGCTGAATCACATGTTGACCGCTCGATTAGCAATCCTATGGAGTTTGTGTTAACCAATGTGATAGGTACAGTGAATTTATTGAATGCTGCCAGACAGATTTGGAAGACTGCTGAAGGCAAGCGTTTTTATCATGTGAGTACTGATGAGGTGTATGGTCAATTAGGTCATGAAGGCAAGTTTGTAGAAACCACCCCTTACGATCCTAATTCGCCTTACAGTGCTTCAAAGGCATCGAGCGATCATTTTGTGCGCGCTTATCACCATACTTATGGTTTACCGGTTGTGATTTCAAATTGCAGCAATAATTATGGTTCTCATCATTTCCCTGAAAAATTAATTCCGTTGATGATCAATAACATTCTTCAGAAAAAACCTTTGCCTGTGTATGGCAAGGGCGAGAATGTGCGCGATTGGTTATTTGTAGAAGACCATGCCACTGCCATTGATGTGATTTTTCACCAAGGGCAATTGGGTGATACGTACAATATTGGCGGCAACAATGAGTGGAAAAACATTGACTTAGTGAAACACCTTTGCCGCTTAATGGATCAGAAATTAAACAGAGCTGAAGGCGAGTCTGAGCAATTGATTACTTATGTAACAGATAGAGCTGGCCACGATTTCAGATACGCGATTGACTCAAGTAAGTTGATGTCGGAATTGCATTGGAAGCCTTCTGTAACCTTCGAACAAGGTCTTGAAAAAACAGTGGATTGGTATTTGGCCAATCAAGAGTGGTTGAACCACGTTACCAGTGGCGCCTACCAACAATATTATCAAAACATGTATAGCAACAGATCATGAAAGGTATCATATTAGCCGGCGGAAGCGGCACACGTTTACACCCTTTAACTTTGGCCGTTAGCAAGCAGTTAATGCCAGTTTATGACAAGCCTATGGTGTATTATCCTTTGTCTATTTTGATGATGGCAGGGATACGCGAAATTTTAATCATTTCGACTCCGCATGACTTGCCTCATTTTAAAAAGTTATTGGGCGATGGCCAAAACTTAGGGTGTCGTTTTGAGTATGCCGAGCAAGCTGTTCCGAATGGTTTGGCGCAAGCTTTTGTAATTGGCAAGGAGTTCATTGGCGACGATAAAGTGGCTTTAATTTTAGGCGATAATATTTTCTTTGGGGCGAGCTTGCAAAAATTATTGCAAAGCAACAACGATCCTCAAGGAGGAGTTATTTACGCTTACCATGTGAGCGATCCTGAACGCTATGGTGTGGTAGACTTTGACGAACAAAATCAAGTTTTGAGTATTGAAGAAAAACCGACCCATCCTAAATCCAATTACGCAGTACCTGGTTTATATTTTTACGACAATCAGGTGGTGCAAATTGCCGAAGAGTTACAACCATCTGCACGTGGAGAATATGAGATCACAGATGTGAACAAGGAATACTTAAAACGCGGACAATTAAAAGTGGGTATTTTGGAGCGCGGTACTGCCTGGCTTGATACGGGCACCTTTGCTAGTTTAATGCAAGCTGGTCAATTTGTACAAGTGATTGAAGAAAGACAAGGCTTAAAGATTGGTAGTATTGAAGAGGTGGCTTGGCGCATGGGTTACATCAACGACGAGCAATTAAAAGCTTTGGCTTTACCATTAACCAAGAGTGGTTATGGCACATATTTACTAGGACTAATTAAACATGAAAAATAAACTTTTTATATTGGCCATAGGGGCTATACTGCTGCTTCAGAGTTGTAGTTCTTACCGTTCCAATATTATTTTACAGACCAAGCCAGAAGACTTGAATTGGCAACAAACTTTTGAGAAAGTGGTGGTTGAAAACCCGATTAAATTGGGCGACAAAATTCAGTTCTCAGTGTTTACCAACCAAGGGGAATCTATTATTGATCCGAGTGGCAATATGGTGACGGCTAAAAATTTTGGTGATGCCAATAACAATACCGTTGACAAGCCAACTTATGATGTGTTAGAGAGTGGCTTTTGTCATTTCCCTTTAGTAGGTAAGGTGTCTGTTTTGGGCTTAAAGACTTCGCAATTGGATTCTGTCTTATCGGCTAAATACGAACAGTTTTACAACGGCGTATATGTCTTGTCTAAAGTGGTGAATAAAAAGATAGTGATATTGGGTGGTGCCGGCAGTAAAATCATTCCGTATACGACCAATATGACTTTGTTAGAGGCCATTGCTTTATATGGTGGCCTAGACGATCAATCTAAAGGCTATAACATACGTGTTGTACGTGGTGATTTAAAACAACCTGAAGTCAAAGTGGTGAATTTAAAAACCATTGCAGACATGAAACAATCTATTGTGAATTTAAGACCTGACGATGTGGTATACATTGAACCTATTCGTCGTCCGGGCACTGAAGCCTTTAGAGACAACCTATACATTTTTAATATCATTCAAGTGATTACAACTTTGAGTGTTTTAATTTATACCTTAAAATAACCATGCTGGATTTCGATCATGAAGAGGCACCAATTAGTCAACGTCAACAACAGGCGGCCGCGGGGTTTTCTTCTGAAAAATTTTTATTGATTTTTAAACGGTATTGGTACTGGGTGCCATTGTCGTTTTTGTTGTCAGCCTTTGGGGCCTATAGCTATTTAAAGTATAGCAAACCAACTTACCAGGCGAGTTCTTTGATCCGTTTAGAGGTTCAAAAAGAAGCCAGTAATTTAGGCATTACCCAAATTCAGGCCATGCCGGTTGATAATTTGGAAGGCGAGTTGGAGTTGATCCGTTCACAACGAGTGGCACAGCATGTGATCAATACCATTGATTTGCAAATTTCATATTTCCGAGAGGGGAATATCCTGACCACTGAGTTGTATCAATCTTGTCCGTTTAAGATTCAGATTTTAAGCGATCCAAAATACACCCCTTATGACATCATGCACAAGCTGAAATTTATTTCGGCTTATGAGTATAAGTTAGACAATGGTAAGGTTTATAAAGTGGGCGATAAAGTGCAGATCAACAATTTTGTTTTTAGTGTACAATGGACGGATGTTGTTGAGCAAGACATTGATGGCATAGAGTACTTGTTTGTGGTTAATTCTAATGGCGCTTTATTGAGCTATTTGCACGATAATTTGGTGGTGGAAGCCAATAGCACTGAGGCCAGAACTTTGTCTATTGCGTTTAAAGATTTTAACCGTTTAAAAGCTACAGATATTGTAAATGCCTATGACTCTGTTTACTTTAATCAATCGATTGAAAAGAAACAAAAGAGCCACGAACAGACTTTACAATTCATTAAGACCCAAATTGAAGAGACTGCTTTGAAATTAGAAGGGTATGAAAAAGATCTTGAGACCTTTGTTAAGCAGAATGGGGCTTTAGCACCAAACGATGAATTGATTGGAATAGTCAAAGAGGTTGACGAATTAGAGAAGTCTAAACAGGCTTACGGCAAGTTGTTGAAGTCTTACAGTGATGTTTTGCGTTTTGTGCAGTCAGATGCGTCTGAAGAGAATATTGTGCCTTTGGTGTTTGGCATGGATAATTTGCAAGTGGCCGATGCCATTAACAAGTTGAATGAGTTGTACAAGCAACGCGAGTTGTTGAAGTTGTCAAGCAAAGAGTCGACTACGCCTTTTAAGAAGTTAGAATTAGAGATTTCTATTGTGAAGTCTCAGTTGTTGAATTTTGTGTCTGAAGCTAAGCGTGCGGTTTCTGAACAGAATGCTGAGACCAATAACGAGATTGCCAAGTTGAACAGCCAGTTTTCTGGTTTGCCAGACAAAGAGACGGAGTTAAACCGTTTGAAGCGTTTTAATACTTTGTATGAGAAGTATTATTTGGATTTGATTGAGAAGCAGATTGAGTATCAGATTTCAAAGGCTGGTACTGTGCCTGAGTTTACAGTCTTGTCTGAAGCTTATGCGCCTTTAGAGCCGATTTCGCCTAAGAAGAATAAGGTTTGGGCTTTGTTTTTGATTTTAGGAGTTGTGCCGGTTGGCATGTTTTTGTTGATCAAATACTTCTTAATGGATGTAATTTATTCTCAAAAACAATTGCAAGATCTTTTGAAAGCGCCTTTGCTGGGTGCTATTCCGTCTTACAATAAAAAGATGCCGGTTTCGACCTTGGTGGTTGATAAGAATCCTAAGTCTTCTATTAGTGAGGCTTTGAGAACTATCCGCACGAATTCTGATTTTATGTTGCCTAAAAAAGACAAGCAATTGTTTGGGGTAACGTCAACGATTAGTGGAGAGGGTAAGACCTTTTTTGCAATCAATTACGCGGCCATTATTGCCTTAACTGGCAAGCGTGTGGTGGTGTTGGATTTAGATATGCGTAAGCCTAAAATCCACGTTGGTTTTAATGTGGAGAATAAGATAGGTATGAGCTCTTTATTGAGTGGCATGAATCAGTGGACCGATGCCATTAAGCAGTCGCCTTTGAAGGGTTTAGATTTTATAACGGCTGGTCCTATTCCGCCTAATCCGAATGAGTTGTTGTTGAAGCCTGAGTTTGATGCTTTGATTGATGAGTTGTTTAAGCATTATGATGTGATTATGGCCGATAATCCGCCTATTGGTTTGGTAACGGATGCGAGTACTGTGTTTAAGCGTTGTGATTTGTCTATTTATGTGGTGCGTTCTGGGTATTCTAAGGAGCACGTGATTCAAAATATTAACCAGTTGTATTCGAGTAAGAACTACACGAATTTGTCTGTGGTGATTAACGATGTGAATAAGGCGAATACTTATGGTCATAAATATGGTTACGGCTATGGTTATGGCTATGGTTATGGCTACTACGACGATGAGCACGAACAGTTGAATTGGTGGCAAAAACTTTGGACTAAGAAAGCA
>JBIPPH010000015.1:0-42485 GCA_044368575.1 Bacteroidia bacterium
ATTCTCAGGAAACCTTGAGAAATGCATACAGCACACCATTTACGAATTCACCAATATCAGAGCGGGTAAAGCCTCTCCAGGCATGTTAGAGTCTGTTGTGGTAGAGTATTATGGCTCTCCAGTTCCATTGTCTCAAGTGGCCAATGTGAGTTCACCGGATGTTAGGACCATAATGGTTCAACCGTGGGAGAAGAACATTATCAATGATATTGAACGAGCTATTATTAATAGCAATCTTGGATTTGCCCCAGGCAATGACGGCAATTCTATTCGCATAACCATTCCTCCAATGACAGAAGAGCGTAGAGCTCAATTGTGTAAATTGGTTAAGCAAGAAGGCGAATCAAGCAAAGTAGTAGCAAGAAACTACCGCAAAGACACCAACGAAAAGATCAAAAAACTACAAAAAGATGGCTTAAGCGAAGATGAGGCTAAAGATTCTGAAGCTAAAGTTCAAAAGCAGTTAGATGCTTGCATCGCTAAAATTGATGCTATGATTGTAGACAAAGAAAAGGAAATCATGACGGTTTAATGACCGCCTGCCGTTCCTTTCGCCTCATAATCAATCCCTTGTTTTTGTAAGATGCCTTTAACACTGAAGGCGAATAATGCTATGTAGGCAAAGCAAGCTGCTGCAATCCAGTAGGATTGGTGTATGCCAATAATATCAGAGAGTTTTCCTTGAATTGGAGGGATAATGCTACCGCCCAGTATCATCATGATTAAGAAGGCTGAACCTTGTGTGGTATAGGAACCTAGACCTGCCAATGACAAATTGAATATTGATGGCCACATAATGGAACAAAACAAACCACCGCTTAAAAAGGCATAGATGGCCACTTGACCACTTGTGTTCAAACCTATTAACATGGCAGCCACTCCTAGCAATCCAAATATTTTTAATGTGCGAATTGGTAAATCCTTACTCCAAATAAATGCAGCAATTTGTATCGCCACACAGATTATATATAAGTATAGAGGCTGCATGTTCTTTTGTGCCAAAGTGTTTGCGCCAATAATGACAGCAAAGGCTGCAATTGGTACCAAAATGCTGAGCCATTTTTTAAGGTTTTGATTCGGGTTAAAGACGGCTATAGCGCCGGCCCAACGACCTATCATTAAACTGCCCCAATACATTGACACAAATGGTGCAATTTGAGATGATTGATAGGCACCAAAGGCTTTTTGTTTGAGCAATTCACCCAAATTACTGCCGATGGAAACTTCAACCCCTACATATAAGAATATCGCCAACATGCCCAATACCAATTGAGGGTATTGCATGGCGCCCCATTGTGCTTTTTGACTGCTGTTTTGTTGGAAGAGTGGCCAAAGTAGGCACAATACCACCACTAAAAGGGCAGCAATTAACCATTGCATTCTATATTGCTCAAGTGGCATTAACAAAGATTGTTTCTGTATGGTTTGTTCTTTAATGAAATGGGAGTGGTAATCCACTATTTCTGCATTTTTTGGATTGGCCTTTATGGCTTTTTCAGAGGCAACTATTTTTGTTTCAATGGCCGCTATGGTTTTAGCGTCTTCACTTTGATAGCTTTTAAATACAGGCGTAAAACAGATGATTAAGCCACCCGTCATAATCAATAATGTTCTGATGGCTTTTTTGGCTTGAAGGTTTTCGGTTTGAAGGCTTTCGGTTTGTATTTTTTTAGTCCATTTGAACAAAGCTGCAGCTGATAGGAAAAGGGCGCAAACACCCGCATACAAAACCAATACTTTACTTAAATTAAGTTGTTCTATTTGTTCATCTGAAATTTCTGCCGCACTGCCAAAAAGGGCTAAACCAACAATTAAAGGGCCTATGGTGGTACCAAAAGAGTTGATACTACCACCTAAACTGATCCGATTACTGCCGGTTGAGGGGTCTCCTAAACTAATCGCCATTGGATTGGCAGCGGTTTGTTGAACACTGAAACCAAGTGCAACTATGAATAAACCAATCAACATGCCATAAAAGGTGTTGAATTGAACAGCTGCAATCATAGCAATGGCGCCTATGGCTGAGAATACAAGCCCATTGACTATACTCTTCTTGTAGCCCCATGAGGCGATGAGGTCTTTGCCAGTTGAACTAGCAATAATAAACAATAATAAAGCCCCAACGTAATAAGCCAAGTAGAATGCAAAATCAATCAATTGACTTTGGAATTGATCTAAATGAAAATAGTGTTTGCAAAATGGAATGAACACGCTGTTGCCCGCGGCTATAAATCCCCAGAAAAAAAACACGGTAATGAGCGTACTTAATGCACTGTAATTGGTGGTCTGTTGTTGGTTTGACATATTGAAATTCCTAATTGACTGATTAAGGTCTGTTCGCTACAATTATACTTAAATATTCAAAACTATTTTTTGTTGAATTAAAAAAAGCAGGTTTTTAAACAAAAATTTATTGCATTGTGTATTTCACAAGTTGTTGATTTACAGGTTTTTTTGCCATTAAAGTGGGTAATCCCCATACAGATGTGAATAGTTTTAAAATAAAATGACAATATGATTTTAAAATCAATTTAAAATGAACTAAAATTGAAACTTAATTTTTTATTATTTATGCAAACAAAAATACTTTCCTTAAAATGGGTTAAAGCAATTTGCTGTGGGCTTGCAATCGCAAACCTAAACCCAATTTTTGCGCAAACACCAAGTAGCGCTGCTCCAACTCCAACTTCTTTAGCGGCTAATGTAATTTCATTATTCTCTAACGCTTACACCAACGTTAACGTTGACACATGGAGAACATCTTGGTCTTCAGCTACACTTACTGATACCACCATTGCTGGTAATGACGTTAAACGTTATTCTAATTTAGACTTTGTTGGTGTTGAAACAACTGGCGCTAACTTTATCAATGCATCAGGTATGGACAACTTTAACATCCACGTTTGGACAGCCAATGCAACTACTTTTAGAGTTAAATTAGTTGACTTTGGTGCTGATGCTGCGTACGGTGGCGGTGACGACAAAGAGCATGAAATTGCTTTCAACCCAACAGCGAATGCTTGGAATGTTTACAATATTCCATTAACTGATTTTACCAATTTAACCACTAAAAACCACATTGCTCAAATCATTTTCTCGGCATTGCCAACAGGTACTGCTTCAGTTTACATTGATAATGTGTATTTCTCTAAAGCGGACAATGCTCCTACAGCCGCTGCTCCAACTCCAACAGCTTTACAAGCTAATGTGATTTCTATGTTCAGCAATGCCTACACTAATGTTAATGTTGATACTTGGAGAACCTCTTGGTCTTCAGCTTCATTAACTGATATTCAAGTTGCTGGTAATGATGTTAAACGTTACTCTACTTTAGACTTCGTAGGTATCGAAACCACTGGCGCTAACTTCATTGATGCTTCAGGTATGGACAATTTTAATTTTGATGTATGGACGCCTAATGTAACAACATTAAAAGTTAAATTAGTTGACTTTGGCGCTGATGCTGCATACGGTGGCGGCGATGATACTGAACATGAATTGAGTTTGTCTCCAACAGCTAATTCTTGGAATACTTTCAATTTGAAATTATCTGATTTTACTAACCTTGCTGGTAAAAAACACATTGCTCAATTAATTTTTGCAGGTTTGCCTACTGGTGCTGGTGTTGTATATTTAGATAACATTTACTATTCTAAAGCACCATCTTCAATCGAAGGTAACACTGTTGCCTTAAGTCAGTTGTATCCTAACCCTGCTAAACAATTTGTAAGATTATCTGCTGCTTCAAACATTGAAACAGTTGAAGTATACAACGCTTTAGGTCAAGTGGTTTATTCTGCTCAACCTAAGCAAAACCAAGTTGAAATTTCAACTTTGACTTTTGCTAAAGGTGTTTATACCATCAAAGCTATGATCAATGGCGCAGTTAGCATCCACTCTTGTGTTGTTGAATAATCATTAATTAATTTTTAAAATGCGTCCTTCGGGGCGCATTTTTTTTAACCTTTATGAAGTATTTTGCCCTAATATCCCTGATCATTCTTCAAATGACTGCACTGCGTGCAAGCAATGTAAAAGTGATTAAAACGGATACTGGGTACACTTTTTTACTCGATAATCAACCTTACTATGTAAAAGGTGTTGGTGGTACAGTGCACCTACCTTTGGCTGCCAAAATTGGCGCTAATTCGATAAGAACCTGGGGCATCGATGATGCACAAAAGATATTAGATGAAGCTCATAAATATGGCCTTACAGTTATGTTAGGCATGTGGCTTCAACATGAAAGACATGGGTTTGATTACGACAATGTCAATAATGTTAAGAACCAATTTAATCACTTCAAAACAGTGGTTAAACAATTTAAAGACCATCCTGCTTTACTCATGTGGGGTATAGGCAATGAGCTAGATTTAAATTACAGCAATACCAATGTTTGGTATGCTGTTCAAGATTTAGCCAAATATATTCACGAAACAGATCCCAACCATCCAACCAGTACAGTTACAGCTGGGCTTGATTCAATGGAAGTGCAATTAATCAAGGCTCGATGTCCTGATATTGATGTTTACTGTGTTAACACTTACGGCGATATAGGCAATGTGCCTAACAATATTCAGCGATATGGTTGGCAAGGCCCCTACATGATCACCGAGTGGGGCCCTAATGGCCATTGGGAATCACCTACTACCAATTGGGGTGTTTCTGTAGAACAGACTAGTACGGAAAAAAGACTCATTTACCAGCAGAGGTACCAAAACTATATTTTGCCTAACAAATCATATTGTTTGGGCTCTTATGCGTTTTTATGGGGTGCCAAACAAGAGTATACTGAAACTTGGTACGGTCTCTTTAGCAAAGATGACATAACAACAGAACCTGTTGATGCCTTAGAGTTTGTTTTTACTGAACGAGCTGTGCAGAATGCTTCACCATCGATTGATTCCTTTAAAGTGCATCAAAAGCACATGCAAGACAATCTGATTTTGAAAACAGACTTCACCTATTCTGCAGAGGTTCATCCAAATCCATCTGCCACAAATGCAAAGTTGACTTATACTTGGCGCATCATCCAAGAGAGCACAGATAAAAAATCAGGTGGTGATTTCGAACAATACGCAGAAGAAATTACAGGGCTCATTAAGAAAGGAAAGTCTGGGCCTAATATTCAATTTAGAGCACCTAAATTAAAAGGCGAATACCGATTGTTTGTAACGATTAAAGGCAATCAAAAAGTGGCCTACGCCAATTTCCCTTTTAAAGTAGTTGAGCCTGCTTCAACTGACAAACCAGCCAGATTTATAAAGTGGCGACATACAGATTTAAATGATTTTTATACACCGTGAAATTTAGACATAACAACCATTTTCTATTGTGGTGTTTGGTATTACTAAGCACAAGTGCTGAAGCTAAATTAACGGCATCTGATAGCAGTCTGCGTTTGAATAGTAAATCCTATGTATCAACTTTCAAATCGCCTTTTAATAGTCTTGAACATTTTACTGTTTCTGGGTATTACCGTTTTATGGGCAATTACCGCAATATGACTGATGCCTATGCCCACATGGAAAACAATAAGAAATCAATATTTATTGGGGATGATGCCCAAATCCCTCAATTCATGTTGAATTTAAATGGTTACACAGATAAAAACACCTCATTTGGAACAGATTTATTCATGTGGACACCGCTTACTGGTTTAGGACAAACAGAAAATGTTAAAGGCTTAAATCTAGGGATAAGTTTATATGGCAATTTTAAGACCCGAATTGGTAATTTAAATGTAAGAACGGGGGGTATCAATTGGTATGCTATGACGCCATTTACTTTTCAGACCAATAAAGGGTACAATCGCTACAGTTTGTTTGAGAGAAATCCTTGGGATCCTAATACCAATCAAATTGATGACAGATACAAAACCTTCTACAATACTGGTGCTATGAACCAAGATCAAAGATGGGGTAATCAAGCTTTTCAAGGGTTGATTATTGATGGCACAGATTTACCAGGTCAAACCGCAGTTAGTTTGATGTTGGGTAAAACTCAATTTGATGGCGGATACAGTCCAATTCCCAATTATTCTTATGGTGGTAAATTGAAGAAGTATTTCGATAACAATAAGGCCAGTGTTTCTTTAAATACCTTTAATTCAACGGCAGTAATTGATTCGATTAAGCTTAATACAGCAGGCTTTAATATGATCAGTGTTGAATACGCCCATCAGTTCAATCAAATTAAGGTGTATTCTGAGATTGGTTCTGGAAGACGTTTTGCAAACGATGTCTTTCAGCAATGGGGTGAGGCTTTATCGGTTAAAATCAGCAGCATGAAAAAGCGCTTGCCAATTGAAATGCACGCCTACAGAATCAGTCCGAGGGTTTTAAACAACAGTGCTATTTTCATCAATTCATCTATACAACAAAGTACTGTGGTTCAGGCCGGTCAAACTCAGCCTGTGCTCATGCCTGTTGCCAGTTCAGTATTGCCAATAGGACAGTTGTCAAACAACAGACAAGGCCTTGATATCAATGGTGTCATATCACATAAGCGTTGGAAACATTCTATAGGCTATTCTGTGGCAGGTGAATTAGAAGCTTTGAGTAGTCAGTTGAATTACACCCATGCCTTCAATGCCTTGCCATTGTCAAGATTTTGGCGTTGGGATTTTCCTAGCAACATAGGGCCTTATGGTCAAATGAATAAATTGTACAGAACGGTGATTGAAACAGTCAATTTAAAGGATGTTGATATTACGGGAAAGCCCGTTTACAAAAAGTATTTTAATACCATTGAGTTGAATTCAAAATACTCAAGTTATTTAATGGGTAAACCACTTTACTTATTTTATTTGGGTTCATTTAATTCTGTTCAATATCAAATGTCACCAATGTTGGTAACAACTGAAAAAGCATTATTGAGAACCTACGATCATCAGATTGAATCCTATTGGCGCATTCAAAGCCATTTGGTATGGACCAATTATGTAAGTTACGAGCGCATTTTAGCCAATTACCAGACCCAAACAGATATAGAGAGTAGACGTCCGAAAAATCAAGTGGGATATGCTTTTGCAACGGGTTTTGATATTCAATTAAGTAAATCTGTGGGGCTTTACCTGCGACATCGTTTGATGAATTACCGCGATAAAAGTTATAGTAAAGACTATTACAAAGGACAAGAAACAACCGTAGAACTAAAAGCCTTTTTTTAAACCAAAATGAGATACCTGAAATACATAATGACTGTAGGTTTGCTGTTAAATTTAAACAGTATAAGTTGGGCGCAAACTGCCAAAAAAGTGACTATTATTGGAGGCGCTCGCTCTGAAATGACTGCGGCTAAATTTGATACAAAAGACAGTATTCCAGATACTACCACCCTTAGAAAAAATAATGGGGGCTATGCTATTGTTGATTTAGGTTTTAATATCAAACCCAATAGGCATACTGAGATTTTAGGCATGTATAGAATCTCTAATAAATTTGGTGGATTTTGGGGCTCAGGTGTAAGTTTTGATGTCAGACAACTTTGGATAAAAGGTGTAGTTGCTAACACGCTTAGGTATCAATTAGGAGACATTAACATCAAACAATCACAGCTGACTTTATACAACCATCATGCAGATCAATTTGACACTTTGCCAAGTTTATTCTTGATGCAAAATCAAATCGTGTCATACGAAAAGTTTTATTATGCAGACAATTCATGGCGAATGCAAGGGGCCCACATTAATTTTGGAATTGACTTTAGCCGTTACATTCAATCCATTCAATGCAATGCGTTTATCAATAGATTAAATGCTACTAATTTTTCGAATATTCCTGACAGACTAATGCGCGGTACCAGTATTGATTTTGTGCTGTCACCTAATCAACAATTGACTTGGCATAACAATGTGATATTCGATGTGCCAGGCACAGTAAACACTCAAACTAAATTCAATAATGCCATCAATTCTGTCGAATATGCTTCAAAAGTAAAAGTGGCACAGCAGATAATTAAACTTCATGGCGAATTGGCCTTTAGTCAGTATGCCTTTAAGGGCGATTCACTCTCACCCCAATTAAATGATTATGCATTGCGCGCAGAAGCCCAATACCATCATAAAGCCTCTAATATGGACTTTGAATTGAGCTACATGAATATTGGTCCTGATTTCAGAAGTTTTGGTGCTCAGAGTAAGGATGTTAATTACAGCTTAGAAAACAGCGTGTATAACCGTTATACGAATGCTCAAATACTAAGACCAATTGCATTTATAGATGTGTTGAGTCAAACAGGTATTTACAACAGAACCATCAGCACCCAATTAATGCCTGAGAATATTATTTACAACATAGCATTGCCATACGGCGCTGCAACATTTAACAGACAAGGCTTGGGTTTAGCCATTAAAAAGCAAATGCCTAAAAAACTTTTTGCGGGCCTCAAATACAATGCTTTATCAGAAATTAGAGGTCAGGGAACATTAGCATTAAGACAATTTCAGAGCATACAAGCGACTGTCTTGAAAACGCTAGATTTCAAACACCCTATTCAGTTTTCTGTAAACTACAAATACCAATCCAGCCAAAGAACTTCTAATCAAGTTGTGGAGTCTGTTAATTATCATTTATCTCATACACTTTTGGGGGTTCAATATGAGTTAATGGCAGATTTAGATTTGGTATTCAATTATGGCCTAATGATGAATAAAGGGGAAGAGTTTTTAGCCGACCGAAATGCCTATACCGAATTGGTGTATTTCAACAAAATCAATTACGATCTAAAGCAACAGATGAGTAGCTTGGGCTTAAAATACACATTTGGCCCTAAAGCATTTTTAAGTACTTATATTCAACAGTTTGATTACATGAATCAAGCTGTCGCCAATAAAAATTACAAGCTCACTCAATTTAATGTCCTTTTTAACCAATTATTTTAACATGAAAAAGTCAGCGATTATTATTATTTCAAGTCTATTTGTATTGCTGTCTGCTTGCCGCAAAGACAATACATTTGATGGTCCAAGTATTGTAGAACTTAACTCAACCTTTAAACTCAATGCGCCATTTAAAGCCAGCAAAGACAGTGTTGATTTTTCAGCATCCGAAACGGTCAATTTTTCGGCCCAATTCAACAAAATTGTTTCTTGGAAGTTGCTTGTTCGAGGCTTGCAATCTAATGCTATAAAGGTGTTTCAGGGTCAATCTAAACAAATTGATTTCAGCAATACCAATTGGAATGGGTCAACTTCGTTTTTCCCTGTTTTTAAACAAGAATTATGCAAGGCACAACTGATTATTGCTGAAAGCAATGACACTTTTACTTGTAATGTATATGTTCAGACGCCTAAAACTAATCAGGGGTTATTGGTGACAGATTTTGAATCAGGCATGAACGCCAACTGGACTAAGTTTATTCAAACTGGGGCTAATATGGATTTTAAAATTAAATCAGATGCCTTCAGTGCTCAAGGTACAAGTTACTTAAACATGGCAGGAACTGTTAATTGGGATTGGTTAATTGGATTAATTGATTTTGTGCCGAAAGCAATCAATAGTAACTATGTGGTGTATCCATTAAACAGCAATCCGCAGTCTGTTTACTTTAATTGTTTAGTTTATGGTGATGCCAGTGTTCAAAATCCATCGATTATATTGTTCCAGTTTAAAGAAGATGAGAATGCAGATGGGATTATTAATGCCAATTCAGAAGATGAGTATGACTATCAATTAAAGGTTGACTGGAGCGGATGGAAGCTAATTTCGGTTAGGTATGCGGATGTTGTAACCTTGGTCAATGGATCGCCCTCAACTCCTAATGGCAATGCGGTTCATAATCCAGACAAAATTGGCAAAATTTCAATGTTACATCTGGCAGATAAGACCGGTGGTTTTGCCTCTACCAAAATTGATTACATCATGTTCTCAGACAATCAACCTATTCAGCCCTAATGCCAATAAAAAATTGTCTGTTTATAGTCTTGTTGATCGTGTCTTGTCAATCAGTTGTCAAGCCAAGCAAGCAAGTATTGTATGACCAAGACATTGCTTCAGACACCAATCATCTGAATGGATTTAAAGCGGTTGAAGTGTTTCAAGATGTAGCAGATCGTTCTGTTTGGGTTTCGCCAGAAAGACAATGCGTACAATATCTGATAACGGATTCAACAGCTTATGCTGGACAACGATCTATGCAACTAAAATGGAATAAAATTACAGGCGGTTGTCAATGGATTGGTTTGGGTTTTGGTTGGAACAACTGGATGGCCAAAGATTTTTCTGATGTATACGAGTCTGCATCGATTCAATTGGCTGTTAAATCATGTTCAGGCTCATTTAAAAATTTACCAGTGGCTTTTGCATTTGAAGATTACGCTGGCACTCAAAATTATTACGGCTTTCAAGCCAGTATGGCACCTAATGGGTTTTCAGATTCTGCATGGACCATTATCAAAATTCCATTATTAAAATTTAATCTTGGTGATGGTAAATTTGAACTTGACAATGTGAAACAATTTATGATTCAGTTGGAAGCAGAGGGTGGTATTTATTTAGACGATGTTAGGATAGTAAAAAACTAATAGCATGTTAAAAAAGTTATTTGTAAGCGTTTGCTTATTGTGTTTGCAACAAACACCAATGATGGCTCAGTCAAAACCTTTGACCGATGCCGATATTTGGGCTTTAATCAAGAAGATGTCTGTTGAGGAAAAGGCTGGGCAAATGACTCAGTTGGACCTTGGTGTTATTGCCAAAGGGGATATCTGTAAGTTAACCTGGCCACAGAGTATAGATACTCAGAAACTAAAATTAGCGATTCAAAAGTATCATATCGGATCCATATTAAATGTGGGATGTGGGAGTGGTACTATGAGTCTGGCTCAGTGGCAAAGTATTTTAAGTGATGTACAGTTTTACAATCAAAAATACAGTAAAAATGGCGTGCCCATTGTGTATGGGATAGATGCTATTCACGGGGTTAATTACACTCAAAAAGGTACATTGTTCCCGCAGCAAATTGCTCAAGCAGCTACATGGAATCCTGCTCTGATTCAATCTGTATATGAAGCAACAGCTTATGAAATGAGAGCTACTGGCTTGCCATGGAATTTTTCGCCAGTTTTGGATATTGGACGCCAGCCATTGTGGTCAAGATTTTTTGAAACCTTTGGAGAAGATGTTTGCTTGGCCCAAAAAATGACAGCATCTGCAGTAATAGGGTTGCAGGGCAATCAAAATGCAACAGATCAATACCATGTGGCTGCCTGCATGAAACATTTTTTAGGCTACAGTTTCTCATTGTCTGGACATGATAGAACGCCCGCTTGGATTTCAGAAAGAGAACTCAGAACATATTTTTTACCAACCTTTAAAAAAGCGATAGATCTTGGCGCCAAAACATTAATGGTTAATTCAGGCGAAATCAATGGTGTGCCTGTGCATGTTAATGCAGAACTTCTCACACAATTGTTAAGACATGAATTAGGTTTTACAGGGGTGGTGGTAACCGATTGGGAAGACATTTACAAATTGGTCGATATTCATAAAGTTGCAGCCAACAAACATGAAGCAGTTTATAAGGCCATCAATGCAGGTGTCGATATGAGTATGACACCTAATGATTTTGGATACACAGAAGCGCTAATAGATTTGATTAAACAAGGTAAACTAAGGCTTTCGCGCATAGATTCATCTGTATTTCGTGTTATAAAATTAAAAAATGATTTAGGCTTATTCCAAGCTATGCCGCGACAAACTTATCCAAAATTTGGTTCAAGCGAACATGCTGCATTAAGTTATCAAGTAGCTTCTGAGAGCGTTACTTTGCTTAAAAATACCAATCAGTTATTGCCATTAAAGTCTGTACAGAATCTTTTTGTTTGCGGTCCATCTGCACATTCCTTAAATGCATTAAATGGGGCCTGGACCCACACTTGGCAAGGCATAGATACAACATTTAATACACAGGGTAAATTAACCATTCTTCAAGCCCTTCAGCGAAAATCTTTTAAGGTGAATTATGCTTTGGACTTTCAGAAAGCTCAACAGAATGGGTATAAGCAGTATGAAAAAGCCATCAAACAATCCAACTGTATTGTTATTTGCTTAGCAGAACAACCTTCAACAGAAGTGCCTGGTAATATTAATGATTTGACCTTACCTGAAGACCAGATTCAATTGGTAAAATCACTAAAGCAATTTGGAAAACCAATTGTATTGGTATGTTCTTTTAACCGACCAAGAATTATCAGTGCAATTGAATCTGATGTGGCCGCCATTATTTACGCTAATTTACTCAGTGATGAGGGTGGTAGGGTTATCGCTGATTGCATTGATGGCAGTATCAATCCAAGTGGTAAATTGCCATTTACCTATCCTAGATATGCCAATGATTTGGTTCACTATGACAGAAAACATACTGAAGATTTAAACATCGACTTCTCAATGACCGCCTACAATCCACAATTTGATTTTGGATTTGGGTTAAGTTACACACAGTTTCAATATGCTGATTTACGTGTTTCAAATGATACTATGCATATGGCTGCAGACAGTGTTATGATTACTGTAAAAATTAAAAATACAGGTTTGAGAGCAGGAAAGGAAGTTGTCCAATTGTATAAGTCTGATTTAGTCGCATCAGTTACACCATCAGTTAAACAATTGCACGACTTTGTTAAAGTTGAATTGCTGCCCGGACAAGAAAAAACAATAAGTTTTAAAGTGTATCGAAAGGATCTTAGCTTGGTCAATCAGTCACTTAAAACGGTAACAGAACCTGGTGATTTTAAATTTCAAATAGCACAATTATTTACTTCAATTTATGTTCAATAAGCTCCTAATATTTAGTATTTGCCTATTTGGGTTAATGGCCTGTAAACAGTCTGATCCACCACCTTTGGAAGCAGAAAAAGGAGATTTGTTCTTTTCTGGGTACTACTGGAATTACAAAAACAAAACCAGCCCAGCGGGTCCTGGGCCCAATATATTTTTGGGCAATAAACAAGCTGTATGGGTTGATTCATCTGGTAAACTGCATTTGACCATCCAAAAAATCAATAACCAATGGGTTTGTAGTGAAATCATTAGCGTTAAAGAATTTGGTTACGGCACATTTGTTTTCTCTTCAGAAACTGATATTTCTAATTTTGATGAACGCGTTGTGTTTGGAGCGTTTACTTGGGATGATTATTCATTTCAAAAACAAGCCAATAGTGAAATTGATGTTGAATTTTCGAAGTGGAATGCACCCAATGACACCTTGTTAGTAACCTACAGTGTTCAGCCGGTTTGGTTTAGCAATCCTACGCCTTATCAAGAACGCAGTTTTAAACCAAAATTAGCAAGGAAATGGATCAAAGGGCCAATGACTTTTGCTATGAAATGGACACCCGATGTAGTGTCATGGCAAAATTTTAGTGGTCTTGGCTTTCCTGGCGGCAATATGATTTCTCAGTGGCAATTTGACAAGACTAATGTGTCAAGATCAAAATTAGAAAACAATTTGGTGTCAGATCCTATTGTGATTCCAGCGCCAAGTGACTCAACTAATTTTAGATTTAATTTTTGGCTGCTAGGTGGCTTGCCTCCGAATAACAGTCAAAGGCATGAAATCATAGTATCAGATTTCAAGTTTATTCCTTTGTAGGCTGAAGGGAACCCTCCTTCACATATGTTTCGGAGGGTTTGATAGGGTTTATGGGATCCTCCTTCATATATGTTTCGGAGGATGCTATAGGGGATAGGTGAAATTAGTCTTCAATTGAGATTTATTAGTGTTAAGTAATCGTGATGAATTGTCTCGAGGTTGTTCTTCACCCTCGAGTATTTTTTATTTTATCCTTCGAAGCTTCAGCGTAGGAGGATTCGCATTCGCTTTGTATCCTACGTAACTTTAATAATCACCGAAACCTAAGTGAAGGTGATTGTGAAGTAGGACCCACATTCACTCTGTCATTTGTGGCCCCATCAGGAATCGAACCTGAATCAAGGGCTCCGGAAACCCTTATTCTATCCATTGAACTATGAGGCCAAGCTGCAAAAGTAATTTAAAATGTCATTTTTATGTCACTTGTCAAAAGCCCTGCAACATTAATCATGATTTCGCGTCTAATAGATTGAGTGCGATGATTAGCTATAGGCTATAAAAAGCATTTCATACGCTGATTCAGAAAGGCCGGGTATAAAAACCTGGCTTTTTTGTTGCAATAAAATTTAAAACCAAAATGCTTTTTGGTAAATTTGTTCAATCAATTATGAAACACGACCATTTAGTTACTTGCCCCAATTGTAAACATCAATTTGACATTGAATCTGCCCTCACTGCAGACCTTCAGCAAAGCATTGACAACAAGCTGAGAAATGAATACAATGCCAAGTATAAAACCAAAATGGAAGAGGTTGAAAAAGAAATCGATGCCAAGAAGAAAGCATTAGAAACCCAACTTAAACAACAATTGGCTTCTGAGCATGAAGCCATGATCAAAGCCTTGCAAACTTCTAATATTGAACAAGAAGAAAAAATCAAAAATCTCAGAAAAATTGAAGTTGAGAAAATGCAATTAGAGCAACAGCTTAAGCATGATCGTGAGATGAAAGAAATTGAAACGAAGAAGTTATTGATGGAGCAAGAAATTCAGTTAAAAGAAAAGCTGGGTAAGGAGGCTGATCAAAAAAATGAGTTAAAGATCAAAGAGATGGAAAAGCAGATGGAAGATCAAAAAAAACTCATTGAAGAGATGAAACGCAAGGCAGAACAGGGTAGCATGCAAATGCAAGGCGAGGTTCAAGAGTTGGCCTTAGAGGATATGCTCAAACAAACTTTCCCTTTAGATCAGATTTCAGAGGTAGCCAAAGGCGTAAAAGGCGCTGATATGATACAAACGGTTGTGAATTCAATGGGGCATGCTTGCGGTAAAATTATTTGGGAAAGTAAGCGCACTAAGGATTTTCAACCCTCTTGGATCGAGAAATTCAAAACAGACTTAAGACAAAGCGGTGGCGACATCGGGGTGATAGTTACCCAAGCCATGCCTAAAGACATGACGGGCTTTGGTCTTAAAGACGGCATATATATCTGTCCTTATGAAGATGCCAAGAGCTTAGCTGTGGTGCTGCGTAATTCTATTTTAAGGGTCAGTGAGGTCATTCAATCCAATGACAACAAAGAAGAAAAAATGCACCTCTTGTATACCTATTTAACCGGTACCGAATTTAAGCATCAAATGGAGGCGATAACAGAGGGTTTCATGAGCATGAAAAAATCACTTATGACGGAGAGAGTTGCCATGGAAAAACTTTGGAAAGAGCGAGAGAAACAACTGGATAAAGTATTGATTAATGCTGGCGGCATGTATGGCAGTGTTAAAGGCATAGCTGGTTCTGCCGTTTCAGAAATAAAAGGCTTAGAATTAGGAGCTGATTCTACAGAGTCAGAGGAACTATGATGCAAACCATAGACTTGCCTGAATTGCATGATTGTGATTGGCCTTTGATTGATGTTAGGTCGCCTCAAGAATACCTTGATGATCATATTCCTGGCGCCTTGAATGTGCCCTTACTCAACGACCAACACAGGCATGAAGTGGGCTTGTGCTATAAACAAGAAGGAAAAGCCGCAGCGATAGCGCTTGGTCATCAATTGATCAGTCCTTTAGAGCCAATGCTTTTAGATCAAATTAAGAGCTGTGTGCCCAATAATCGACTCAGACTGTATTGTGCCAGAGGAGGTCTAAGAAGTCATAAAATGGCTGAATTTTTAAGTCAAAATGGGTTTGAAGTGAAGTTGGTCAAAGGCGGTTATAAACGCTATAGGCAGGAGGTTTTGTTAACAATTGCTCAATTCACTCAGATACTAATTTTAAGCGGCTATACAGGCAGTGGCAAAACACAAGTATTACAAGCCATAAGGGCAAAGGGGGCCCAAGTACTTGATTTGGAAGCCTTGGCCCATCATAAAGGTAGTGCATTTGGACATTTAGGCATGCCCATTCAAAACAGCAGTGCTCAATTTCACAATGATATTTACGAAGTCTTAAAGACCTTCGATCCTAACAAAATCCTATGGGTAGAAAATGAAAGTTTTATCATAGGCAAGGTGCATATGCCGGCTCCACTATGGCAAAATATGCAAACGGCCAAGGTCATAGCTTATCAAATTCCGGTCGAGGAAAGGGTTAAATTAATCATTGAGGCTTATGGACAGTTTCCCAAATCACAATTGATGGAACGCGTTGTGAAATTAAGCAAGCGTTTAGGCCATGAAATGGCTCAGCAGATTTGCGAGTTTATAGCAGCTGATCAATTGGAAAAAGCTGTTCCACCATTGTTAAAATACTATGACAAAGCCTATACGATGGGCCGAGTAAAAAGAGCACAAGCGCCCTATATTCAAGTGGATTTTGATCATTTTGATGCCAACGCGATTGCGGAACAATTGTTGAATATGGGATGATAGGAAATCAGATAAATCAATTAATATTGTAGTGATATGAAACGCTTTTGCTTTTTGTTGTTGTGTATAGGCTTAACAAAACTTTGGGCCCAAGACATTGAAACCAGAATTATTTATGTGGCTGACGCCAAAACTGCATGTGAGAACAATGGCGTCATCAGCAGTTGCTATAAAATTAAAACCCATAAAGACAGCAATTGGTCTGTGTTTCCTTATGAAATAGAGGGCTTTATTTATGAGCCAGGGGTCGAAACTAAAATCGAAATGCAATTGGTGCAAAGATTCAATCAAACAACGCAAACCCATGAAACAACCTACAACTATATCAAAACCATTGAGACCATTAACACGGTTTTAGACGATCCTAAACTATTAGGATTCTGTAATTGGAAACTACTTAACATTGAACAGTATCTTAAAGTTGTGCCTAACGTTAGAAAAGCCAATGCCAGTATCCGATTCAATATTGATAGTGGATTTGCCGAAGGTTTTGGAGGCTGTAATGGGTTTAATGTACCATGCAAATATGAAAAAGGGATTATCCACTTCGGAATCGCTGAATCCACTTTGTTATCATGTTCTAATGAAGATATTGAGAAAAAAGTCATGGATGCATTAAAAGGCAAGGCCGCATTTTATTATCGCAATAACATGTTGTTTGTGGTCTGTGAAAATTTAATGACGCTGCATTTCAGACCTGCTAAGCGCATTGATTCGCTCATATCAGCATTAAACCAACCTGTAACAGTCGGCAGAGGTAATACTTTTGCCAATTTAGGAAATGGGAATTTCTATGTCACCCTAGATGAAGTTCAGCAAGCTGCAAAGAAAGATTATACATTCAATGCAAAATTACTAACTGCTACTGAAAAGCAAAGTTACCAATGCATATTGGATAATATTGAACCTGAAGATCCTATTAAGCGCATTTACATTTCTAAAAAGCCAAATACTGATAACAAATCTTACAATGCAGATTTGTTGTTTAAAGATGGTAGTAAAAAACGCATTCAAATTAAGAATGTCTTATAATCTTTTAGATTACTCAAGAGGCGGGGGCTGTGGTTGTAAACTAGGACCTGAGCAATTAAAAACCTTGTTGTCTGGGCATAATAGTCCTGTTTCGGCTCAATTAAGTGTTGGGTTTTTAGAAAGAGATGATGCAGTGGTATTGCCACTTAACAATGGCGATAGTCTGGTGCAATCTTTGGATTTTTTCTTGCCCGTTGTTAATGATGCTTATGATTTTGGCCAAATAGCTGCAGCCAATGCCATTAGTGATTTGTATGCCATGGGGGCTCAACCCATTTCGGCATTGTCTATGTTGGGTTGGCCTCAAGAACAATTGCCGATACAATTGGCTCAGGAGGTTTTAGCCGGTGCTGAGCGTATCTGTCAAGCAGCTGGTATTACCATTTCTGGTGGTCATTCAATAGAATCAAAAGAACCCTTGTTTGGCTTGAGTGTTACTGGCTTAGCTAAATCAGAACAGATTAGATTAAAATCGACCGTAAAGGTGGGGGATCATCTATACTTAAGCAAGCCATTAGGTTTAGGCTTGATGGCCAATGGCTTAAAGCAAAAGCAACTATCTGAGCAAGCTTATCAAGTGTTTTTGAAATGGAGTACGCAATTGAATACACTAGGTCTCAAGCTAGCTGAATTGCCTCAAGTGAGTGCCATGACCGATGTAACCGGCTTTGGTTTATTGGGCCATTTGTCAGAAATGTTGGGGAAGCAATTTGGTGCTGATTTGGAACTTGACCGAATTCCTGTGTTTGAAGCAGCTAAGCAATTGGCTCAAGCTTATGTCTATCCCAATATCACAACAAATAACTACAATGCCGTTCAAGCCCATACTACTGGCCTTGATGGTATTCACATGTTGTGGTTGTGTGATCCTCAAACGAGCGGTGGGTTATTGGTAGCCAGTCAAACGGATTTGGATTTCCCTGACTTAATCAAAATTGGACAAGTAACAGCAGAAACAGGAATTAGAGTCTTATTCTAAGTACCCCCAATGCTTAAGTTTTTGCTCGTTTTTGCGCCAGTTTTCTTCAACTTTTACCCTTAAATCTAAAAAGACTTTTTTGCCAACAAATGCTTCGATGGCTTGACGCGCTTCAATACCAATCTTTTTGATGGCTGAACCATTTCGTCCTAAAATTATGCCTTTTTGAGAATCGCGCTCCACAATAATATAGGCATAGATGCGGTCTATATTGTCTGATTCTTTATAGTCGTGCACAATCACTTCTGTGCTGTATGGAATTTCTTCTTCAAATTGGTTGAAGATCTTTTCGCGAATCATTTCACTCACAAAAAAGCGGGTATTGCGGTCAGTAAGTTGGTCTTTAGGATAAAAGGCTTCGTGTTCAGGTAAATAGGCTGCTATGCTTTTGAGTAAACCAGTAGCATCTAATTGATGTAAAGCAGAAATGGCAAATACCTCTTTAGGATTCAATGTTTGACTCAAGTTTTGAATCACCTCTTTGACTTGTGCCGGATTGGACAAATCAATTTTATTGACAATCAAGATCAAAGGGCATTTGGCCTTTTGAATCATTTCTAAGTATTCAGGTTTCAAGGCAGCATTGCTGGCATCTACCAATAAAATCAAAACATCAGCGTCGTCAATGCTCTCTTTAACCGCATTCATCATGCTTTCGTGCAATTTGTAGGCGGGTTCAATCATGCCTGGAGTATCAGAAAACACCATTTGGTAGTCCTCCTCATTCACAATGCCTAAAATTCTGTGTCGAGTGGTTGAAGCTTTTGGCGTAATAATGCTTAACTGCTCACCAACTAAGGCATTGCACAAGGTGCTTTTACCAGCGTTTGGTTTTCCTATGATGTTTACAAATCCTGCTTTGTGCATGTTATAATTTATTGGCTAATTGGCCACAAGCGGCATCGATGTCTTTGCCTCTGCTGCGTCTAATATTGACGATTATGCCTGCGTGTTCTATTTGTTCTGCAAATGCGGCTATCTTATCCGTTTCAGCGCCTTTAAAGTTGGCCAAATCAATCGGATTGTATTCAATCAAATTGACTTTACAAGGTATTTTTTTAGCGAATCGAATCAATTCTTTAGCCTCTTGACTACCATCGTTGGTATCATTCATAACGGCGTATTCCAAGGTGATTTTTCGCTTCGTTTTCTGATAGAAATAATTCAGTGCTTCCGATAAATCCTCTAAAGGATTGCTATCGTTGATTGGCATAATAGCACTGCGTTTGGCATTGTTCGCTGCGTGTAAGGATAGGGCCAAATTGAATTTAACGCCATCGTCGCCCAATTTTTTAATCATTTTAGCTATCCCTGCAGTAGAGACTGTTATTCTACTTGGCGACATACCCAAACCATCAGGTTGCGTTATTTTTTGAATGCCGGCTAATACGTTGTTATAATTCAACAATGGTTCGCCCATGCCCATAAATACAATATTGCTTAAGGGCATGCCAAATTGTTTGCGGGCCATTTGGTCTATTAGCCACACTTGGTCGTAAATTTCTGCCGCCTCTAGATTTCTTTGTCTTTTTAAGAAACCAGTAGCACAAAATGCACAGCTTAAACTACAACCTACTTGACTGCTCACACAAGCTGTAACGCGTGTAGGGGTTGGGATGAGCACTCCTTCTACTATTGCATCATCATGTAACTTGAACGCCATTTTAATGGTGCCGTCTGTGCTGCTTTGTTGGGCATAGACAGATACAGATAATATACAGAAATGGTCATTGAGCCATGCCCTAGTATCAAGGGGAAGGTTGCTCATGTCGTTAAAGTCTTTAGCCCCTTTTTTCCATAGCCATTCGTAAACCTGTTTGCCTCTAAATTTTGGCATACCAGCAGCTTCAAAGGCCGTTTGAAGGTCCTCTAAACTCATGTTGCGAATGTCTTTTTTATTGTCTGTCAAGGTCTTGCAAATATACATAATTCCTTTGGGAGTAGCTATGCCCTAGGATTGCACAGAATACGCTTCAAGTGTTATTAAGTTGTGTTTTGTTTGCTGAAGATTAGCTTTAATTTTGCCCTTTGATGAGTTCAACACAAGCAGTTCTGCTACTAAAAGACGGCACTTACTTCAAAGGAACGGCCGTAGGTAAAATTGGAACCACTACCGGAGAAATTTGTTTTAACACAGGCATGACTGGCTATCAGGAGGTCTTTACAGACCCTTCTTATTTTGGTCAGATTTTGGTGGAAACCAATGTGCACATAGGTAACTATGGCATTAGTCAAATGGATGTAGAATCCGACAACATCAAAATCGCTGGTTTGGTCTGCAGCACTTTTGCTCATCACCATTCCAGAAAAATGGCTGTACAAAGCATCGACGATTATTTTATTGGCAATCAAGTGGTGGGTATTCAAAATGTTGATACCAGAGCCATTGTCAGACATGTACGAGACAAAGGTGCCATGAATGCCATTATTAGTTCTGAAATTACAGACATTCAACAGTTGCAAGCCATGCTTGACAGTGTGCCTGAAATGGAAGGCTTAGAATTGTCAAGTAAAGTGAGTACCCCTCAGTTTTATACAATAGGTTCAGATCAAGCCAGCCACAAAGTTGCCGTGCTTGATTTCGGTATCAAACAGAACATCTTACGTTGTTTAAATGAAAGAGATGCGTTTTGTGGGGTGTTCAATGCCTATGCCTCAGCTGAAGATATTTTGAAATGGCAACCTGATGGCATTATGATTTCTAATGGCCCAGGTGATCCAGCCTCTATGGACTACGCCGTTAAAACCATCCAAGCATTGATGGCAGAAAAATTGCCAATGTTTGGTATCTGTTTAGGCAATCAATTACTAGGCCGTTCAATGGGCATAGAAACCTTTAAAATGCACAATGGCCACCGTGGATTGAACCACCCAGTTAAGAATTTGATCACTGGTCATTGCGAAATTACCACTCAAAACCATGGTTTTGCACTTAAAACGGTAGACCACCCAGAAGTAGAAGTTACCCATGTCAATCTAAACGATAATACCATTGAAGGTATCAGAATCAAAGGCCGTAAAGCCTTTAGTGTTCAATACCATCCTGAAGCGGCTCCAGGCCCTCATGATTCTAGGTATTTGTTTGATGACTTTATCAGTATGATTAAACAATAATTATATGTCTTTAATAGCAGATGTAAAAGCAAGGCAAATCCTTGATTCTAGAGGAAATCCTACCGTTGAGGTAGATGTAATCACCGAAAATGGATTTATTGGTAGAGCGGCCGTTCCAAGTGGCGCTAGTACTGGTATTCACGAAGCTGCAGAGTTGCGCGATAACGATGCTGCCGTATACATGGGGAAAGGGGTTATTAAAGCCGTTAATAATGTTAATGACATCATCGCCAATGAATTAATTGGTATGTATGTTTTCGAACAAAATCTGATTGATAAAACCATGATAGACTTAGATGGCTCAGCCAATAAGTCAAATTTGGGCGCCAATGCCATTTTAGCGGTGTCTTTAGCGGCGGCCAAGGCAGCGGCTCAAGAGAGTCAACAATCTTTGTACCGTTACATCGGTGGTGTTAACGCAAATACTTTGCCCTTGCCAATGATGAATATTTTAAATGGCGGTGCACATGCAGACAACGCTATTGATTTTCAAGAATTCATGGTAATGCCAGCCAAGGCTGACACTTTCAGCGAATCTTTGAGAATGGGTGTTCAAATTTTCCACCACTTAAAATCAGTATTGAAACAAAAAGGCTATTCAACCAATGTGGGAGATGAAGGTGGTTTTGCCCCTAATATTCAATCAAATGAAGAAGCCATCGAAACTGTTTTAATGGCCATTGAAAAGGCTGGTTACAGACCTGGTGAAGATGTGTTCATTGCCATGGATGCAGCTACTAGTGAATTATACGATGCAGAAAAAGGCTTGTATGTGTTTAAGAAATCAGACAAACGCCAATTGAGCTCAGAGGAGATGGTAGATTACTGGAAATCTTGGACATCTAAATATCCGATCATCTCTATTGAAGATGGTTGCGCTGAAGACGATTGGAAAGGTTGGGGACAATTAACCCAAGCCATTGGTCAAAAAGTACAGTTAGTTGGGGATGATTTATTTGTTACCAATGTGAACCGTTTACAAAGAGGTATTACTGAAAATATTGCAAACAGTATCTTGATCAAAGTCAATCAAATAGGTTCGTTAACTGAAACCATTAATGCAATTAATTTAGCGACTCAAAACGCTTATACCAATATCATTAGTCACAGAAGCGGTGAAACAGAAGATTCAACCATTGCAGACATTGCGGTAGCGATGAATAGTGGCCAAATTAAAACGGGTTCTGCTAGCAGAAGTGATAGGATGGCCAAATACAATCAATTGTTGCGCATCGAAGAAGAACTTGGCAGCAACGCTGTGTTTAATGGCAGACAATTCAAATACATTAAATAAGCCTAAACTATTTAGCGCATAAAAAAAACCAGATCAAATGATCTGGTTTTTTTGTATCAATAAGGTTTGAATTAAATCCAATCCATGGCCATGGCAAAACCACCAACAGTAGTAGGGAGTGCTAACCAAAATGCTTCAGGAAGGAACATTAATAATGCAATGATTGTAACAAGAGACACTAAAAATAGCATCCAATAGCCGGTTTTAGATTTTTTTTCTGACATGAATATCTGTTTTTATTATGGTGCAAACCTAGTGAATTTTTTCTTAGTAAGTACATTTTTTTTAAGACTAAATTTGTCCAATGATTCAAAGAGTTCAATCCCTATTTATTTTGACAGTTTTACTTGGCCTAATTCTAGGCTTAATCTTTCAATGGCCATTTTTTGTATGGTCTGAAAATATACCCGAAATCAAAGGGTATGATTGTTTAGTAGGAGAGCAATTTAAAATTTCATTACTCACTGATATGAAATTGTTTATATCTTGTTTATTAATCCTTTTAATGAACCTATTTATCCTATTTGATTTTAAGCAGCCTAAACGTCAATTCAAGCGCTTAAGACTCAGTTTGCTCATGCATATTTTGAATGCATTAATAGTTGTTTTTACTGGATCGTCAATTGCAAAAGAAAATGGATTGCCTTTTAATTTGATGTCCACAACTCCGTATTTATGGTGTTTAATTTTTTTATTTTTTGTTCAATTTTTAGCGCTCAGATCAGTTAAAAAAGACTTGGATTTATTAGCATCTGCAGACCGTCTCAGGTAATTTTAATTTTAAATTGATTCTAAATAATATTCAAGTGGAAAAAACCCGATAATTTTTATAGAATATTTTGAAAATAACAATAAATTTGCCGCAACTTAAAAAAGACACATAGACCTTTTTAGCAAGCAATCAGATAGAATGAAATCACTTTTAAAACTCACTTTCAAATGGACTCTAGCTGCAGCAATACTCTTTGGCGCTGCATATGCTGTGAGTCATTCCATTGACGTTCAAGGGGTATCGGTTGATCATTACACCGCAGAAAAACCACTCTTTGGTGCAGATGAATTTAAATACGAAGCACCAAAAGGAGATTCTCCTGAAGATGCCTTATCATCTAAAATCAATTGGGCCATTTTGTTGTTCAGTCTAATGATGGTATTGGTTCTGGCTAATGCTTTTGATATCAGCAAATACACTGCTAAAATCACCGGACGTGAAACAGTTAATCAAAACAACGTGAACAAATGGGTTATGTTAATTTTCATGGTAGTAGGTTTATTAGCTACTGTTTGGGAATTTAAGAACCATGGCAAACATATTTTGTTAAATAATTCTGCCAGTGAACACGGTATCGCCTATGATGGTATGTTTACCATGACCTTGATTTTAACCTCTATTGTTTTCTTTGCTACTCAATTCTTATTGTTTTGGTTCTCTTTTAAATATGCTAACCGCCCAGGTGAAAAAGCATTGTATTATTCTCACAACAACCGTTTAGAAGTGTTTTGGACCATCATCCCTGCTATAGTTTTAACAGCATTGGTTTTGAGAGGTCACCAAACCTGGAGATCAGTTGTATACGCTGAAGACAATTATAAAGGTAAAATTAAAAGCATTGAAATCTTTGCTTATCAGTTTGGTTGGAAAGCCAGATATGCTGGTGAAGATGGCATCATGGGTAAATCTGATTATAAATTCATTTCAGGTAAAAATGAGTTGGGATTAGCATATGAGCCGGAAGTAGATTCACTTATTGTTGAATTGGGCAAACAAATTGAACAAGAAAAGCAACTAATCAAAGATTTAGCGTCAGGTGTAACTTTAGCCGCTGTTCAAGCCACTTATACTGAAGCTGAAAATATCAGAGATTACAACGCAATGGAATCTATCGAGAAAGAAATCGAAGCCATTAAAAATGGAGATAGATTAGATGAAGCCGAAGCGTCAATCAACAGAAAGACTAAACAAATCGAGCGCATCAAAGAAATTAAAAACAACAAGACACAATTTGCTGCTTACTTCAATGGCGCTGCAACGGATGATATCATTACCCAAGAAATTCACATTGCTAAAGATTCTTTAGTGACGTTTAATTTCAGATCTAAAGACATCATTCACAGTGCTTGGTTACCTCACATGAGAGCTCAAATGAACGTTGTTCCAGGTATGCCAACTAAATTCACATTTAAGCCTACTAAAACAACTCTAGAAGCTAAGCAAGAGTTTGGTCAAGAATTCGAATACTACTTATATTGTAATAAAATATGTGGTGTATCTCACTACAACATGAAAATCAAAGTTGTGGTTGAGTCTCAATCAGAAGTTGATGCTTGGTTAAAGTCACAACAACCAGTATTCATTAAAAAGACCGAAGTTGTACCTGCTGTATTAAAATCAGATACTTTAACAAAAGCAGACACCACCAAACGAATCGCTATTAACTAATTTTAAATTGTAAAAAAGTCATATAAGACATGAGCACAGCAATATCTTCAGACAATCACCACGGTCACCACGATCACCACGAACCATCTTTCTTATTTAAGTATGTGTTCAGTACCGATCACAAGATGATTTCTAAACAATTCCTTATCACAGGTATCATTATGGGATGCTTGGGTATGGGTATGTCATTGTTGTTTAGATTACAATTAGCTTGGCCTGATCAAGCGTTTCCTTTTTTGGAAACCTTGCTAGGTAAATGGGCTAAGGATGGTAAATTAGATCCTAACTACTACATGGCCTTAGTAACTATACATGGTACCATCATGGTATTCTATGTATTAACTGCAGGTTTGAGTGGTACTTTCAGTAACTTATTGATTCCATTACAAGTTGGTGCAAGAGATATGGCCAGCCCTTTCATGAATATGTTGTCATACTGGTTCTTCTTAATGTCGTCAATTGTATTGATGTCATCTTTCTTAGTAGAAACTGGTCCAGCATCTAGTGGATGGACGGTATACCCTCCATTGAGTGCCCTTGAAAAAGCTATGCCAGGATCTGGTTTAGGCACTACCTTATGGTTAATGGCTATCGTGTTGTTCATTGTGTCATCCTTATTAGGTGGTATCAACTACATCACAACCGTATTAAATATGCGTACCAAAGGTATGTCTATGAATAGATTGCCTCTAACCATTTGGGCCTTCTTATTAACTGCTGTGTTAGGTTTATTGTCTTTCCCAGTATTATTAGGCGCTGGTTTATTATTGATTTTTGACCGTTCATTTGGCACAAGTTTCTACTTGAGCGATATTCACTTAAATGGCGTAGGTGCTTTAACCAATAGTGGTGGTAGCCCTGTGTTATACCAACACTTATTTTGGTTCTTAGGTCACCCAGAAGTATACATCATCTTGATGCCAGCTTTAGGTATTTCATCTGAGGTAATTTCAACCAATGCTAGAAAACCAATTTTCGGATACACTGCAATGGTTATTTCATTATTGGGTATCTCTTTCTTGTCATTCATCGTTTGGGGTCACCACATGTTCATTACCGGTATGAATCCGTTCTTGGGTACCATGTTTATGTACGTTACTTTGATCATCGCGGTTCCATCAGCGGTAAAAACCTTTAACTACTTAGCGACCTTATGGAAGGGTAATATCAGATTTACGCCAGCTATGATGTTTGCTATTGGTTTAGTGTCTTTATTCATCTCTGGTGGTTTAACAGGTATTTACTTAGGTAATGCTGCTTTAGATATCCAATTACACGATAGTTACTTTGTGGTAGCTCACTTCCACTTAGTAATGGGTAGTGCTTCTATATTTGGTATGTTTGCTGGTATTTACCACTGGTATCCTAAAATGTTTGGTCGCATGATGAACAAAACATTAGGTAGCTTACACTTCTGGTTAACCTTTATTTCAGCTTACATGGTGTTTTTCCCAATGCACTTTATGGGCTTAGCTGGTGTACCAAGACGTTACTATCAATTCTCTTTGATTCCTGAATTTGGAATTTGGATGGATGTTAACGTATTGATTACAGTTGCCGCTATCTTAGGTGGTGTAGCTCAATTGTTCTTCTTATGGAACTTCTTCTACAGTATTTTCAAAGGTCAAAAAGCCACTCAAAATCCTTGGGAGTCAAATACTTTGGAATGGAGTACAGGTGTTAAACACGTTCACGGTAACTGGGAAGGTCCAATTCCAACTGTTTACCGCGGTCCACACGAATACAGCCGTCCTGATAGAGAACTAGATTACTTCCCTCAACACGAAAAAGGAGAAGGCGAACCTGAGCATTACCACGCACCAGTCACTAAAGTTGATACTGCGTATGAAGGTAAAAAAGAGAAGCCTAGCACTGTGTTCTTCTCATCATTCGCCGCTATTTTCATGAAGAAAGCATAAGTTTCAGTACTCGTTAGAGTCTATATGAACCTATTAAAATTAAACCGAAGATCAGGGTTACTCACACTGGCTTCGGTTTTTTTATTGTTAATTGCTGGAGGTGTTGTAAGAAGTACAGGCAGTGGCATGGGTTGCCCAGATTGGCCAAAATGCTATGGCGCCCTATTCCCACCGACCTGTGAATGTGAATTGCCCGCCAATTACCAGGCCATCTATTTAGAAAAACGATTGAAGAAGGTCGATAAGTTCGCCCAATTTTTGAATCGTATTGGCATGGAAAAACAAGCCAAAATATTGCTTGCTGATGAGGCATTAAAAGTACCTGAAAAGTTTAATCCACAGCGCGCTTGGACAGAATATATCAATCGATTAATTGGGGTCTTGTCTGGTTTGTTTGCATTGGTATATGTAGTTACTTTAGCCTTAACCCGAAAACATCACAGTACCCGCCAATTTTGGTTTGGGGTAACCGCTTTTATTTTGATGTTATTCAATGCTTGGTTAGGCAGTATTGTAGTTGCCACCAATTTATTTCCCATCATCATTAGTATACATTATTTAGCCACTTATTTTGTGATTGGCTTTATTATGCTTCAATTGTTCAGGCCTCAAGTGGAGCAAAGCAGCGCTGTATTATTGAAGTATAATTGGTTTTACTTTTTCTTTGTTTTGATTTCACTTGTGCAAGTGATTTATGGTGCAGCTTTGCGTCAAGTAACTGATAAAGCCATACTCAATCAAACACTCTATCTGTCTAATGAAGTTAATTTTAGTGCAATGGGAGCTACCTTTAAGGCCCACTGGGTCTTTGCTGTTGCACTTGTTCTTTTGAGTGTAGTGCCACTCTATACCTTGCGTAATAAGGTGAATATAAAATGGTACCGTTTGTCTGTTTTACTGCCATTAGTTCTATTAGTTCAGTATATTAGCGGCGTATCAAATTTGAGGTTCAAATTCCCACTTTTGCCACAAGTTTCTCATATATTTTTCGCAGGCCTTATTTTCGGTATAAGCTTGTATATTTGCATAGCTGTTTACAACGGCAAAAAAAGTGTCAAGAACCGTGAATGAGCCATCTGCAAATACCGCCCCAGAGCCTCTTAGTATAGCCTATTTTAAAGACTATTTCATGTTGAGTAAATTGCGTCTGAGTATATCAGTCGTAGGTACTACCATGATTGCTTATTATTTAGGTATTAAAAAGAATTTTTTAACATTTGATTTTCTTCAACTATTCGGCTTAACACTTGGAGGATTGTTAGTCGTGGCAGCCTCTAATGGTTTTAATCAGGTATATGAAAAAGACACTGATAAACTCATGTCTAGAACTCAAGAACGACCTGTTGCAGCTGGTAGAATGAAGGTTCAAGATGCGCTTGTATTTAGTGCTGTTTGTGCAGTCCTTGGTTTATTTACCCTTGCTTTCTTAGTGAATGGTAGAGCAGCTTTCTTGAGCTTAGTTTCTTTATTCATTTACACATTAGCATACACCCCATTAAAAGTAAAATCACCTTTAGCCGTCTTTGTTGGCGCCATTCCTGGGGCATTACCGCCGGCCATTGGATGGGTAGGAGCTATTGGGAATATTGACATCATTGCCATTGTTTTGTTTGCCATTCAGTTTTTTTGGCAGTTTCCTCATTTTTGGTCAATTGCTTGGATATTAGAAGACGATTACAGAAAGGCTAATTATACTTTGTTGCCCTCTTTTGAAGGTAGAACCAAGCGCAATGCCATTCAAATTATTTGGTATACAGTCATGTTGGTTTTATTGTCATTGTATCCACTTTCAATTGAATTTGGAACCGTCAATGCCTTGTGGTTGATCGCGCCTGCATCTGTATACATGTTGTACAGAGCGTTCAAACTCAAACAAACGCTTAATGTCGTTGAAGCAAAGCAATTGATGTTCGCTTCTCTTATATACATGCCCTTGGTATTAATCAGTTATTTATTTTAAACATGAACAGTATAAATACACCTGCTATCAATGCAGAAAAAAAACAGCTCAACCCTAAGACCTTTGTGGTATGGTTGTTTATTGTAGCCAGTACCATGTTGTTCCTTGCCTTTTCAAGTGCATATTGGGTGCACAGGCAAGACGGAATCGGCAATAATGCTTGGGTAATGATCAAATTACCATGGCATTTTTGGCTCAGTTCTGCTTTTATTATCCTTTCAAGTTTCACCATAGAGGCGGCCTACAGGAACGCAAAGAAAGATGATGTGTTTAAGGTGCCTGCCTATATTTCTTTTACAATTCTCTTAGCTGGGGCTTTTTCTTTATTGCAAATACTTGGTTTTCAGCAGCTAATGAATATGGGATACTTTTTCTCCAATAAAATGCCTGGAGAAATTTCCGTCTCCTTTATTTACGTTATTGCCGGTGTTCACTTACTTCACATAGTAGGCGGCATCATATTGCTATTGGTGACTTTGTCTAAAGCAGTCAACCTGAAAATTCACAGAAAAGAGCTAGTGTTCATAAACATTTGCAAAACTTATTGGCACTTTTTAGGAATTCTATGGATTTTCTTGTTTTTATTTCTTTATTTCGCAAACTAAATAGTTAAGTTAAAACTAATGTCAAACACAACAGAAGTATCAAGCACAAGCATATGGACTGGAGGTCGTTCTCCGTTCAATGTCAGTTATGGAAAATTGATGATGTGGATTTTCCTTTTGTCTGATGCCTTTACCTTCTCTTCATTACTAGTAGGTTATGGTGCCATCAGATACAGTTACTCAGGCAGTTCTACACCATGGCCAGATCCTGCAACAGTATTCAATCATTTCCCATTCGCACATGGCTTACACTTGCCTTTGTTGTTTGTGAGTTTAATGACTTTGATCCTCATTATTTCATCTGTAACTATGGTTTTAGCTGTTGAAGCTGGTCATAGAAATGCTAAGAGTGAAGTATCTAAATATATGCTGTATACCATTTTAGGTGGTATTGCTTTCTTGAGTTGTCAAGCTTGGGAATGGACACAATTCATTGGTGAAGGTGGCCGTTTAGATTCAAATTTATTTGGATTTACCCCAACTGCAGCTGAGCATGCACAAAATTTAAGGTTATTTGATCACGTTCATTGGACCGAGGCAGATAAAATTCCAGGGCCAGTTCCTTTTGCTTCATTATTCTTTATCGTAACAGGTTTCCATGGTTTCCACGTTTTGAGTGGTGTGGTAATCAATATCATCATTTGGTTGAATGTTATCAGAGGTACTTACGAAAAAAGAGGCCACTACGAAATGGTTGAAAAAGTTGGTTTATACTGGCACTTTGTAGACCTTGTGTGGGTATTCGTTTTCACTTTCTACTACTTAATCTAATCTTATTATTATACTATGAGCCAACATCATACACATACAGAAGGAGAATACGTTCCAGAAACCTATATTCCACATGCTGAATCGCATGGTACTAGTAGCTTATGGAGAACCTTTTGGATCTTATTAGGCATCACCATTGTGGATTTCGTTATATACTTCGCTTTTGGTCCATCAATGGCTAGAAACTTAGTCTTTATTGCCTTTGGTATTATTAAAGCCATCTTAATCGTGGGCATCTTTATGCACTTGAATTATGAAGCTAAATTTTTGCGTTGGATGATCGTGATTCCAGCGGTCGTTTTTCTCTCTTATTTGGTTTGCTTTTTATTGATTGAAGGCAACTATGTTAGCTTAGAAAAATATTTCTAAACCAATGTCAGACATTAAAAAGAATAGCCCAACATGGAAAGTGTTGGGCATTTTATTTTTATTGATTGGTATGCCCATCTTGTGGGTGATGATCAATAAAACAGGTGTTCATTACTCCAAAACGCTTCCCATTTATTATGAACGTGAACTTGGAGCCAATGGCGATACTATTTATCACACAATTGAGGATTTTAAATTAGTGAATCAAGAGGGAGATTCAGTAAACCTAAGTACTTACAACAACAAAATTTTATTGGTAAGTTTCTTCTTTGCCAGCTGTGAAACTGTCTGTCCGCAAATGAACCAGTATATTGCTCAACACATTTACAGAGAGTTTGAAAAGGATACCAACATACTGTTTTTGAGTTTCACTGTTGATCCTCACAATGATAGTGCTGAGGTATTGAAGCAATACGCCGAACGCATGCGTGTCAATAATCACTGGCAATTTTTGACCGGTTCCAAACAAACCATCTATGATTTAGCCGCCTATAGTTTCAAAATTCCTGGGGCTGAAGATCAACATTCAGGCTTATTTCATAGCAACAAATTGGTCTTGGTTGACAAACAAAAACGCGTTAGAGGTGTTTTTGAAACTGGTGGGCAGAACGACAAATCAAACACCATTGACGCAGTAAGAGCTCTTAAATTAGAATATTCAAATGAAAACCATCGTAAAAAATGACCGCTTGGCCAATGCCATTATTATCAGCTTATCTATAGTTGTATTTGCGTTGGTAACCCTTATGCGCAAAGTTAAAATTGACTTAGGTTTTGGCTTTGATACTCATATTTTTCCAGCCATAAGTGCTACCTTAAACTCTATTGTTGCATTGTTATTAATTGTGGGTTTGTGGTTTGTTAAGCAAAAGCAGTTTGAATTGCACAGAAAAACCATGTTAATGGCTGTTGTTTGTTCTATTTTGTTTTTACTGTCTTATGTTATGTATCATTTTACAACAGTAGAAACGGTATATCAAGGCACAGGTACGCTTAAAACCATTTATTATTTAATTCTGTTTACGCATATTGGCTTAGCGGGTATAATTTTACCCTTCATACTTTATGCTGTATACAGAGCTTTAACGGGCGAATATGCCCAACATAAGAAACTTACCAAATGGGTTTGGCCAATTTGGTTTTATGTATCTGTAACTGGTGTTGTAGTCTATTTTATGATTGCACCTTATTACGGGGCTTAGTGACTTTTCTCACAATAAGATTATTGGCGATTTCAGATTTTTGTACCAACCATATGAAACCATTTAGTTTGTTCCTCCTTTTTTTATTGTCTTTAAGTACAGCTTGGGCTCAATGCCCTATGTGCAAAGCCAGTGTTGAAAGCAGTCAGTCAGCAGGCGTTAAGAGCGTTGGAATGGGTTTAAATGTGGGAATTCTTATCCTATTGGCTTCAGTCTATGTTATACTGTTTTCAGTGGGGATTTTATGGTATAAAAAGTACAGAAAAAGTCATTGATCATGAGTAGCCAAAAAGTGCCTTCAAAGCTTGTTAGCATCATCGCCTGCAAATGTCCTAGATGCAGACAAGGCAAAGTTTTCCCTTATTCCAGTTTGAATTTAATTCAGTTTAGTAAGACCAATGATAATTGTCCGCACTGTGGCTTGATGTTCGAACACGAAACAGGGTTCTTCTGGGGTGCCATGTATGTAAGTTATGCCTTTAGTACCTTAATTATGATTGTATTTGGTGTAATGGGGATTAATTTAGAATGGTCATTCACTAAAATCGTTTCCATTTTGGTGCCAACTATTTTATTGTTAACGCCATTTTTATACAGATACTCTCGCATATTATTGCTGTATTTTATTTCACCTAATAGGCATTTTGATGAGAAGTATTCATAAGCTCATCCTATAGGTCCACTTATCAATTCTAAATTACATTTTCTTAAGCTTTAAATGAACTTTGGGTTTACTCTTTTCGAGTATTCTAAAACCATTTAAATCTATGAGAAAAACCTTTACCATTTTATTCAGTTGCTTATGTGCGCTATATGCAAGAGCGCAAAATGATTTTGCTCAAAATTGGGATGCTATGTTCAAGCATATTGCTGTATCAGGCAGTCTTAATACTGGCTTTTTTGCTAAACAAGGGCTTGCTGATAGCAGTCTATTGAATTTTACAG
The DNA here is from genome assembly GCA_044368575.1 of Bacteroidia bacterium. Lineage (GTDB taxonomy): Bacteria > Bacteroidota > Bacteroidia > NS11-12g > UBA955 > JABMMZ01. The sequence goes on from JBIPPH010000015.1 coordinate 33,029, forward strand.
GCTCAGCCAATGATAGTTGGGCGTATAATAGTAATTGGTCCAATGCCTATCAATTTGCAGAGTTGGCAGCCATTTCACCCTTGCATATAAAGCCATACGATAGTATAATGGCTCAAATCAAAAAGCTGCAGGGCATGGGCAAATTACCTGTAAGCCTTTTGGCTTTGCAATACGGTGATTTTGCGCCTAATGCCATCAGCAACGGGTCAATTGTATTTGACAGTGTAGCTCAAGCCTTTCATATCGCAGACTTAGCAACAGCCTTTGAGAAGAAGGATTTATTTATATGTACGCCAAGCTTGCCTACGGTATTTCAAAAAGATGTGACTTTGTTTTTAGATGCTTCTTGTAGCTTGAATACCCTAGGCTCTGGCATCAAATCCATTGAACTCATGATTGGTCAGCAACAATTTGTTCAAATACCAATGAATCAGGATTATATGATACAATTGAATGAGGGCGCTAATCCTATTGTTTTTAGAGTAACGTTTTTGAATGGCAAAGTCAAAGTTAGTCGCAGCAACATCACTTGTGATTTAACTGACTATTTGCTGGGGAATGACATCCACAAGCGCATTGGTGATCCGATGCATATAGGCGATGCACTGGGTAATATCTTTGCAGAGCCAGCTAGACCAACAGAATTGTCTGATTTTTTAAGTGCCAGTGTTAAATGTTTGCCAGGCTATACAGCCAATGGCGACTTGCATACTTGCCCTCAAAAACCTCTAATTATTGTTGAAGGGATAGACTTTGGTTTTAAAGACCATTGGACAGACTATTACGGAGAAAAGTATGGTAATTTCGGTTTAGTTGATTTAATGAATGGGTGTATTTTTAATCCCTATGCAGAAAAGGAAAGTGAACGCCGTATTCAATGGAAACCTATAGAAAAAGCCCCTTTGTTTTTGGATTCACTAAGGCGTCTAGGTTTTGATGTGTACTATATTGATTTTCATAATGGCGCAGAGTACATGGAGAATAATGCCTTGTTAGTAGAAGAATTGATCAGACAACTGAATATTTTAAAATGCAGTGATGAAGAACTAGTGGTGATTGGTTGTAGCATGGGTGGAGTGATTGCTAAATATGCTTTAGCGGATATGGAACATAAGCAATTGAAACACTGTGTTAGAACTTATGTGTCTTTTGATGCACCTCATCAAGGCGCCAATATTCCATTTGGTTTGCAAGCTTTCTTGGAGTTTTACAAGGGAAAATTACCGGTTGTAAAGGAACATTTAAAGCGCAAAATCAATCGAGCAGCTACTAGGCAATTGCTCATTCAGCATATTGATGCCGATCACCTATCGGGCCCACATCAAGACAGAAAAGATTGGCTGGCTTTAAGCAATCAATTAGGTTACCCGAAAATTTGCCGCAATATTGCCATTACCAACGGTAGCGTTGATGGCAGTGCTCAAAATTTTAATCAAGGCGACGAACTCTTGATTTTAAATCCGATTAATGCGCAACTCGATAAAGTTCCTGTGCGTTGGACTTCTTCTGTGTTTGCAATGAGCCATATGATGGCGGGTACTTTGTTTAAAGATCCTAAACAGATTGTTTTACATACTAAAATGGGGCCTTTAACATTTATAAAGGAGGTGGATCCAACGATTTACGCTGATCATATCCCTGGCAGTATTCGATACGATTTGTTGGATCACAGAGCCATTTATGGCATCATCAATTTGGTCAATTTGCACAGCGCTACCTGTTTTATTCCAAGCTACAGCGCCTTGGATTTGAGTTACGAGCAACGCGATTCAATTTCACAAGTATATGTGCATGGCAACAATAAGCATTCGCAAGCCTTTGATGCAATGTTTGGTGTAAAAAACACCAATGAAGAACACATGGAAATCACCGATAAGAACATGTATTGGTTGTTCAATGAATTGCTGAAAAATGAAGATGAATTGCCTTATGCCATCAAGACGTATTACAATTATGGTTTTGCGGAGCGAACCAATTTGCCCTCAATGAGTATCCAAGAATTGGGGCATGTTCAGATTAATGGCAATCAATTGACTAGATATGCGCATGCGGCATACAGGCAGAAGCCAGAATTGGGTTCATTGTTTTCTATGCAGACAGCCCAATGTAACGATATGGTTATGATTGAAAAAGGGGGTATATTGGAGTTAGGTGATCATAATTTAGAAATGAACAAAGCGAATTTGACGATTAAAAGTCAAGCCGTTTTGTGGATTAGAAAAGGCGGACAACTGATCATTAACAATGGTTCAAAATTGATTATTGAACCTGGTGCAAAATTGATTTATGATGAAGGGGCTATTATTACTTTAAAGGGCAATGATGCGGTTTTGTGCATAAAAGGGCAGCTGGAATTGCAAGAAAACGCCCAATTTAAATTTGATAAAGGCAGTGCTGATATGACAGGTTATGTTTTGTTTAGCAATCCTGATCAAGTACCCCAAAATGCAAGTGTTATTGCAGCAGGTAAAAATGCGGAAATACACTTAACAGGGCAAGATGCCTCCTCTGATGTGCTCATGGAAATGGATGGTTTGGTGCAATTTGGTTCAGCTCAATTCCCTTTGGCCAATGTAGAGATCAACACAGCTAAAGTGGTTTATAATTCGAAAACACAGCTAACAGTTTTTGGTAATGTAGCACTTCAAAATACCCAGTTTGAAATGCTGTCGAATGGATTGTTTGAACAGTCAAATGCAATTGTGGTTCAAATGGCAGACAGCGTAATTTTAAAGGACACTCGGTTCACTGGTTTTGAAAAGGCGGTCAATTATTTTGGGACATTAAAAGAAAAAAATAGGCTCAACATTTTGCGCAGTCAATTTAAAAATTGTTCTACTGCTGTTGAGGCTCAGAGTGTAACTTGTATGGCCCAATCTATGGTTCTGTCTCAATGTGAAACTGGTTTAAGACTTAATCAATTAGAATCTGATGCACAGCTGCAAAATTGCCAAATTTCGAATTGTAAAACAGGCGTTGTAGTGAGTGAGCGAGAACAATCCGGGATAGTATTACAGGTGCAAACGTGTGATTTTGTTAAGAACCAGTTAGGTTTGGCTTTAAATCAATGTCATACCGCAATTGCATGCAGTCGATTTGTTGCAAATGGAGTAGGGGTTGAAGATGCCTTCGGTACTATGACTTTGAGTGAGTCTTATGGCTTACAGGGCTTGAAGGGCCTGTATTATGGTGGCAATAACACCTTTGCGTATCAACAACAATACGCCATTCAATTACAAGCTACTTGGTTTTATCTCAACCAAGGTAAAAACAATTTTATGGCCACGGCTACAGCGCAGGCACCTTATAATTTTATAGTAGGTGATGTAGCCTATAGTGCTGAAACCCACAACACCTCTTCACCTTATGCCCTTAAGGCTGCAGACAACTTCTGGCAAAACTATTCCTCAAGTAATATTGCTAATGGGGTGTATCAGTGGTATTTGATCAAATTCCCTCATCCCTTGGCTGGTGCATTAACTTTAAATGAATTAAATGGGGCTGTTTTGGGGGCTTTGAACACAACTTGTTTGAACGTTCAAAACAATGGAGGACTTTGTGAAAAAGTTATGCAGCAAATGGATTCATTGGAGCGCACTCGAGATATTAAACCTTTGCAAAGTGTGTTGATGCCTCAGCCAGCTGCAAAAGAGGTGACGGTCCAAATTACGCAATCAATTGCAGATTGGCACATGATTAAGTTGATTGGTATGCAAGGTCAAATCATTAAAGAACAAATGCTCAGACAGGGCCAGTTATCTTGGTCTTTAGAAGATGTTGCAGATGGTATGTATTTTATTAGCATTAGCAATGGCTTTGAAACCATAGCCAAGCCTTTGATAGTTAAACACCTTTAGCGGCTTTAGTGTTGAGTGATTTAAGTTACTAAATGCCAATCAGACTCAGCTTAATTTTGATAATAAACAATGATAAGCTTATGAAAAAAAACATGGGAACCCTTGACAGATCAATGAGAGCAGCAATTGCTCTGGTATTGATGTATTTAAATCTTACGGGCAGTATTGGTGCTGGATTATCAATACTAATTTGGATACTTTCATCAGTATTGCTCCTGACAAGTCTAATTGCATTTTGTCCTATTTACACTTTACTTGGACTCAATACTTGTCCTAAAGACAAAGCTTAGTGCTCTACTGCTGTCACACTGATTTCAACGTTAGCGCCTTTAGGAAGGGCGCTGACTTGAACAGTTTCACGTGCAGGGAAATCTGCTTCAAAAGAGGCGGCATAAACACCATTGATTTTTGCAAAATCAGCCATGTCTGTAATGAAAATAGTGGTTTTTACAATATTGCTAAAGTCCATTCCAGCGGCGTTTAATAGCGCTTTAATGTTGTGCATGACTTGTTTAGTCTCTGCCTCAATGCTGTCATTGTGCATGTTGCCAGCTGTGTCTAAGGCAATTTGCCCACTGCAATATAAAGTGTTACCGATTTTAACTGCTTGAGAATAAGGCCCTATTGGAGCAGGTACCTGTTCAGTGAATATGATTTTTTTTTCCATTTGAGTATTTGTGGTATTTTTGTGTTCAAATGAACATTGCTGTAAAAGGCTCAGTAGACCGCACACAAGAATTAGCCGAAAGGTTGTCATCAGTTGGTATGAGTTTTACAAAGCTCGAAAGTACAAAAAATATTCAACTTGCTGACTTTGACCTCATTTTCGATTTAAACTTTGATGCAGATAATGCTTCATTACCTGATTATAAAACCTTGCCCGCTAATGTGTATTTGGTCTTAAGTGCTGTTGAATGCCAGTTGGAAGCTGTAATACCAAAATCTTTATGGTCTCAGACGCTTGGTATGAATGCTTTGCCTACCTTCATTAATCGCAATGAAATAGAATGTTGTGCGCTTGGGGAAAACGATGCTTCTTATCTTAAGCAATTGGGTTGGAATCATATTAATCAAGTTGCTTCAAGAGTAGGATTGGTAAGCCCAAGAGTGGTTTGCATGATCATCAATGAAGCCTTTTATACCCAACAGGAGGGAACCGCTAACGCTCAAGATATTGACCTGGGCATGAAACTCGGAACCGCTTATCCTTTAGGCCCTTTTGAATGGGCTCAAAAAATAGGGATTGTTAATGTTTACCGCACTTTATCAGCCCTCTACAATGATACCCACGACGAACGCTATAAAATTTGTAGCCAGCTTAAAACAGCTTATTTGAAGCAAATTGCTCAATGAATTTAAGACACTTATACATTGTATTAAGTTTTGCGCTTGGACATCAATTAAGCGCCTTTAACGTTGATACCTTATACATTTGTAAGAATTCATGCATCATCTACACCAATGTGACCACTCAAGGCAATGCAGTGGCCTGGCAATGGACCTTTCAGGGAGGTAATCCTGGTAGTAGTAATGTTCAAAATCCTGCAGCCATTTGTTATCCTGTGGCTGGTGTTTTTTTAACCACTGTAAAAACCACTTTTGATACAAATAAAGATACCACAGACAAAGTATGGGTTGTGGTGTATGATTGGCCAATGCCGGCTTTCAATTTTCCAAAAGATACGGGGTATTGTCAAGGCTCTAGTTTTCCTTTGGTGTTAAATACAGTCTCTTATCCTGGTTTAACCTATCAATGGAATACTGGCTCTAAATCCAAATCAATTATCGCCAATGCGCCAGGTAAATACTGGGTTAATCTGGTACTTAAGGCCGGGAATACCACCTGCGATAGCGTTTACAAAGAAGTTAATATCACGCAATATCCTAATCCTCAAGTCAACCTAGGACAAGATAAATTCATGTGTCAAAACCAAGTAATGACACTTGATGCTGGGGCTGGTGCAGGCTATACCTATTTATGGAAACCCAATAACCAAACCTCTAGGACAATTCAAGTTAATCTGCCAGGAGTATATTCTGTAGTTGTGAGAACAGATAAAGGTTGCACTGCAATCGATGCTATTGAATTCAAAGATTCTTGCCCTCACTTTATATTTATCCCTAACGCTGTAAGCCCCAATGCTGACCGTTTGAACGATGCCTTTACTAAGGTGTGGAATTTCACGCCTACTCAATACACTTTTGCCATTTATAACCGTTGGGGAGAGAAACTGTTTACGACAGAAGATGTAAATGCTACATGGGATTGTACTTACAAAGGGGCATTAGTGGAACAAGATATTTACGTTTATAAAATCACCTATTTTGATTCTGACAAACGATGGTATGAACACAGGGGCACTTTCTTCGTTGTGCGTTAGTGTTTCCAAACCTTACAGCCTTCACTGCAGTTTTGGCAAATGTCAATGTGTTGACGGCCCTTTAAAACAGTTTGCCTAAAATTTTGATAAGCTTGATTTTTAAAAATGGTTTCAAATGCAGTGGTCTGCACATTGCCCATACTGTACAAAGCATCTTTATCAAAACAACAGGGTACAATGTTCCCATCCCAAGTAAACACTGTAGAATGCCATAAACGCCAACAGTGCTTGAGTTGTTTGGTGTTCAATTGGTAGCCGGTCTCAGTGGCCTTGTAGCGAGCGTATTCAGGATTACTTGGCATTAAGTCATTGCCTTGTTCGAAATCGTATATTTGAGCTGTTTTGATGGATAAGCGATCTACTTGATAGGTCTTAGCCAAATGTTTGATTTCGGGTAATTGATCTTCGTTGTGGGAGAATACGATAAACTGCCATACCAATTCTGGTGTATTGCGTTTTAAGTCTTTTTTAGCTTTTACCAATGCCTTTGTAGCATCAAGTACTTTTTGCAATTGTCCGCCCACACGGTATTGGCTGTATGTGTTTTGATCGACGCCGTCAATGGAGATGATCAATTTATCAAGTCCACTTAATACAGTTGCTTTGGCTTTAGCCTCATCAATATGGTGAGCATTGGTACTGGTTGAAACATACATTTTCAAATCAGTTGCCGTTTTAACCATGGGTAAAAACTGAGGATTTAAATAGGGCTCCCCTTGGAAATAAAAAGTTAAGTAGATGCTTTTTTGGTGAAGGGTTTGAATGATGCGTTCAAAGGTTTCAGTTTGAAGCATGCCTGTAGGCCGATTAAAGCTGCGCAATCCGCTCGGGCATTGAGGGCATCTTAAGTTGCAAGACGTAGTCGGTTCAATAGAGATTGCCATAGGCCAAGCCCAAACATGCGGTTTCCCTGTCCATTTTGACCAATAATAACTCGCCAATAACAAGAGATAATTGCTTAATCTTTTGTGTTGAATGGCTTTCCAAATCAACCTTGAACTATGAATAAAAGCAGTCCTCATACCATCAATCGTATTGTTCTGCTTTAATATCAAGTCTTGAATAGCCTAAAGATTTGATGTTTTCGCGCGCTTCCTTAACCATGTTTTGCCAACCACATAGATAGAATAAGGCTTTAGGTCTATTGGCGAAATCTGATAGGTAATGTGCGTGAACATAACCCTTTGGCCCAGACCAATCTGATTGGCTCAATGTAGCAATATAATTGAAGTTATTATGGGTTTTAGCCAATGCATTGAAAGCGTCCGAATAGAGTAATTCAGCTTCTGTTCTACAGCCAAAGTAAAGTGATATAGGGCCTTTGTGTTTTTGACTATTTAAAAGGTGTTCTATCATTGCCACAAATGGCACAACGCCAGTGCCTGTAGCGACCATTACTAAGTGGCAATTGGGGTCTGGTGATTCCGGTAAAGTAAATCTGCCTTGAGGTATACTGGCTTTAAAGACATCTCCAACCTGAGCTGAAAACAAAATTGGACTGGCCTTGCCATTGTCTTTAAAAGACACACATAGTTCAACTGTTCTAGGGTTAATTTGTCTGGCCACTGAATAACTTCTTTGAAAACTATCATGGGCTGTCTTGAATTCAATGATTATGAATTGACCAGGAACTACCATTACAGGGCAATCAAATTCAAATAAGAATACTTTTGTTCTTGCATTAAGTAAAGTATGGCCAACTAATTCAATATCCTTAAACGATTGCTCTGACACTGCTTACAAAGATGCAAAAAAAAACCTTACAGCTAGTGTAAGGTTTTAAGAGAGAGAAAAATTATTAATTAATCGCCAATCTGCACAGGAGATTTAGGTTTAGATTGCTCTGTTACAATATTGCCTTTGATGTACAGAATAGATTGACCAACATTGGTCGCCACTGTAATGTTTTTAGCAAAGTTGCCATTTTTGCCAGAAGAGTCAAAAATAGCAGTAACAGAACCTTGAGCACCTGGAGCAACAGGCTCTTTGCTGAAGTTTGGAACAGTGCAACCGCAAGAAGCCGTTGCATTAGAAATAACGATAGGCGTAGTGCCTTTGTTGGTAAAGGTAAAGGTGTATTTTGCCTTAGTACCTTGAACGATTTCTCCAAAGTCATGCGTGGTTTTCTTCCATTCAATTTCTTTAGGCTCATCCGTCAAAGATGGGTTTGAAAAAGATTGAAAGCCAAGAGCGATGAAACTCAATAAAAAGGTAAAAATTGTTGTCATAAGCAGGTTAACTCGATGGAATAGTTACAAATATTATGCCGAAAATTAATTTTTAACATTTGCCTTCAGCCAAATTTCAAAAAGCCCTAAATTACTATAGATGACAATGGATTTTTGCTGTATGCCTTTTTTCTGAGGTTTGAAGCGCAGCTTTAATTTAAAGGTATCGCCATCCCCAATATGCTTGCCTGATTCAATAGTGCTAAGGCATCCACATGCACTTTGTATGTTCTCTATCTGCCACGGCTCTCCACTTTTGTTTACCGCATAAATTTGAGTATTAACGGTACTGTCATAGGCTATCGTGCCAATATCAATAGATTGTGTGGACCATTGAATATTGACCATATTCAAGCTTAGGATGATAGGTATAAAACAACGCGCTATAATCATAAAAAAAGCGCTGCAGCAGGCTGCAACGCTGTATACATAAAAAATGATGAAACTATTTGGCTTTTAATTTAATGGTGTTGCCATTTGGAGCAACTGGATCAACAGCTGTTTTGGCCACCACTTCACATTTGAATTTGAATTCATGAACGCCACCATTGGTTGTGATTTTAACGGTTTTATCGTTCACGCCCATTTTGCCGTTGGTGTTAAAACCAACTTTAATGTTAGAGCTTTGTCCTGGCATGATAGGTTCTTTAGAATAAGTAGGCGTGGTACAACCGCATTGCACTTCGTGGCTCATAATGATTACAGGCTCTTTGCCTACATTAGTGATAACAAAAATGGTTTCTACTTGATCGCCTTCAGTTGCTTTGCCAAAATCGTGAAAGGTTTTGTCAAATTTAACATCGTAGGCTTTGTCTGATAAGACTACTTTTGGGGCTTCTACTTTTGTTGCTTTTACGGCTTTCTTTGGTTTTTTAGCTGTTTGGTCTCCTTGAAAAGCTTCCATGCTCAATACTAAGAGCGCTGCTAAGCTAAATAATGCTAGTTTTTTCATATTGTAAAGGTCTATTTAATTATTTGGTTGTTGGTGTTA
>JBIPPH010000075.1:0-4175 GCA_044368575.1 Bacteroidia bacterium
AATGGATTGAGTAACCGCAGTGGTAAACGATATTTGACTACCATAGCCAGTACCTAAACTATTGGTAGCATAAGCTCTTAAGTAATAAGTAGTAGCAGCATTTAAGCCAGATACATTGCTAACAAAAGAACTTGTTCCCGAGCCATCATTTGTTTTAGAGTTACTAATAGTTGGGTTAATAGTAGTTGACCAACACACCCCTTTTTGAGATATGGCATAACCACCATCTTGAATGATAGTACCACCAGAAGTACAGCTTACATCTGCTAAGTTGGTAATAGCGCTAGTAGTGATAGTTGGAATAGTGGCGGTTGTTGCAAAAGATACTTCATTGCCATAAGCAGTGCCATAAGCATTTATGGCATAGGCTCTAACATAATAAGTTTTACCGGCTAATAAGCCGTTCATATTGGTGTTGAATGTGCCTGTACCTGTTCCAGAACTAATGATGGAATTAGAGGTGGTAGGATTCAGCGTGGTGCTGTAACAAATACCTCTAGCCGTTACAAAAGAACCACCATCATCTGAAATGGTTCCACCACAAGAGGCGCTATATGTAGCAATATTGTATGGCGAGTTGGTAATGATCTTAGGCGTACCAATATTGAGTGTTGTGAATGATTTACATTTGCCATAAGCTATACCACTTTCATTAATAGCATAGGCTCTATAATAGAATTTTGTTTGGGAAGGCAATAGTGTTAATTGACAACTAAATGGACCCAAACCATTACCAGATGGCATTTTAGAATGCTTTTCGATGTTAGGTAAAGAATCAATGCCATAGCAAATACCTCTTTCTGTAACCGGATACCCCCAATCTTTTAGTATGTTACCAGAACAAGTAGCACTAGCAGTACCAATTGCAATGGCTGTGTCTGTAGTAAGTTGTGCTAATCTAGGCGTTGTAAAAGTAATAATATCGCCATACCCAGTACCCACTTCATTACTAGCAAAAGCTCTAAGATAATAAGTAGTGTTTTCTTTTAAGTTTAAAATAGCCCCTTTATAATGACCAATAAAATCCTCAACATCAACAGAGTAGGTAGAACGAATTGAACCAGGTTTTCTTGATTTTTGAACACTTGAATTCATTTCAATCACAGTGGCTTTATCTATATTCAAACTGTCTTGATGTTTTGCTAAACAAAAACCAAGTTTTAATACATCTAAACCAGCATTGTGCACCACTTCACCAGATGCAAATGCACTATGACCCTTTATCTCAGTAACTTGACCTGTTTTTACAAAAGGAACTGTTCTATCTAAATTCCACTTGGGTTCTTTTTTACAAGACAACCAAATGATTGATCCAACGAAAGCAATCAGTATAACAGATTGTATTGGCCTTTTCATGTTATTCTCTATCGTCAATAGTCGGTAAATAAGCTTTTGTGAAGCTCACATCGATTTTCAATTCTTGACCTTGTTCAGTGATAGTTTTTTGTAATTTGAAGTTGTTTTCTTGGTTCAAGTTTTGTTTTTTTGACTTTTCAAGCAGTATGATATTATCAACCAACGCGTTCAATTTTTGCAAACTATCTGAATTGGTTAATAAAGATGTGATGTTGTAATCAATATATTCTATTTTTTGTACTGGTGCTGATGGTGGAATATCAGCAGACTTTTTAGCCGGTGATCTTAATAAAAATGAAAGCATTAAAATCAAACACAATACCAAGGCTGAGACAAACATTAACTTATATTTTTTAACCGTTTGCTCATTTGTTTTTAAAGTCTTTTTTAGGTATGCAATTTCTGATTCAAGATCAACTATTTTTAAATGGTCAATTGATTTAGGCCCATTATTGGGTTGAGAAGATACAGTTGTAGAATTAGAACTACTTTCAATTATAGGTTTGGGCTCTTTGTAGGGTACGATCTTATTTTGCTCAAATGCATAGATTTTAAACAAATTGCCCCATTTGTTATACGCTCTCTTTAAGTGTTCTAAATCAGTAGTATAATAGATTTTTCCATAATCAAGCGCATTCACTTCTGCATGGTTTAAAATCTGTTTGGGGTCATTGATTAATACACCCAAAGCGCTGTTTTCTGATTGTTGACTTTTGAATGGCGTAGTCTTATACGCACTGATTAAATTTCCCTGTTCATTATTAGCTAAGGCTTTCCATATTTTATGTACATCTGCTAAAAAATCACTTTTTGTGAATTTGCTGTTTTGAATACACAATTTACTGAAATTGTCTTTTGCTGCTCTGAGGATATTATAGTTTTCGGGTCCAATTACAAGATTCACATCTGAGAGTAGGGCTACACCAAAAGAGCTTCCTGCTATTCTATTGCCATCTAGGGCCTGAGCAAATTCGTAAAGTTTAATTAAACTGTAGCGCTTTCCATTGGCATCGTTGAAAATATATTTAGCTATAATTTCGCCATTATTAATCTCATCAATGTTAAAATACTGAGATTCTAATAAATCAAAATTCTTAATGACTGAATTGAAATCAGCAATATAATCATTTTGATCGAAGGCATAGGCCGTAAAATCTTGTGATTTACCAAAGAAAAATAAATAATTAGCCATAATTATCCGAAGAGTTTTTCAAACCAAGTTTTGTGGTCTAAATCTTTATATGTACAGATGTTGTATAGCTTTTTCCAAAAACGAGAAGGGTAATTAAAATTGATTTTTTCAATAGATTGCTTATTGATGCCATTTACATTGCTAACCAATAATTTACCTACTGAGAATTCGCCCCAAACCACATTTGAATTTTTAACATAATTAAAAATAGACTCTCTATAATTTTTGATAAATGCCTCAACAGTTAGAGATTTATCAGTGTTTTTATCCCATTGGGAAACCACTACGAAGAATTTAGAACTCTTCAACAATTCAGGTTGATTTTGATTCAAATAATTTAAAAAGTCGTAATGTAAGGCATCCTCCCTAGCATGGGCATCTGATGAACTTTCAAAATCTTTTTTAGGCGGATCAAATGGGGTTATCAATACAAAAATAATCGGTGAATTATCTAGTTTAACACCATTGAATACAGCATTGATTTTATCTGTAAATTCAGCTGCTTCACTGGTTTTGATGCTCTTAATATCTTCACCTGCTAAATCTAAAAAAGCTAATTTAAGACTCGGTAATTTGGTTTTACTTGGATGAACATTTATGCCAATTAAATCCAATGAACCTTTTTGAGTCGCTTCATAAATTTTGCCTTTATCAAAATGTTCAACCATTTGATCTGTTGCAATTCTGCCTTTGTCAAAAGGGAAATCATTTTCAATATTGGTTCTGAAAAGAGTATCGTTGCCTTTTCTGGCATAATACATCAAAGAAGAAAGCAATAGAGATTTCCCGGCTTGAGGAAACCCAATAGGCACAATTAAGTGGCGATTTTCTGATCCAAATCTTGCAAAGACTCTTGAAACATCGTGAAGATTCAAGTCTTGTAAAAAAGCTCTGTTGTTCTGAGTTTGAGCTTCAGGTTTTTGGCCAGCTTGTAATGGGGCCTCTTGATCATCGTCAATATTGAGATTGATATTGTTCATGGTTTAATAAGTTCTGTTAAAGTTTGAAGGGCGATTAAAGGTTTGATCAGGAGTATCGGAATCCGATTCACTTTTTCTTAATAGTAAATAAATGGCCAATGGCACTAGTAAGTCGATGAATAAACAAACCAATATGATAGACCAAGTATCGATCTCTTTGATGCGCTCAAAAATAGAGGTTATGGTATGCTTTATTGTGCCTAGTTTGTCAGCTCTAGGATGCACTTCTTCGTCCAAACGTTTTAGAATAGGCTTATCTTTCTCAAAGCCGTTATTGACTTTATCAACAATGGTATTTAGTTCTTGAACAAAAGAGACAATGGTTTGAACATTCTTGTTGAAACGAATAGTTTCAAGAGGATATTCTGCTTTATTGTCTGCACTAATTTTTTCTAACTTTTTGGTGTACTTCTGATTAAGTTGTTTAAGTTCTGTCAAGCCTTCATTAAATAATATAGGGTTACCAATTTTTATTACACCTTTTTCCATGAATTCCTGAATCCTTTTATCAAATGCATCTATAACATCCTTTTTCATTTTGTCTTGCTTAACTTTATCATTTGTTGTTGATGCTGTTGAAGCACTAAAAGATATCAAAGGAATGTTATATTTGCTTAGTATAGCATTGAATTCATTGGTTTTCTTTT
>JBIPPH010000016.1:0-42041 GCA_044368575.1 Bacteroidia bacterium
GTGGCACACCTATGCGTGAGTTTTTATTTGCCGATGATTTAGCATCAGCCGCCTTGTACCTCATGCAAAATTATGATGGCAAGCAGTTTGTCAATATTGGCAGTAACTCTGATTTAAGCATCAAAGATTTGGCCTTGTTGATACAAAAAGTGGTTGGCTTTGAAGGCAGTTTAGACTTTGATACCAGCAAGCCCGATGGCACCCCGAAAAAATTAATGGACTCCAGCTTCTTGAATCAATTAGGTTGGCAGCACAGCACTGAATTAGCAGCCGGTATACAATTGGCTTACGCTGATTTTTTAAGCCATAATGCTTAAGGTTTGGCAATATTTTTGTTCCTATTCACGATAATATACTATGAAAAAATGGATTAAAATTCTGAGCATTAGCTTTGCGGTTTTGTTTTTGATTTTGTTGGCTTTGCCATTTCTATTCAAGGGCAAAATCATTCAATCACTAAAGACTTCAATCAATGCTTCAGTCAATGCCAAAGTTGATTTTTCAGATCAGATTGATTTGAGTTTGATCAGCAGTTTTCCCAATTTGAAATTAGGCATACATGATTTAAGTGTTATTGGAAAAGATTCATTCAGTTCAGATACCTTGATTCAAATGCGCAGCTGTGAAGTAGTGATTGATATTATGTCTGTGATTAAGGGTGCAACCTATGAAATCAGAAAAATTTATTTGGAACAACCAAGCGTGCATTTATTGGTATTGCCAAGTGGTAAAGCCAATTGGGACATTGCTTTGCCTGATACCAGTGCCACCAAAAGTGAAAGCCAATTTAAACTGAGCTTAAAAAAGTTGACGATTGAATCTGCTCATTTGGTATACGACGACAAACAACTTGGTTTTTATACCGAGCTATCCAATTTCAACCACAATTTAAGTGGCGACTTTACCCAAGATAATTTTGACTTGCTAACCCATACGGATGCTGAGGCGCTAACGATGTCTTACGCTGGCATGCCCATTTTGTATAAAATCAAAACCAGTATTGATGCCAATTTAGGCATGGATATGAAGGCCTTTAAATTCAGTTTTAAAGACAATACTATTCTATTAAATGATTTACAAATTGGTAGCGAAGGCTTTGTTGACCTCAATGACAATGACATAGATATGGACCTTGTCTTTAACACCAAACAAACAGGTTTCAAGTCTTTGATGTCTGTCATTCCTGGCATGTACCAAGCAGGTTTTAAAGACGCTACAGCCAAAGGACAATTCGCTTTAAACGGCTACATGAAAGGTAAAATGACTGAGCTTGCTATGCCAGATTTCGGTTTGAAATTATCCGTTCAGAACGGCTATTTTAAATACGCTAATATGCCCATGTCTGTTGATCAAGTTGGCATAGACTTGTCGGTTGAGAGCAAGGGCATGCAACCAGATTTAACCAAAATAGATTTGAATCGTTTCTTTGCTGTGATTGCTAATCAACCTATTTCTGCTCAGTTAATGGTCAGACAACCCATCAGCAATCCATTGGTGAAAGGGCATTTAAAAGGCCAAATAGATTTAGGCAGTATCCAAACGTTTGTGCCATTAGAAGCAGGCACAAAATTGAGCGGTAAATTGTTGGCTGATGTCAGTTTTGATGGCAGAGTGTTGCCCTTGCAATCTGGGCAATACGATCAGTTTAAAGCCGCAGGTAACATAGCCATTCAAGGCTTGAATTATGCTTCAAATGATTTCAAACAAGGATTGGCCATGGACATTCAAATGCAAGTGAGCCCTCAGAAATTTGACTTGCAGCAAATGGTAGGACATATTGGTCTCACAGATCTTAATTGCACAGGCTATTTAGACAATGTGTTTGCGTATGCTTTTAATGATGAAGGCTTGAGCGGACAGTTCAATTTGCGATCCAATTACATGAATGTGAATGAGTTTTTGAGCGATGAGCCTACGACTAAAACTGCACCAACCGCAGCAGATAGTATTGCCTTGCAAGCATTTGAAGTGCCTGCCAATATCGACTTCGATTTTTCAGCCAATATAAATGAAATGGTTTACGATCATTACACCCTCAAACAAATGCAGGGGCACATCATAGCGCGCAATCAACAGTTGTATTTGAAAGACCTTCAATTGCAAACATTGGGTGGGCAAATGGCATTGAATGGGGTGTATGATAGCAAAATGCCAAAGTACCCTTTCAGTCAATTGGATTTTAAATTAACTGGCTTAGACATTATTCAAACCTATCAGACGGTAGGTATGGTACAACAATTTGTACCGATAGCCAAATATACCCAAGGCTTGTTAGATGCTAACATTCAAATGAGCAATCATTACCAATCTGATTTTACCCCAGATTATCCGAGTGTTAATGCCAAACTTCAAGTGGCTTTAAACAATGCTGCCATCAAACAATTACCTGCATTAAAAGCCATTGCTACAGCTTTGAATTTACCGCGTTTGAATCAGTTGAATTTAAGTAAGCAAGTTTTTACCATGGCCATAAGCGATGGTAAAATGGTTTTGGATTCAATGCATGTGCAATTATGGGAAGGCGCTAAAGCTAAAATCTCAGGTTACACAGCCCTTGATCAAAGCATTCAATATGTTGCCAAATTGAGTATTCCGCGCAAGGATTTCGGCACCGTTAATACCCAATTAGACCAATTGACTTTAGAAGCCAAACAAAAGGGTTTGAATCTTCAATTGAGTGATATGGTGGATGTAGATGTGTTGTTGTCTGGTAAGTTCAATCAACCGATAGTTAAAGTGAGTTTACACGATGCTAAAAAGAATATTGTTGATGCCATGAAAAACCAACTTAAAGCAGAGGCTGACAAGGCTTTAGCCGAGGCTCAACAAATGGCTCAAAAACAATTAGAAGCAGCCAAAAAACGCGCAACAGATTCTTTGAATCAAATCAAGCAAAAACAATTGGATCAGTTGGCTAAAGATAAAGCGGCGCTTGAAGCTAAAGCCCTTGAAGAAAAACAAAAGGCAGAGGCTGCTGCTAAGCAAGAAGCAGATCGCTTAAAGCAAGAAGCTAAAGACCAATTGAAAATTCAAAAAGGCAAAGCCTTAGATGGTCTTAAGGGTACTTTAAAAGGCAAATAAGCCTTAAGGCATTTTAGGATTTACCAACAAGGTTTGCTCTTGACTCACATGCACCAAGCCTTTGCTGCCCTTTAGTTTACGCACATATTTGCGCGGCGTACACATAACAGTTACCATCTGTTGTTGTCTGTTTTTAGAAAAATAAGCGGCTAAACTAGCTGCGGTTTCAATGACTGGTTTAGGGGTGGCTTGATGTTTGGTTTTAATGATCACATGACTTCCACTCACATCTTTTGCGTGTAACCATAGGTCATCTTTGTCACTGAATTGATTTAACAATTGATCATTGCTTTCAGCGTGTTTGCCTACTAATATGGTGTAGCCTTCAAATTCAAATTGTCTGTAGGGTTTTTCTACTTGTGTTTGTGAAGAGACTACTGGTTTTTCAAGGCGTTTTAGTGCTTTGCTGTTTTGGGCATTTTCTATGGCAGTTAAGCGCAATTGTATGTCTGCAATTTGGGCTTTGCAGTCTGCAATTTTCTTGTTTAAGAGCGCCATTTTATGCGGTTTTGCTTTGGCTTTTTGAAAATACCAATCCGCATTGTCTACAGCAGATAAATCAGGCTGCCACTCAATGTCTATAGGTTGATTCAGATAAATATCAAACAAGCTAATCCGTTTATTAGGCTCAGGCAATTGGCTCATATTGGCCAAAATGATGTGCCCAATTTCTTCGTCATTTCTTTGTTGCGATAACTGTAAAAAAGCCGCCTCATGTTGGGCTAAATAATTTCGTTTTTCGCTCAGTTGTTTTTGAGCACCATGTAGCAAATTGGTTTTCAATTGATCAAATCCTAAGCTTGATAATTGTTGTCTGCTATAGGCGTTGATATCAGCCAGCACGGTGTTAGGTCCTTCCAATCGCACTTGTAAGTCATGGTTGGCATCCAATCCTTTTAGATTTTGCCATTGTGCAATCAGGCTAGCTTTATCAGTTGTATTTGATAAGGCTTCTCGCAATTGCTCAGGTAAAAAGGACCAAGCTTTACTTTTGAAGGCATCAGTTGTAGTTGGCCATTCAATGGTTTGATCAGCCGGATACTGTGTGAGTGCTAGTTGTAAATCTTGTTTGGCGCTCAGTTTATACGATTGAATGGGCGCATGGTGTTGATACAAAATCAAATTGGATTGTTTGCCATAAGCCTTCACCAATAACACATAATCATTGCTGAATTGTATTTCAAATCGACGTTCAAATGCATGGGGTTTAACCGCTAAAATGGTTTCGCCCACCAGGGCTTTGAATTGCGGTTTAAACAAGCGGCTTTTAGAGGGGGTTTCATCTGCATAAACGAAATAGGGCACTTGGTTTTGAAACACTACTTCGAGTGCAGACTTGTTGAAGACAAACACACAAGAAGCACTGTGGTTGCTAAAACAATCCGAAAGTGTTTGACCTGCAATGGCCTTGTTCAGCGCTTTAGCAAAGGCTTCAAGAACAAAACAATTGAGGTGATTCATGCTGCAAATAAATGCAATATTTGTTTGACTTCACTCAATTTTGTGTAAAACTTGTGCCTTTGAAACCTGCGCTATTGAATACTTTTGTAGTATGAAATTCTTCATCGATACAGCCAACCTTAATCAAATCAAAGAAGCAAAAGATTTGGGTATTTTAGACGGTGTTACCACCAATCCATCTTTGATGGCCAAAGAAGGTATAGTAGGTCACGAGAATGTAATGAAACATTACAAAGCCATTTGCGAAATTGTAGGCAAAGGCGATGTGAGTGCAGAAGTGATCTCAACTGACTTTGAAGGTATGATTGAAGAAGGCAAAAAATTAGCAGCCATTGATCCTAATATTGTGGTTAAAGTGCCAATGATTAAAGATGGTATTAAAGCCATTAGTTGGTTCACTGCCAATGGTATCAGAACCAACTGTACATTAGTGTTCTCAGCTGGTCAAGCCATTTTAGCGGCTAAAGCAGGTGCTACATATTTGTCGCCGTTTATTGGTAGAATAGATGACATCAGTTGGGATGGCATGGATTTGATCAATCAAATTGCTGAAATCTATGCAGTACAAGATTACAAAACTGAAATCTTAGCGGCTTCAGTGAGAAATCCTTTACACATTGTTAAAGCTGCAGAATGTGGCGCCAATGTGGTGACTTGCCCACTCGATGCGATTTTAGGCTTATTGAACCATCCATTGACTGACATTGGTTTAGCCAAGTTCTTAGCTGACCATAAAAAAGCCAACGGTTAAAGTATGACTCATCATCAATCTTTAAAGCACCGTATTTTTAAAGTCATTGATGATCATTCTAATAAACAGCCCTTAAACATACTGTTTCATGGATTGTTGTTTTCGCTTATCATTTTAAGTTCACTCTTTTTAATTTTTGAGACAGTAAAGCCTATTGCTAGTCGTTTTAGCATTCTGTTCTTAGTCTTTGAATGGATTACTGTTGTATTCTTTACTTTAGAATATGTTTTAAGGGTTTATACTTGTACAGAATTGCACGCCTATCAACATGGCGTATTAGGTCGTTTAAAATTTGTATTAACCCCCTTTATGTTAATCGATTTATTGTCTATTATACCCTTGTATTTATTGTTGTTTAAATCGGATTATTCTGGTTTTTATCTGTTTAATATATTTAGAATAATCAGACTATTCAAGGCCATCAGATACATAAATGCTTTTAAGATGGTTGGTGCTGTTTTTTATCATAAAAAAGACCAATTATTGGTGAGCCTTGTTTTTATCAGCTTTGCTTTTGTGTTTTTATCTAGCATGATATACATTGCTGAGAAGGATGCTCAACCAATAAAATTCCCAGATATCCCTTCATCCATGTGGTTCACCATTTCAACCATTACTTCTGTGGGTTTTGGTGATGTTTATCCCATTACAACTTTTGGTAAGATAGTGGCTGGCATTATATCCATTTCAGGTTTGATTTTGTTTGCCATTCCAATGTCTATTTTGACTTCAGGCTTTTTAAAAATTAGCAATCCAGAGGAAAGAAAAACTTGCCCGCATTGTGGCAAAAAATTTTGATTAACTTCTGATGGCTTCTACAGGCACCAATCTGCTGGCCTTGTAGGCAGGAATCATCCCTGCAATAATGCCTATGGTAGCTGAAAACAAGAGACCGTTAAACACATTGCCCCAAGTCATTACCAATCGGAAAGCAGAGTCTGAATGCGACAACATGAGATTGACCAATTCTGCTATGCCCCAGGTTAAGGTAATGCCTATAATACCACCTAATAAACTCAATACCACCGCCTCAGTTAAGAAGTTGATCAATATAAAGCCATTGCGGGCTCCCAGTGCTTTTTGAATGCCAATGATGTTGGTGCGTTCTTTAACTGAAACGAACATGATATTGGCTACACCAAAGCCTCCCACTAAGAGTGAAAACAAACCAATGATGAGTCCAAACACGTTTACAATTTTGAAAAAATCACCAATGGTTTCGCTTAAGTAAGCGATTTTATTCAAGCTAAAATTGTCTTCCTCCAAGGGTTTAAGCCTTCTGATACTGCGCATACTGCCTCTGAGTTCTTCGTATATGGCATCTACTCCAACATTGTCTTTAGCTTTAACGATAATATTGGCGCCGTCGATTTTGTTATTGGCGTAGAATAGAAATTTAATGGGTACTATGACTTTATCATCAAAGTCAAAATTGATGAGGTTGTCGCCTTGGTTTTTAAACACTCCAATGATTTCAACTTGCTTGCCATACATGGTAATGGTTTTGCCAACAAGGTGTTGGTTTTGGTTGAATAAACCCATGGCAACATTGTAGCCAATCAAACAAACTGCTTTGCCATTAATGTCTTCAAACTCATTGAAAAATCGACCTTCGGTTAACTCTATGGTTTCTATTTTGGTGAATTCGTAAGTATGGCCTGTAACATTGATGTTGTCAACTGAAACATCGCCAGATTTAATGGTTGTGTTGTCTTGGCTAGTAAACGAAATGGCATCAACCAATTGGTAAATCGGTTGTGATTTAAGCGCTTTTACTTCACTGAATTTGGCATCAGGACGACTGAGGTATTTCCACCAGGGATAGTCTTTGCTACCACCCGCCCATTGCCATTTATCAATATAGATTACGTTTTTTCCTAAGGATTGAATGCTGTTGCGGATATTCATTTCAAGCGAATCAACCAAGGTAAAAACCAATACAATAGAAAATATACCGATGGTGATGCCCAATACAGACAATAAAGACCTGAGCTTATTGCTAATAAGCGCTGTTATAGCCATGCGAAGGCTTTCGGCTAATAGTCTAAAGTACAAATGGGCATTCAAAGTATTACAAGTTTAAGTGTTTTTACTTTGGCCATTGAGTGATTTCGATGATTCGAACAGAAAGCCCTACTAATCTACTTTTTTTGGCGGAAAGGCTATGCTCAATATAATGCTTACTGCTAGTATGCTCAGTATGATGATCAATGACACCACATTGTTAACGCCCATAGCTTTGAACCAATGTTCAAATATCATTTTGCAACCAATAAAACTCAATAATACACCCAAACCATATTTGAGGTAAGAGAATAGGTGCATGATATTGCTGATCAAAAAGAATAAACTTCTGAGCCCCATGATGGCAAATATGTTTGAAAAGAATACGATGTATGGATCTTTAGTTACAGAGAAGATTGCAGGGACACTGTCTACCGCGAATATTAAGTCACTGAATTCAACGACCAATAACACCAAAAACAATGGGGTAATATAGCTTACGCCATCAGCTTTATGTCTGAATTGTCCTTTAACATATTCAGGAAAGACTTTAAAGTATTTAGAGGCGATTTTAACCATAGGATGCGCATCAACATCCATGTTTTCTTCTTCGTCTTTATTTACGAGAAGTTTGATGCCTGAGTAAATTAAGAATCCGCCAAACACATAGAGTACCCAATGGAATTGCGATACAATAATAGAGCCTGAGAAGATAAAAATCAGCCTTAAAACGATTGCGCCTAAGACACCCCATTGCAACACTTTTTTATAGTATTCATTAGGCACGGCAAATGAGGTAAAAATCAATAGAATTACAAAGAGGTTGTCTACCGATAGAGAATACTCAATGAGGTAACCGGTTAAGAAGTCAATGGCTATACGGTTGTTGTATTCAGTTATAGCGGTTTGATAGTTGTCGCTTAAGGTAAGATCGGTGAAATAGGCTTGTGTTTGAGCCTTTAATTCCTGGGCATTTTCGATGCCGTGAATCAGATGGCCATTGCTTTTTAGAAAAATAAAAAAGCAGAGTGCAAAACTGACCCAAACGCCTGTCCAAATGAGGGCGCTCTTAAAACTGACTGTTGCACTTTTGCGTGATAATACCCCCAAATCAAGCGCCAAGACTGCTATAATGAACAGTATAAAACAGGTAAAAAATAGGGTTTCGTGACTCATGATTCTAAGCTACAAGATTACAACTACTCAGCTGTTTTAAGAAGTTTAAAGAAAAATATTTCTCCACCTATTGTGACTTGCACCATATAGAGTCCTTGCGCCAACTCTTCAATGTTCAATTGCGCATTAGCCGAGGCATTGCTGCTAAGGCATAGTGCACCATTGGCGTTGTAGAGGGCAATATGGCAATCACTTGTGTTGTTAAAGTTGATCCATGTTTGGCTTGGGTTAGGGTAAAGACTTAAATGACTGTTGCTGATGGATTGATTAATACCAGCGTATTGCAAGGCTTTTTGAACGGCAGCAAAGGCGTTCACTTTGCCATAACCGTATTGCATGTTAGGTACAGTGCCAGTGTTTTGATCAACAGTGGCTGTGCTTTCAAGAATGTCTTTGACTTGAGTAGCGCTGAGTTTAGGATTGGCTTGTAATAAGAGGGCTACAATGCCTGTTACGTGCGGAGCTGCCATAGAGGTGCCGTTAAAAGCTACCCAATATTGCGTGTCGTTTTGAAAGACAGTTTTGAGCAAGGTTTTATCTGCCATCCATCCTGCAAACTGTTTGTTGTTAATAGCTGATGGTACATCATAACCGGGCGCTGTAATATTGGGTTTAACACGGCCATCAACTGTTGGGCCCTTACTCGAAAATTTAGTGATGTTGCCTGGTGTAACATACCCGCTGTCATTGACCCAAATGTTTTTAATATTGCGGTAAGCAGAACGTGCTGCCATGGCGCCAACTGATATAACGGCTTTTGAACTGCCTCCGTTTTCGCCTGCTGTATAGTCGGTGTTGCCGCTGATGAATTGACTGCTGTAATTCCATTTGCCAACTTTGTTTCTGAAAGAGCCACTGGTCCATGATTTGCTAGCGCCACTGTTCCAGGCATGTACAGTAGTGGCATCAGCACTAATACTGGCAACCATAATATATTTTCGGGTGTTTTGATGGTCAGCCATTACAGTGATATTGGGTTTTGAGTTATTTGGATAACTGCCTATACAGGCAAAATTCACTTTAAAGATACTGCCATCTGCCAGGGTGTATTTAAATCCTTGACTGCCTTGTTGTGCATTTACAAAAGGTGTACTTGCTACTGTTTGTTGACTGCTGTCTATGAGCTTTAATTGTACACTAAAATTGCTGTTGGCGTTGCCCCAAAAATCAACATAAACACTTTCTGTACTTTGCCATTGTCTGTTGTTTTCAATTAAAATGGTACTAACGGTATCTTGGTTGAATTGATGAGACCAATGCATGAGATTATCGCCTTCATTGCCATTCGCGCCTACCAATACTTTGCCTTGTCCTACAAGGGTTTCAGTGGCTTTGTCGAAGAGACTGTTGCCGTCATGTGGCCCTGTGTGCATGCCCCAACTTAGATTGATAACGGCTGGTTTGCCTACCGATTGGGCGTAATCAAATATGTATTTATAGGCATCGAGTATGGTTGGGTTGGCTACTATGTAATCGCCTAATGCAGAGCCGGCTAAAGTGTCGTTGCTATATTTGATTGATACGAATACCAGTTCAGCTTCAGGGGCCATGCCTCTGTATTGTAAATTGGGGGTGCTTAATCCACTGCCTGCTGCTATAGCAGCCACGTGGGTGGCGTGAGAGCCGTCCATATCATTGGTCTTACTGATGCTGGCTGAGTCTGTGAATTCAGTGCCGTAACTAAACCCTGCTGGCTTGGGGCCATTGGTATTGCTTTGTTGCCAGTATTTACTGACTCTGTAAGTTTTGCCATCAGCGCTATAAAAACTTGGGTTATTACATTGGAATCCGACGTCTACTATCCCAACAACTACCCCTTTGCCTGTGTAGTTTATTGGCAAGCCGTTGGCCAATCCGTTTTGAACTTTATCAACGCTGGTAGAGACCCTTTCAATGTCATTTTTAATTTGAGTGGCATTTAATTTTGTGCTGAGTTCTATCCATTTTACGCATGGGTTTTGAGCCAATGTTTGTAGGGCATTGATGTTGCCTTCTAAGCTGTAAATATCGCCGTATTGTCCGTTGATATGGAGTTGATCGGAGCCAAAGTGTTGCAGTGAACAATCTGCCAAAACCAAGGCTTGTACTTTACCATTAACACTGATCAAAAGACTTTGGTCTTTGAGGGCTAATTGACTCGGATTCGACCATTTGTCTTGTGCTGCTGTGCTGATTACATGAACGATTAACAACAATAGGATTAGGGAATATTTTTTCATGCTTTGGGGCTTAAGGTATTTGACTAAAATCTTTGTATTCGCCATGCAATTTATACATAAATGTGCTGGCTAGTAATTTAACTCTTTCTATGGCTGTATTGGCGTTAGGGCCTTCAAACATTTGATTGGTTGTGTGGATGAAATGCTGCAACCAATGTTCAAAATGTATGGCTTCTAATTGCAAGTGCGTGTGTTGTTGAAATACGTTGGTGGTATAACCTGCCTTGTCGAGCAATACAAAGGCCCAGAATTGTTCAATCTTTGGCATGTGCTCACCTAGGTTCAAGTGCGCAAATTTTGGCGCAGTAATCGGGTCATTTAACAAAGCCTCATAAAATGCTTTTTGCCACAGGGCAATATCACTTTCGGTTTGTATATCGGTTTTCATGCTTATACAAATATAAGCATACATAGTCTATTCTTACTTTATAGAATTAATTTGTATGAAGCAGCTTAATAGCGTTTGTAAGTTACTTGGGCTTATTCTATGATTAAGCGATGTGTGCTCAAAGCATTTGTAATGGTGCGAAGACTTATGGTATAACAGCCGGGTTGCAATTCAGCTTGCCAATGTTCAATACCTGTATCAAAGGTTTGAGCATAGCATAGTCTACCAGTAATATCATAAACCTCTATGCCGTAAATGTTTGTATTAAAAACAATTTCATGAGCAGACTGAATTGGATTGGGCGATAGGCTAATGGTTTCAGCTTTGCTGGATTCAATATTTAAACTGCCTGAAAAACCGCATGCGCCTGCAGTGAATTCATTGCGTAAATACTGTTCGCCTGCTTGAATTTTACCTGAATTCATGGCGTTAGGGGTACCAATTTTGGCCCAGTATTGAGATAACATATCATTGGGTTTATGCGCAAAGCAGTATGAAGTGTCGGTTAAATTATTGCTGCCTGTTGGGCTTATTACATTTTTATTGTTGTTGCCATATACAAAATGGTTGGCCCCTTGAAGCGAGTAATTAACCGAGCTGTAGGGTAGGGCAGTATTGGGTATTTCATTGCCTATAAAATTTTGGTTTGGTGAAGTGTTATCGCTAAAAAATATTCCCCATAAGCTGGCTCTGTTTCTAAAGAAGGTGTTATATGGGCCATTGGCTCCATGAGAGTTGTCTATAACAATATTTTGTCCGTCGTTTTGTTCAAATAAATTGGCAAACACATAGTTGCCGTGTAAGACCATATCGCCTGCAGAATTACTTGGCAAGAATGTGCTGCCGGTCCAATATGGATCAATCGAATAATTGTAGCAAAATACGTTGCCATTGGCGCCAGCTTGAACAATCATTGAGTGCCTCAAATGTTTGAAAATATTATTGTAGACTCTGCATTCATTGGTGCTGAATTGCAGCATAACGCCATAAGCTCTGCCGCCTCCGCCATAGTCAAAGGCATTTTTAAAATAGCAATGGCTGATGCTTAGATTGGAGCAATGGCTTGCAGCAATATGAGCAAAGGTTGTATTGTTAAATGCAACGCCTTTAACCCATGCATTAACAGTGTAATCCAAATTAATATTGCTGGATTGTTCAGGGGCGGTATTGTCTAATCGTTCTATTGATAGGCATTCTACGCCCGTGTTTTTAACGGGTACTATCTTTTGAATGAATGGCTTTCTTTGCAGCGCATAATCCATTCTCATTTCAGAAGCTAAACTTATGGCATTGCCTGTGATTGCGGCAATTTGAGCAATTTGCCCGACACTGTTTTTAGCCCATGACGAGGTGATTAAATCTGAATCATTTTGTTTGAGTTGAATCCAATCACCGACTTTAAAGGCGCTTACATTGGCAACCGTTATTTGTTGACTGCCTTTTGAGGCCGTGTTTGTGAGTGCAGTTGTATCATTGCTTGAGTAACCACTGGCATAAATAGAATGGCCAGTATTTGGATGATTAATGATGAGTTTGGTTTGATTGGCGCCTGCTCCTCTAATAATGAAATCACTGCGCAAATAAATGGGTGCATTGAAGAGATAATTGCCAGCAGGTAAATATAAAATGGTGGGGCCTTTATAGGCAATCATCAATGACCCTAATGGGTAATCATTTGGGGTAACACTGTCTGCTACAAAGCCATAGCTTAAGGCATCTACCACAGTAAAACCTTGGGTGCTTGTATCCTTAACGCCAGCCAACTTCCAATTAACCGCTCTTGATGCACTCAGCGTTTGCGCCACAACAACATTAGCCAACAAAAATAAAAACACGATCAGCCGCTTGTTCATACAAATTAAAGCAGTGTCAAAGATAATGAATTGTGATTGTTCAATAAATACATCAAGTTTGATTGACTTTTAAGATTATCCTACACTGCGTTACGGATGGACCTGAAAGGATGGCTAATCTAAGAAAAGCTTAGTCCACTGCGTGTTCTACTTTTTACATTCCAATTAGACTTATGAAAGCGAGCTTTCAACGTTACAAGACAGGAATATCCTAGACTGCGTTACGGATGGACCTGAAAGGATGGCTAAACAAAGAAAACTAAGTTCCTTCAAAACTTCTATTTTACAAGACAGGATTATCCTTCACTGCGTTACGGATGGACCTAAGATGGTGGCTTAACTAAGAAAAGCATAGTCCACTGCGTGTTCTACTTTTTACATTCCAATTAGACTTATGAAAGCGAGCTTTCAACGTTACAAGACAGGAATATCCTACACTGCGTTACGGATGGACCTGAAAGGATGGCTAAACAAAGAAAACTAAGTTCCTTCGAAACTTCTATTTTATTGGATTTTACTTCATTCATGCCTCTGGCCTGATTCAGTTCAATCCAATAAAAAAACCTGAGCGTTAACTCAGGTTTTCCTTGTTGCGGGGACAGGACTCGAACCTGTGACCTTTGGGTTATGAGCCCAACGAGCTACCACTGCTCCACCCCGCGATTTATAGGGGAGCAAAGATACATGTTTTTAACAAAAAAGCAAAATTAGTTTTCTCTTATAAATCAATACAATCCGATTTAATTGCATTGGCCATAACAATAATTCTCGCACTTTAGGCTACAAAATTTACTTGTTACATTATATTTATTTACCTTAATGAAATTTTTTGTTCTTGGCCAAAGACCTGTTTTGGCCATTGTATAATACATAGTTGCAGATACAGATATTCCATAGGCAAAAATGTGTTCATATTGTTTGGCTGCGAATTGAGTTAATTTGCTTACATCATTTGCAAAATGCTCGGATCCATAATTATTATCCAAAATATGATATACTAAGTTAGTTGATAAATATTCTACCTTGGCCATTTCAGTGTTTTTTGCTGTAACATCTTCATATTTTGCATATCTATCTGAACAACAACAACATTTAACCCGGTTATCAATGTATTGAATTTTAACTTTTGGATCAGAAAAAGTCATACTACAATTTAACTCTTCAACTTTTTTCTTTTCCTCTTCAATAGCCATTTTAGCCTGATTTTCTACCTCGATTTTGGCATTTTCAATTCTTTGGTTTTCTTCTGTAATTAAATCATTTTTAGATTTAACAAAACCACCATTTTTCCATAACCCATCCCATTCAACTGTGAATCTTCTATTGATAGTATCTGAGCACTTATACAATTTGCCCATGCCCTCGTAGTTATTGTTTAGAAATTCACCTTCATAATATCTTTCATTAGATTTTCCAATATTATAGGTAAATATTCCATTACCTGTTCTTTCACCATATTTCCAATTGCCTAAGTATTTGCTATTTTCCCAGTAATACTCTCCAAATCCATGGCGAACCCAACTGAAATTGTTGTAGTTATCTAAAAATGCACCAAAATAGTATTTAGAATTGGTGTTATTTGGCGACTCTATAATGTGAAATACCTTTGTTTTTCCTTTTAAAATAAGTTGTTTATTATCTTTATATAGGTATAAATTATAAATTTTTTCTGGTATACCTTTCTGCCAGTATGCATCGATAATTAATGCATTTGATTCTTTGTTTACAATGTAACCATAGCCATCTGCAGAGGCGTTATTGAGTTTCTGCCCCCAATAATAGTAATACTCATTAAGGCTTATTTTATATTTTGAATCTAAGTCGCTAACTTCACGGTTAACATCATTAATTTTCCATTCAATATTTTTATAAAACTCAGCATCATCAAAATGTAAATTGGTTAATGAAAATAAGACAGCATCTTTGTTAGTCTCTTCTATTTCTATTATATCTTCACTATTTTTTAAAACGAATTTTTTAAACTTCTTTTTAAGGAAATCACAATTGTAATATTTCCTTTCATATTGATTCATGCCTAAATTTTGTATTTTAAGTTGATTTAGTTCATAGTAAGGTAATTCGTTGTATCGATCTTCTTTTGCATCATATGAAAAATATAGTTTACACCATTTGTATCTCTCGTTTAGCCTAGTTTCATTAAACCCCATTTTAACTAACTTGTCTTTGTGCTTTAACCAACTGCCTGTTTTAAAACAATATATTTTTTTTCTCTTGTAATAGTCAACACTTTGAGCTGTAATATAATTAACATTAACGTTAACTCCTTCGTATTTTTTAAAATTATAAAATCTGTTGATTACCCTTTTGAGAGAATCATATCTTTTAAAATCTAACTCTAAATTTTCAAGATTAGAATTGGTGTTTATGTTTGCTGTTATTTTACCGATACATCCGTTTGTGTTAATCAAGTTTGATTTAACCGTTACTTCGCCTGTTTTTTCATTGGTTAAGTCATCACATTTTGGCCATATTCTACCCTCTCGTTTTCCAAATGAATTGTAATGACTCCATGCATCCATTCCAGCCTTTTTAACATCCGGGTTCTTTTCTAGATATTTTTCTTTTGCTGATGGGCAATTTACTTCTTGTGAAAAAGCCGGGATGGCAAGCATTAATAAAATTAAAGTAGTTATATGTTTCATTGAAATATTAATTAGACAAATATAATTATTTCTACATCGCATCGTAAGCTTTAATGAAACGGGCGCCAAGATTTTTGTAAGGTGGAATGTAGTCTTTGAATTGGATATTGTCTTTCAGTTTTAGACTTACTTGTTGCCAGATATTGGCCCACACAAGGTCTTTGCCAGAGCGTATGGTTTCCGTGATTTCTTGAATCAATACTGTATTAACGGCCAGCGTGCCCACTTGTTTGGTGCTTATGATTTGCACATCAAAAGCATTTTCCATGGCTTTACTTATGTTTTGATAGCCTCCGCAACTGCCTAAAATAGCCACTTTATTGCTATTGTTCATTTGGTTCAAAGTGTTTTCAATGTAATATGAATGCCCTCTGTGAACGATCAAATCAGGAAAACGTTTGCGTTGTTCAAACAAACTCTGCAAAGCTTTTCGACCTTCAATTTCTTGAGCAGGTTTATTCGCGTAAATCTCCATTTTATTAACTGTAATGCTCTTAAACACCACATAAGTCTCTTTATCCTCACGCTTGTAAATGCTAGAAGGATACATGGTTAACCAATGCTTAAAAGCATTCTCACCATCTTCATCATCAAAAAAGAAATGCTGTTGAATGTGTACGCCATCTGGGAATAATGCAGTATGGCTCACTCTATCTAAATCAGGAATAGTAAATGTAAACGGCAAGTCTACAAACGCTTTGCCATCGCACAATTGCCACAACAAACCATACAATTTCTGACCATGTAAATTGCCATTGGCTATACAGCCCTTCAACTCAGCTTGAATCGTATTTAAAAACAAAGTTTTAAAATGCTCATTGTTTAAACTACCATAGGTATCTGCTACATCAACAGCTGGACCAAGATCGCCACCATTGTCATATAATTTACCCGCAAACAACTTAATCAACTGTTCGATTTCAGCAGGCGACATACTCGAGAAAAAGTCATCTAATTTGTTGTAACCAGCACATTGTTTTACAAACACTCTAAAATGATTGAAGTTCATCGCTTTTAGAAACTCAAAGCCTGAAGCCTCTTTCTTTTTCTCCATCATGCGTTTGTACATCCCTAAAAAAGTGGAAGTAAAAATCTCTTGCGGACAATACACCATTGCCGTGTAAATCTCATAAGCATTATCAGAGGCAATTGGTTGGAAACGGAACTCGTCTTGCTCTTCGTGTCTTAAATTAATTTCAACCACCTTTTCCATGCAATACGTTTCAATCTCTTTATCGACCGTGTATTCTGCAAATATGTTTGGACGCTTTTTCAGTTGCATCAAATACAACACAAATTCACGAGGTTTTTTAGACAACGCTTCAGCCTCTGTTAAACTCATCTGTTTGCGCAACAAAGGATCTAATAAAGCATACGCCTTAGATTGCGTGCCATAAGTAGTATAGATCTGATAAATAAACACCGCCACGCTGTCTTTTGAATTTTTAACCGCTCTATCAATCATATGATTGGATCCAAAAAATTGTTTGATAGCGCCAGGATCTATTCTGCACAAAGCCAACAAGACCTCACTACCAATGGGGGTATAAGCCAAGTTCTTAAACGCATTCAAAACATCTGTAGGATAGTATTTAGCCGCATACACCCAATACGTTTTAGCAAACGCTTTTAGATTCACCACATCAATCAATTCAATACCAGACTTTACATCATGTTTTAACAACTCTAAAGTCTTTTGATCATTGTCTGTGCTCAACAAAGCCTTCATCAATTGAAACTGTTTTTGAGCCGCAGATAAGTGAATCACCTGCTCATAGCGAATCTTCTTACAGTATTCAAACATGGCCCTACAGTATTGCAATTGCACAGGACCATTCATGTTTAAAATGCTATTTTGAAATTGATTAATGCCCCTCAAATACAAGGCAGTTGCCAATTGATTTTGTTCAGCATTACCAATCACTAAACTATCATCAATATCGCCATCCATTAAATCAATTCTGTTTTGCTCAAAGTCGATTTGTTTCATCCAATATTGGGCATCACTTGGATTCTGAGCCGCAGCCCATCCACTAAGACCAATGGTTAAAAGAATAAGGCAAAATCTCATATCGTATTGTATGCAATAATGGTGCCTTTTACAGATTAGAACAAAACACCATTTAGCTCTTACATACAAATCTAAGTACAAAATGCTAACTTTGAAACATGTTTAATCCACTCAAGTCTTTTAAGTTGTTCATTGCACTTTTTATAATCAGCTTATTGAGCTCATGCAAAGCCGTGTTTTATACACCCAATCGCAACCCAATACCCTTGTACAAACAGAAGGGCGATGTGTATGTGGATGCATCAACTAATCTGTTTAGCAAGGTGGATTTAACCGCAGGTGTAGCGCCGGTCAATGGATTGGGTTTGTACGCAGGTTATAATGCTTCTGGCTATACTTCAAGAACCACTACCATTGATAGCCCCATCATTACCAATACCAAACTATACAGAGGCAATATGATCAATTTAGGCGCAGGGTATTTTGTGCCTCAAGACATCAGTCCTAATTTAAGATTTGAGGTCTTCGGTGATTTGGGTTTAGGTCAATTCAAAAATAAATCAACGGGCGAAACCAACGCGTTTTTTAACGGCAAATACACCCGCATTGGCATTATGCCCAATATTGGTTATACCAGTACAGATCAAATTTTCTCTATCGCTTATTCACTAAGAGCTTGTAATATCAGATTTCATTCTGCTGAGATCAATAATGTACCATATTACTCAGACGACTATAAACGCTACAGCAGAAAGCATGATTACAACATGATGGAACACGCTGTAATGGCCCGCGTTGGAACAGAAGCAGTCAAATTACAATTGCAAGTTGCAGTGCAACAAAACATCGGCGCAGACGATTATTTAGACCCTCTGCCGCCTTACAATATGTCTATCAATTTTGGCATTGTGTTTACGCCCAATTACTTAAAGGCCAACCAATAAGAGTTATTGACAAAGGGCCCAAAGCACTATGCCCGTACAAACCGAAACATTAAAAGAATGTTTGGTGCCGAATTGAGGAATCTCAATACAATTGTCGCAGACATCTAAAACTGACTGATCAACACCATCCGTTTCATTGCCCAGCACTAAAGCAATAGGCGTGTTTTTATCCCAGTTAAAATTTTGCAATTCAATGCTGCCCTCCACTTGTTCAACTGCCACAATGCGATAGCCTTTTGCTTTTAAGGCCAAGCAAGCATCAAGCGTTTGCTCATGATAAGTCCATTGCACAGCATCTTCTGCTCCTAAAGCTGTTTTATGAATATCTCTGTGCGGCGGTTTGGCTGTAATGCCACAAAGGGCCAATGCTTCAACCCCAAAGCCATCAGCTGTTCTGAAAATACTACCCACATTGTTCATGCTGCGAATATTATCAAGCACTAATACCAATGGGATTTTCTCTTCAGTTTGGTATTGATAAATTGTTAATCGGTTCAGTTGATGAGTCTGTAACTTGCGGTACATTTTTATTGGCAATCTTTTTTGATATACTTAAGTGAAAGCAGGGTTATGAGTGCAAAGATAACAGATAATCAAACACCATTAATGAAACAGTATTTTGGGTTCAAACAAAAATACCCAAACACCGTTTTATTGTTCAGGGTAGGCGATTTTTATGAAACCTTTGGCGAAGATGCTGTGGTAGCTTCTAAAGTATTAGGCATTGTGTTAACCAAACGCGGTGCAGGCAGCAGCAGTGAAACTGAATTGGCCGGATTTCCTCATCATTCCTTAGACACCTATTTGCCTAAATTGGTAAAGGCTGGCCACAGAGTAGCCATTTGCGATCAGTTAGAAGATCCCAAAATGGCTAAGGGCATAGTCAAGCGCGGGGTTACTGAATTGGTTACGCCTGGTGTGGTATTGAATGATAAAGTATTGGACTCATACACCAGTAATTATTTAGCGGCCATACATTTTGGCAAAGACAGCACTGGTTTAGCTTTCTTAGACATTTCAACCGGTGAATTTTTAGTGGCTCAAGGCCATACCGATTACATTGAAAAATTGCTCAGTGGTTTTAGACCCTCTGAAGTCATAGTCAGTAAAGCGCAATTGAACCAATTGCAAACGTTTAATGATCAATATTTTTGTTCAACCCTTGAAGAGTGGGTATTTCAAACTGACTTTTGCGAAGAGCGTTTGAATTTGCATTTTGGTACTTCAACCCTAAAAGGTTTTGGTATCGCCCACATGCCCATGGCCATTATAGCCGCAGGCAGTGCGCTCTATTATTTGGAGCACAACCAACAAAGTCACATCAAACACATCAATGCCATTCAGCGCATTGAAGAAGACCAATATGTGTGGTTTGATCCATTCACCATTCGCAATTTAGAAATTATTCAGCCTTCGCACAGCGGCGGCAAATCACTTTTAGATGTACTGAGTAAAACCCATACACCAATGGGCAGCAGACGTTTAAAAAACTGGTTGGTCTTGCCGTTAAAAAACCGCAACGACATTCAAAAAAGATTGGATTTAGTTGAAGCGCTTTATACGTCAAACACCCTGCTGCAAGACATACAGAATCAATTGAAAGCTTGTGGCGATATTGAACGCATCATTTCTAAAGTGGCTTCCTTAAGAGCCAATCCCAGAGAGATACTTCAATTGGCAAAATCGTTGCAAAGTATACAGGCCATTCAAGGCTTATTGAGTCAATCAGACAATGCCTTGTTAAAGGCGTATGCCAATCAATTTTTGCCATTAGAAAGTTTGGCCACTACTATTGAAAAACACATTCAAGCGGATGCGCCAATTTTGGTCAACAAAGGCCAGGTTATTCAATCAGGCATTCATGCAGAACTCGATGAGTTAAGAGATTTGCAAACCAACGGCAAAGAGCAGTTGCTCAACATACAAAAACGCGAAGCAGAACGCACGGGTATTCCTTCTTTGAAGATTGCTTTCAACAATGTATTTGGGTACTATTTAGAAGTCACCAATACCCATAAAGACAAAGTACCTTCAGAGTGGATACGCAAACAAACTTTAACCAATGCAGAGCGTTACATCACAGAAGAACTAAAAGCCTACGAAGACAAAATCCTCAGCGCAGAATCAAAAATTGCAGAGATAGAAGCCAGTATTTACCAGGCATTATTGTTGCAACTTTCTGAGGCTGTGCCTTCCGTTCAGACCAATGCGTATGCGCTTTCTACCCTCGATGTGTTAAGCGGATTTGCACAATGCGCCATTGATAACAAGTATGTTAAACCCTTGCTCAATGACTCCAATGATTTGCACATTAAGGCTTGCAGACATCCCGTCATTGAACAACAATTACCGCCAGGTACAGCGTACATTCCGAACGACATCACCTTGAATCAGGATCAGAAAATCATTATTTTGACGGGTCCAAACATGAGTGGTAAAAGTGCCGTTTTAAGACAAACCGCTCTGGCAGTTCTAATGGGTCAAATAGGTTGTTTTGTGGCAGCAGACCATGCAGAATTTGGTTGTTTTGACCGCATCTATACAAGGGTTGGTGCCAGTGATAATTTATCTGCTGGTGAGAGTACCTTTATGGTTGAGATGATTGAAACGGCTAGCATTCTGAATAATTTATCGAATAGAAGTTTAATTCTTTTAGATGAAATTGGCAGAGGCACTAGCACCTTTGATGGTGTGTCTTTGGCTTGGTCAATAGCAGAATTTTTAGGCCATCATCCTGGTCAACCCAAAACCATTTTTGCTACGCATTACCATGAGCTCAATGAACTTGAAAAACATGTTAAGGGCATAGTCAATTACCACATTGCTGTTAAAGAAACTACTGATAAAGTGATCTTCTTAAGACATTTAGTTCAAGGAGGTAGTGAGCACAGTT
Organism: Bacteroidia bacterium; assembly: GCA_044368575.1. Classification (GTDB taxonomy): domain Bacteria; phylum Bacteroidota; class Bacteroidia; order NS11-12g; family UBA955; genus JABMMZ01. The sequence goes on from JBIPPH010000016.1 coordinate 21,445, forward strand.
TTGGTATACATGTGGCACGTATGGCAGGTGTGCCTAAAACGGTTTTATACCGCGCTGAAGAGATCTTGCAAGAACTTGAAAAAGACAGAGCGCAAATTAGTGGCAGTCAAACGTTAAAAACACTCAAAGCGCCAGCGCAACTCAATATGTTTGCTGTTCAAGATGCTGCGGCAGAATGGATCAAACAAAAACTCAAAACCATTGATGTCAATGAACTTACACCCATCGAAGGTTTAATGGTTTTACAACAATTAAAAGATCAGCTAAAAGATTAGGCGTCTAAGACCTTATTGCTTTCTACTTTAATGACCCTTGCTGGGTATTGTTCGAGTAAGCGGTGTTCATGCGTTGCCATTAAAACAGCAGTGCCTTCTTCTTTTGCAATTTGCTGCAACAAAGAAGTAATGTCATTTGAAATCTCAGGGTCAAGATTACCTGTTGGCTCGTCTGCTAAAATGATTTCAGGTTTGTTTAACAAAGCTCTGGCAATTACCAAACGCTGTTGTTCGCCACCACTCAATTGGTGAGGCATTTTATAGTCTTTGGTTTCTAAGCCAACAATTTGCAATACTTCACTTACGCGTTTAAACATTTCCATTTTGTTTTTCCAGCCTGTGGCTTTCAATACAAACAGTAAATTGTCTTTGGCATTGCGGTCAGTTAACAACTGAAAATCTTGGAAGATAATGCCCAAACGTCTGCGCAATTTTGGAATCTGTCTGCGTTTGAGTTTGATCAAATCAAAACCAGCAACAGAACCATTGCCCAATTCCAATTTTAATTCGCCATAAAGTGTTTTCAATAAAGAACTTTTACCGCTTCCGGTTTTGCCAATTAAATAGGCAAATTCACCTTTATTGATGTCCAAGTTGACTTGGTGTAACACCAAATTTTTATCTTGGAATATATCGGCTTTTTCTAAATGGATAACAGCATGTTCTGTCATTGCGAGTGGAATTATATAGGGCAAATGTAAGCGATTAAATGACGCCCTCGAACAAGGAATATCAACAAGCGTTTTAAATCTTGGTCAATCGTGCAAAGCCCAGTCTATAATAGGCTTCTGATTGGCTTGTAAAAAGGCATTGGCTTTTGAAAAATGACGACAACCAAAAAAGCCTTGATAGGCAGAAAACGGCGATGGATGAGCCGCTTCTAAAACCAAATGCTGAGGGCCAATCAAGTGTTTTTTTTGTTTGGCAAAATTACCCCAAAGCATAAAAACGATTCCAGAACAATTGTCAGAAAGGTATTGAATAACTGCATCTGTAAATTGCTCCCAACCCCATTTTTGATGACTGCCTGCTTGATGCGCTTCAACCGTTAAACAGGCGTTCAACAATAACACACCTTGTTGAGCCCATTGGTTTAAGTTGGCGTGATTGGGCATTGGCAATTGCAAATCAGCTTGAATTTCTTTTAAAATATTGACCAAAGAAGGCGGTGCTTTTACACCCTTAGGCACACTGAAAGATAAGCCATGGGCTTGGCCTGCATTGTGATACGGATCTTGCCCCAAAATAACCACTTTGATTTGCGACAATGGGCAGAGGGTAAAGGCATTGAAAATTTCCGACTTAGGCGGGTAAATGATTTTGCCCAAAGCTGCTTCAGTATCAAGCTTTGCCATCAAGGCTTGAAAGTAAGGCTTTGCCATTTCTGAGGCTAAAAAATCAGACCATTCCACACTTTCAAAACTAATGATTTTGACGCTATTTATATACCATAAACCATTTTAAATTTGTACATTTGAAACGATGTCTTTGCCCGATCATATTGCCCAAAAAATTCATGCATTGCGCGCTGCTTTACGCGAACACAATTACAAGTATTATGTGTTGGCAGAACCCAGTATCAGTGACCTTGAATTTGATCAGCAGCTCAAAGCTTTACAAGATTTAGAACATGCGTATCCGGAGGCTTATGACCCTGATTCGCCCACTCAAAAAGTAGGCGGCGAAATCAATAAACAATTTGCCACATTTGAACATGAGTTTCCAATGTTGAGTTTGGGCAACACCTACAGCGAAGCAGAATTATTAGAGTTTGATAAGCGCATACAAAAACAATTGGGGCACACCAATTACCAATACGTTTGTGAATTGAAATTCGATGGCTTATCCATCAGTTTGCATTACGACAATGGCCAATTAATTAGGGCTGTTACCAGAGGTGACGGCGTTAAAGGCGATGTGGTTACAGACAATGTAAAAACCATACAATCTTTGAATTCTAGACTTCAAGCGCCCTATCTTGAAAAGATAGAATTGCGCGGCGAAGTGTTTATGCATAGACCCGCTTTTGACCGTTTGAATATGGAACGCGAAGAAGCTGGCGAGCCTTTGTATGCCAATCCAAGAAACGTGGCCTCAGGGACTTTAAAACTACAAGACAGCGCTGAAGTAGCCAAGCGTCCTTTGGATATTTTTTTGTATCAATTATTAGAGCATAAGCCTACCATAAATACCCATTATGAATCTTTGCAAAGCATACGTCAATGGGGTTTGCCTTGTAGTAACAACACCCAATTGTGCAACAGCATTCAAGCGGTATTTGATTACATTAACCATTGGGATGAAGCCCGCAAATTGTTGACTTATGACATTGATGGTGTTGTGATCAAAATCAATGATTACCACCAAAGAGAAGAACTCGGTTATACGGCTAAATCACCACGTTGGGCCATAGCGTATAAATTTAAAACCGAGGCGGCTTGCACGCCTTTGTTGAGCATAGATTATCAAGTGGGCAGAACCGGGGCAATTACCCCAGTAGCCAATTTACAACCTGTATTTTTATTGGGTACTACCGTTAAACGTGCATCGCTGCACAATGCCAATGAAATTGAGCGTTTGGATTTGCGCGTTGGCGATTATGTATACGTTGAAAAGGGTGGTGAAATCATTCCGAAAATTACGGGTGTTGATTTGAGTAAACGCTCTGATCAATCCATTAAAGTGGCGTTTATAACCCACTGTCCTGAGTGCGGAACAACCTTGATCAGACAAGCTGGAGAGGCACAACATTACTGCCCCAATGAGTTGAATTGTCCGCCACAAGTGATTGGTAAAATCCAACATTTTATTCATAGAAAAGCAATGGATATTAATGGGCTTGGAGACGAAACCGTTGAACTCTTATACCAAGCAGGTTTGTTAAAATCAGTAGCTGATTTATACGATTTAAGTTATGAGCAAGTCATTCAATTAGACCGCATGGCAGACAAGAGTAGTTCTCAATTAATTGCGAGCATACAGGCTTCAAAACAAGTGCCTTATCAGCGCGTTTTGTTTGGCTTAGGCATTCGTTATGTAGGCGAAACGGTTGCTAAAAAATTGGCGGCTACTTTCAAACACATTGATGCATTAAAAGCAGCGAGTAAAGAAGCCTTGTTGGCAGTTGATGAAATTGGCGAACGCATAGCCGATTCTATAGTGGAGTATTTTCAATCAGACTTGCATTGTCAAATGATTGAGCGTTTAAAAGCAGCTGGTCTATGTTTAGAAAATACCACTGAAGCACCTGTTCAATTATCAGATAAATTGCAAGGTAAAATCATTGTGATTTCAGGGGTATTTACTCAGTTTTCACGTGATGAAATAAAGGCCATGGTCGAACAACACGGTGGCAAAAATGCAGGGAGTATTTCAGCTAAAACCCACTATGTTGTAGCAGGCGAAAATATGGGCCCAGCCAAACTTGAAAAAGCCAAGCAATTGAACATTCCAATTTTGTCTGAAGCAGACTTCTTAGCCCTTATTCAGGCCTAGTCTTTATAGGTGGTCTATAAATCTGCACACATTCAGATTCGTGTGGATTTAATTCAGTTTGTATACTGAACTTAATGGGTTTTGCGTTTTACATTTGCGTGAACGCAAACCATGGCAGCAAATAAAGGCAATAGTTTTAGAAACGTCACTGATGATTATCAAGCAGAGGCAAAGCCCAAAACCTCGGGCAAGCAAGGTGCATATTTTGCTTGGATCAAAGATGTAAGGGTCTTGAGGGTGCTTGGCGCTTTCTTTATTTTGTTTTCTTTGTTTTTGTTGTTAGCGTTTACTTCTCACATCATCAACTTGTGGGGATTTGAAACCGATCAAGATATTTTATTGAGTGGACAATGGTCATGGTATGCTGCGCACAATCCACATGGCACGGCCAATATTATGGGCTATTTGGGTGCCTGGTTCGGGCATTTGTTTATTCACCAATGGTTTGGTTTGGCTTCGTTCATTTTGTTGTTCAGCATTTTTACCTTGGGCACTAAACTGTTGTTCAACTGGCAAATGTATCCGATTGGCAAAACCTTGCGTTACACGTTTTTTATTTTAGTGTGGACCTCATTGTGCATGGGTTTCATTTTCCATAGTAATAATTTATTCATGGGCGGTGGCTTTGGCTACTTTGGTTTTATGTGGTTAAAGGGTTTGATTGGTAGTATTGGTGTGGCATTATTCTTATTGCTTTACGCCGCCATTTTTGCCATCATAGTGTATAATTTTGATTTCAGATTTAACAGGGCTGTTCCTGCAGAAGATAGCAATGATGCCGTTGGTTTAAGTGATTACCACGCAGAGGCAGAGGCCATGAAACAACATTTTGAAGCCAATGCGGTGAAGCAAGATGAGGCTGAATTAGCGTCAATTTTAAGTGATGATGATGATATATTAGAGATCACAGAAACCCATATTCAAGACGAAGAAGATCCTATAGCACCAACAGAGGAAATTGAATTGCCTGCGCCACCAATTCCTTTGTCTGTAACCCCATCACCTATACCTGTTGCACCAGTGCAAGATATGGTGCTTAAAATTGAAACCAATCAAGAAGAGGAGCTAGTAGAAAGTCCTAAGATTGAAATTAAGCCTACGGTGACTTTTAACGATGGCGATTTGTATGACCCAACACTTGATTTACCTGGGTTCCAAATGCCAACCATAGACTTGCTTCAAGACTATGAGTTTGCCAAGGCAGAAGTAGATACTACAGAGTTAGAGACCAGTAAAAATTTAATTATTGCGACCCTCAAAAATTACAATATTGGTATTGCAGATATCAAAGCGAATATTGGTCCTACTGTGACTTTGTATGAGATAGTGCCAGCGCCAGGGGTTAAGATTTCAAGGATTAAAAATCTTGAAGACGATATTGCTTTGAGTTTGGCCGCCTTAGGTATTCGTATTATTGCGCCTATTCCGGGCAGAGGGACTATTGGTATTGAAGTACCAAATAAAAAACCAGAGATGGTGCCAATGCGCCAAATGGTGGCGAGCAAAAAGTTTCAAGAATGTGCGTTTGAATTGCCAGTGATTTTGGGCAAAACCATTTCGAATGAATTGTATTTAGCAGACTTATCAAAAATGCCACACTTGTTGTGTGCTGGTGCCACAGGCCAAGGTAAATCTGTTGGTTTGAATACTTTGATAGTGTCTTTGTTGTATAAAAAACACCCTTCTGAATTGAAGTTTGTTTTGGTCGATCCTAAAAAAGTGGAATTGACTTTATACAACAAAATCGAAAGACATTACTTGGCTAAATTGCCGGGCGATGGCGATGCCATTATTACTGATACTAAGTTGGTGTGTAATACGCTGAACTCTTTATGTATGGAAATGGATGAGCGTTATGAGTTGTTGAAGTCTGCCGGTAAACGTAACATCATAGAGTACAATACCAAGTTTAAAGAACGCAAATTATTGCCTACAGAAGGGCACAGATTCTTACCTTATATTGTTGTGGTGATTGATGAGGTGGCAGATTTAATGATGACTGCCGGTAGAGAAGTAGAAACCCCTATTGCTCGTTTGGCGCAATTGGCCAGAGCGGTTGGTATACATGTTATTTTAGCGACTCAAAGGCCGTCGGTTAATATCATTACGGGTACCATTAAGGCCAACTTCCCAGCGCGTTTGGCGTTTAGAGTGACTTCTAAAATTGACTCAAGAACCATTTTGGATAGCAATGGCGCAGACCAATTGATTGGTAAGGGCGATATGTTGTACAGCACTGGTAATGATTTGATTCGTTTGCAATGTCCTTTTGTTGATACGCCAGAAGTGGAACGCATTACAGAGTTTATTGGTAATCAGAAGGGCTATAGCAGTGCCATGTTATTGCCTGAGTTTAAGAGTGAAGAAGACAGCGGCAGAGATGACTTTGATCCTAACGAACGCGATGCTTTGTTTGAAGAAGCTGCGCGATTGGTGGTAATGACTCAACAGGGGTCAACTTCGTTGATTCAGCGCAAACTGAAATTAGGATATAACAGAGCTGGCAGATTGGTTGACCAAATGGAACAAGCCGGTATATTGGGGCCTTTTGAAGGCGCAAAGGCACGTAAAGTCTTGATTCCTGATGAAGTGGCACTGCAACAATTTTTAGACCATCTATATGGCAAATAATCCTTATTTTTGCCGACTTTAAATGTAATTAGATAAGATGAAGCAATTAACTATGTTTTTGGTATTGGTGTTGGCAGTAGCTAACTTTTCATTTGCACCTGCTGAGCCGAGTGTCAAAGACAAAGAGGTGACCAAACTTTTGAAGGAGATTTCAAAAAAATACAAAGCTTATAAATCCCTTAAAGCTGATTTTTCTGTTTTAAGCGAACCTGCTGATGCCAAAGCGGCAAAGAAAACGGAGAAGGGTAGTTTAACCACTAAGGGCGGCAATTTTAAATTGGTGTTTGGTGGTCAAGATATTTATTGCAATGGTAAATTCATTTGGACCTATACCAAAGAGACCAACGAGTGCATTAAAGATAATTACAATGCCAACTCAGGTTCTGGTGTAAATCCTTCAAAGATTTTTACGATTTGGGAGAAGGGCTTTTTGTATACCAGCGATGGCTCATACATGAAAGGTAAGTCAGAGATCAGCAAGGTTAAATTGACACCAACCGATAAGACCAAACCTTATTTCTTAATGAATTTAGAGGTAGATAAAACCGCTAAAACCATTCAAAGTTTAAAGGTGTCTTTTAAGGCAGGCAATAAGCAAACCTATACCATAACTTCTCAAACCCCAAATGCTGCGGTGAGCGATAAAGATTTTGTGTTCGATGCCAGCAAATACCCGGGTGTTGAGGTTATCGATTTAACGACCAAAAAATAGCATACCCAAGGCTGACGAAGGTCATTTGCTTTGACCAATTTTAACTTAATATCTTTGCAAGGTGGTATTACATAATAAAATCAACTCAGAAGAACTTAAGCGCAAGATTAAAGAAAGTGATGTGCCTAGAACGACTATTTCGTTTTATAAGTACCATTACATTACCGATCCTCAAGCGTTTAGAGACCAATTGTACATTCTTTGGAATGAGCTTGGCGTGTTGGGGCGTATTTATGTAGCAGACGAGGGCATTAATGCTCAATTGTCTGTACCGACAGAAAATTTAGAGGCGTTTAAAGCCCATTTAGAAAGCATAGATTTCTTAGCTGGTAACCGTTTGAACATTGCCGTTGAAGACGATGGCAAATCGTTCTTTAAATTGGCTATTAAGGTGCGCAAAAAGATTGTGGCCGATGGGATTAATGATCCTGAATTTGATGTGACCAATATTGGCACGCATTTAAAAGCAGAGGCGTTTAATGCCTTAACAGACCGCGATGATGTAGTGATTGTTGATTTTAGAAACCATTACGAGAGTGAAGTGGGCCATTTTGAAAAGGCCATTTTACCAGATGTGGTGAGCTTTAGAGAGCAGTTGCCAAAGGTGGCAGAGGCGTTAAAGGATCAGAAAGATAAACCTATTGTGATGTATTGTACTGGTGGTATTCGTTGCGAAAAGGCGAGTGCCTACATGAAATACAAAGGGTTTAAAGAGGTGTATCAATTAGAGGGTGGCATTATTCATTATGCCAACCAAGTTAAAGAACAGGGGCTTAAGAATAAATTTCACGGTAAGAATTTTGTGTTTGATGAGCGTTTAGGCGAGTCGATTTCTTCTGAGGTGATTGCCCATTGCCATCAGTGTGGTGCCTTGTGCGATACCCATACGAATTGTGCCAATGTGGCTTGTAATTTATTGTTTATTCAGTGCCCTGAGTGCAAGGCTAAAATGCAGAATTGTTGCAGCGATGAGTGCGCGCATATTGCAGCTTTACCTGAAGAGGAACAAAAGGCTTTGCGCAAGGGTAAGAATTTTGGCCGTTTGGTGTTCGATAAGGGCCGAAAACGCATTACCAGCTAAGGCAATACTTTGTACAAGTAGGCCGCGGCGTATCCTTGATTAAAACGTTTAACACATTGAATTTTTCCTTGGTATTTTGCTGTGTCAGCTAAGTTGCCCGGCATTGTAAATACCATATAGTCTTTGGCTTTTGAGCTGTCGCCTATCAAGCGGATTTCGTGTTTGAATTGAATATCGTAGCCGTTGTTGCTGCTCCAATATGAAGCACAGGCTGGAAATTCCATGCCTATGGTTTTGTTGTTATAGCTTGTTTGTTTGAGTTCATCTATACAGGCTTTTACGGTTTTAACGTGTTGGCTGTAGGTGAAGTCAATATCAGTGTATTTTTGGTTAGGGTTCCAATACCATAGGCCTATGATGGCTAATGCTATTGGGTAGAGGTATAGCCACCATTTGTTTTGAATGGCAGTAGCGTAGGCTAATTCAAATACTATTAAATAGATGAGTATGAAGAAGTATTGCGTGTAGCGGGTTAGAAAGTAATTGAGCACCATAAAGCCAAGTCCACCAACAATAATGATGAGTATACTTATGCTGTTTGCTTGTAGGTTTAATTTGAATGGTTTGTGCTTAAGTACATAGGGCAGGCTGATGAATAATAGACTGAGCAGCCATTGCATACTGTGGCCCTGATCGTATAAAAAAAACTGCAAAAAATCATGCCATCTTTCTGCTATAAAGTATCCGTCAAATGAGGCCAATTCTGTGTGTAATGGATAAAAGTAATAGCCGTTTTGAAGTTTTTGAATGCCTATAAAGAGGGCGAAACTGGCTATGGGAATGATGCCTATATACCAGCTGTTTTTAGGCCATAGACGTTTGTGTTTGATGGCGTTGGCCAGCATAAAGGCGATGGGTAGCACCAAGGCTGATTCTTTGATTTGCAGGGCTAAAATTAGCCATACCATACACGCTGTGTTTTGTGCTTGTAGATAGTGGTATAATGCCGCTAAGGTGCATACTAATAATAAGCTTTCAGGTAATACGAGTATGGTTTGCGATAAAAATAAGGGTTGCACAAATAGGCTTAAACTGCCTATGAAGGCATAGGGCTTTGGCCATTTTATTGCGAGGAGTTTATAGAGGTATATTAGACCAATTATACTAAAGGCGGCACCTGCTAGGTGAGCTACCATTGGGGTGTTGCCAAAGAGTTTAAAGGCGAGTGCGAAGTAGAAGGCACAAAACAAAGGATGCCCTCTTGATAAACTGTCAGGCATGGCACTTGGCAATAAGCTTAAACCATGTTGGTATAAATGATTGGCAGCACCACTGTAAACGCCCAGCTCGTCCCAAAAATAGGGTTGGGTCATTACACCATACAATACTTGTATGAGGGCAAAAAGCCCCACGGCACAAAGCACCAAAAACAGTTCTGTAGTGTATTTAAATTTCACCAAAAGCAAATATAGTCAAACGGGATTGGTTTGATAGAATCAAAGCAAAAAAAAGCCCCTTTCGGGGCTTTAGCTTATTTTAAGAATAATAAATCGCGGTATTTAGGCAACTTCCAAGCATCGTTGTCAATCAATTCTTCGAGCTTGTCTGCGCTGTCTCTAATCGAGTCAAAATAAGGCTTTACTTTATCGCAATACGCTTTCGCTTTTTTATCAGCATGGGTTAAATTATTCGCCTTCTTGCGCTCTTCAATCATCTTATGCGTATTATCAAAAATCGCATTGATATGAGTAGAAATCTCTTTCGTTAAAGCATACAAAGCTTTGTTCTCAGTTTTAGTCTGACCAATACGGCTCAAACCCTCAATGGTATCTATCAATTTCTTTTGATACTCCACTGCAGAAGGCACCACATAATTTCTAACCAATTCGCCCAAAATTCTACCCTCAATTTGAATCTTCAACAAGTAGTTTTCAAACTTGATCTCGGTTCTAGCTTCCAATTCTTTTTGGCTAAAAATATGGTTCTTAACAAACAAATCTTTGCTGGCTTTGCTATTATAGGCATCCAATGCATAAGGCGTAGTTTTAATATTGCTCAATCCACGTTTTTTAGCTTCTTTCACCCAAGCCTCACCATAACCATTGCCTTCAAACAAAATGTTCTTAGAAGACTTCACATACCCCTTCAACACCTGTTGAATAGCCTGTAATTTATTCACCTTCTTCTTGATTAAAGCATCAACCTCTTTCTTGAATTCAGCCAATTGGTTACCAACAATAGTATTCAAAACAATAATGGCATTAGCGCAATGGTCACTAGAACCAACTGCTCTAAATTCAAACTTATTACCAGTAAAGGCAAAAGGAGACGTTCTATTGCGGTCAGTATTATCTCTCAAGATCTCAGGAATGCGGTGTACAATAATTGTTTTTTCGCTCGCCTTAGCTGATCTGCTAGAAGCTTTAGCTGTCTCAAATTGGTTTAACACATCACTCAAGGTGCTACCAATAAACACAGACATAATAGCTGGAGGCGCCTCATTAGCACCCAAACGGTGATCATTGGCTGCAGTAGCAATACTCGCTCTTAATAAATCTGCATGGTCATGCACAGCCTTAATGGTATTGATAAAGAAAGTCAAGAATTGTAAGTTATCAATCGGGCTTTGGCCAGGCGATAATAAATTCACACCAGTATCTGTAATCAAAGACCAGTTATTGTGTTTACCAGAACCATTCACACCTTTGAAAGGTTTCTCATGCCAAATCACTTTTAATTTGTGTTTGCTTGCCACTGATTGCATTACATCCATCAACAAAGAGTTGTGGTCAATAGCCAAATCAGCCTCTTCAAACATCGGTGCACACTCGTATTGACCAGGTGCCACTTCATTGTGTCTGGTCTTCAAAGGAATACCCAACTTCAATGCCTCTTTTTCAAAATCAGTCATGTAGTTGTATACTCTTTCTGGAATGCTACCAAAATAATGGTCTTCTAACTGTTGGCCTTTAGCCGGCATGTTGCCCACCAATGTTCTACCAGCGAACACTAAATCTGGGCGTTTGTGGTACAATTCTTCATCTACCAAGAAATACTCTTGTTCGATACCCAAAGACACCTTAGCATTTTTAACATTGCTATCAAAGTACTGACAAACAGCAGTGGTATTCTGAACAATAAAGTTAGTAGACTTAATTAAAGGCGCTTTGTAGTCAAGTGCCTCACCTGTATAGGCCACAAAAATTGTAGGAATGCAAAGGGTTTTACCAGTAGCTTTTTCCATAATAAAGGCTGGCGATGAAGGATCCCATGCGCTGTAACCTCTGGCTTCAAAAGTATTTCTGATACCACCGTTAGGGAAACTAGATGCATCTGGTTCTTGTTGCACTAATGCTTTACCAGAAAACACCTCAATACCAGTATCAATACCAGTAGGGTCAAAAAACGCATCGTGCTTTTCAGCAGTAGATCCACGTAAAGGTTGGAACCAGTGGGTATAGTGGGTTGCACCCTTTTCAATAGCCCAGTTCTTCATGCCTTCAGCAATTTGGTCCGCAAATTTACGGTCCATAGGTTTGCCGCTGTTTCTAGATTCATTTACAGCCTTAATGGCTTCTTTGCTAACGTATTCAGCCATGGCTTTTGGGCCGAAAACGCTTTTACCAAAGTATTCTGAAATTTGTTTCATATTTGATGGTGATTTTACGTCTGCAAAATTAGTTTATTTGCCCTTGATTTGACAAACACCTCTGTTAACATTTTATCAAATATTGCTTTAAAAAACCGCATATATGTCGAAAAAAATATATAATTTCGACACGAAATGAATTTTCAGTTGCCATTTAATGAATTGGGGCTCATTGAGCAATACAAATTTCAGAGCTCAGATAAGCTTCAAAGTCAACTGCTAGCAAGTACAGCAGCATTGCACCAATGTTACGGTTATAGTTTGGCATTACCCTCAGATGTATTGATGCCATTTATGCGCATGATGCACATGGTTGAACTTAAAAACAGTTTTGAGTTGGAGGGCATGCCTATAGCTTATGCCAGATTGTTTGAGGCTCTGGGTATGGAAGCACAAATCAAAGACAAAACCATACAACTGATACTAGCGGCAAGAGCAGGTGTGCAAAGTCTTCAAGGACTCAAAGGACTCGAGCTAGACAGTCTTAAATTACAAGCCAAAACAATAGAACTATACAGACATAAAACCGATCAGAAAATACTGAGTTATTACACCAACTTGTGTTTGTATACACCGCCCAGTTCCGCAGCTGTGTTAGACAAACTCAAACAGAATTTACATCAACACTTATTGACTGAAAACACCCAGCAAACATTAGAGCAACAAGCCATTATCCATTTTCAAATAAGGGCAGTCGCGCCTTTTGTTGCACAAAACGGCATAATCGCCAGGCAGTATGTTTTAAACGCATTACAACAGCTACAACTTGATTTTATACCACTGCCAGTTTCGCTAATAATACAACAGCAAAAGGAACACTATAATGCCCTCATAAAAGAGAGTTTGCAAACCAAACAAATGCAAGCTTGGATTGAGTTTTACGCTCAAATATTACAAGATGCCGCGCAGCAAATGCAAAAACGAATCGGAAACTATTTGGCGCTCAGAAAATCTGCCTACGAGCAAATGAACAAATACCTTGATTATGTGCTCCCAAGCGATGCCATACTTAAAGTCTTATTTGAACAACCTTATATCAATGCCAAAAGGATGTGTAAACTACTGAATTGTCATAGACAAACCGCTTACCTCTACCTCACACATTTGTGCAAATTGGGCCTATTGATTCCCAAAAAAATGGGCAGAGAAACCCTCTATCTGTACAAAGCCTATTTTGATTTACTCGTTGCAGAGCCTATTATCTGAGCGACGCTTATTTTCGACAGAGGCGAACAACTTCAGGTTGAGACGTTTTGTGTTCAGGCCTAAATGCCTTTATTTTGCTTCAATGAAATCCATGGCCCGCATATTGAAATTGATACTGCCTTACAAAGGCTTAGCGGCTTTGAATATGCTGTTCAATTTGATACAAATTGTTGCGGGATTGTTCTCATTGGCTTTGATCATGCCACTGCTTGATTTCATGTTCAACAACAACCAAGATGCATTTAAGCAAAAGGTGAGTGAGGGCAGTGATTTTAATTCTCTATACAACAATTTTATTTGTTGGATGACAGACTTTGTACAAAACAATAAACAAGAAGCCCTGTTCCTGATTTGTGTGAGTTTGGTTTTGGCCACAGTCATCAAAAATATTGCGCGCTACATGGCCTTGTACTACTTGGTTATACTGCGCAATAGAGTCATTCAAAACATCCGTCAATCATTGTACAACAAACTCATGGACTTGCCCATTGGCTACTTCAGCGATGAGCGCAAAGGCGATATCATTTCGCGTATGAGCAATGATGTTAAGGAAGTGGAATGGAGTTTAATGGCCTCCTTAGAAGCCATATTTAAAGAACCTGTTAGCATAGTGTTTTACATTGGTACCCTCATTTACATGAGTCCGCAACTCACTTTGTATGTTATAGTCTTATTGCCTTTAGCTGCTGGTTCTATTGCCTTGTTGGGTAAATCATTGCGCAGAAAATCTAAACGCAATCAAGAAGAACAAAGTGCAGTGTTAACCTTTTTAGAAGAATCATTAGGGGGCATCAAAATCATAAAAGCCTTTGTCGTTGAAAATATTTTCAGACAAAAATTTAAAACCCTCAACGACCGTTCAACCACCGCCAATATTAAAGTCAATCAACGCGGCGATATGGCATCGCCCATTTCTGAAACCTTAGCGATTTTTGTAGCAGGTGTGCTCTTGTGGTTTGGTGGTAACATGGTATTTGATGGTGCCATTGCCGGATCAGCCTTCTTGGCTTACTTTGCTATTTTTAGTCAAGTCATTCCGCCTTTCAAACAATTGTCTCAAGCCTTTCCGATGGTGCAAAGAGGAGCTGCAGGTATGGACCGTTACGAAGCCATTTTACAAGCAGATAATAAAATCGAAGAGCAAGCCCATCCATTGGCCATACATCAACTCAACAAAGGCATAGCTTTTAAGCAAGTTCGTTTTTCATACCAAGCTGAACCGGTAGTAGATGATATCAGTTTTGATATTCCATTGCATTCAAAAGTGGCATTAGTGGGTTCCAGTGGCAGTGGTAAAAGTACCTTAGCAGATTTACTGCCTCGTTTTTATGATGTGGACTCTGGTGCCATAGAAATTGACGGCATCAACATAAAATCTTATAAGTTAGCAGACCTCAGACAACTCATGGGGATAGTATCACAAGAAGCCATCTTGTTCAACGATACCATTACCAACAATATTTTATTTGGCAAGACCAATCACACCAAACAAGAAATTGAAGCCGCCGCCAAATTGGCCAATGCCTATGATTTCATTATGGCCACTGAAAATGGTTTTGATACCGTTATTGGCGAAAGAGGCAGTAAGTTAAGCGGTGGTCAAAGGCAGCGTATTGCCATTGCCAGAGCCTTATTGCATAATCCACCGATTTTAATTCTCGACGAAGCCACTTCAGCCTTAGACAACGAAAGCGAAAAGTTGGTGCAACAAGCCCTTGACTATTTGCGCTCTGGTAGAACAACTTTAGTAATAGCCCACAGACTAAGCACCATTCAAGATGCAGATGACATCATTGTTTTAGACAAAGGCCGCATTGTTGAAAGAGGCAAACACAACGATTTATTAGCCAGCAAAGGCTATTATTACCGTTTGCACAACATGACCCAAAGTATTGGGTGATTGCAGTCACAAAGTACTTATTGAAAATGTGTTTAATTTGCAGACATGAAAATGCAAATCAAACGACTTGACGATGATTTTTTAATGGAAGCCATCAACGATACCAATAACAGCCTTTTGATGGATGGCTCTGAAAGTATTGGCGGACATCATAAAGGCATGCGCCCCATGCAATTGCTATTAGCAGCAGTGGGTGGTTGTTCGTCTATTGACATCATTAGCATACTAAAAAAACAAAGACAAAGCATTGATAGTTTTGAGCTTGAAGTGGATGCTGACAGCGTAAAAGTAGAAGAGCATTCTGTGTACAAAGACATCGCCATACATTTTAAATTAAGAGGTGATATAGCGGCCGATAAAGCCCTCAAAGCAGCAGAACTGTCTTTCAATAAATATTGTTCGGTATCAATGGCATTGCAACCACAAACACGCATTCATTACACCATAGAAATCAATGGTGAATTGGTGTCATAATTGATTGGGTTTTACCTTATATTTGCTTTGTGTTTAAACGCCTTATAACTTTTGTTTTTTGTTGCATAGCCACAGTGGCATTGGCCAATTTGCCTTTGCCAGCTAGTCAACCAACTATGGTTGTAGGGCGCAATATGCCTAAGCAGAGAAACCTCATTATGTTATGCATGAACTATGGCAGACACACCCCAATTGGTTTGTTGAGCCAACGCTTTGGCAATAGCAATACAGTTGGCTTTTCTGCAGGGTATAAATTTGCCAATAACTGGCAAGTTCAAGCAGGTATCAATGCTTTATTTTCGGGTAAAGTAAAAGAAAACGGCATACTCGATTCAATGATGGGCAGCAGCGGCTTATTGCTTGACAACACTGGCACTTATGCAGACATCAGACTATACGAACGCGGTTATTTGTGGCATCTTGATATTGGTAAAATCATACCAATGGGCCCTTTCAATCAGCAATCAGGAATACTCATGACAGCGGGCTTAGGCTTTATAGAACACCGCATCAAATTCACTTACCAAAAAACCGTATTACCACAATTGGATAATGGCAATTATAAAGGGTATGATCGATTGACCAATGGTCTTTTGTTAAGAGGGTTTTTAGGGTATCAATTACTCGATACCAAAGGCAAGGTTAATTTGGTGGGCGGCATAGAATACTTACAAGGCATGACCCAAAACAGAAGGGCCTTTAACTACGATACTCGCACTGCAGACAATACCCATAGAACCGATATTTTACTTGGTTTAAAACTCGGTATTATGGTGACTGTGAATGGCAGAGAAACCGGTAAGAAAAAAACAGAACAAGATCATTTTTTTAATTGATGATGTCTATCATTTACCAATGCTTAATGGGCTTTGTTCAATGGCTTGCACCTGTGTTGGCCTACATTGTGCCTCACCATAAAACCAGGCATTTTTTTAAAGTTAGAAGCCAATGTACTCCGATAACATTACCTAATAAAACAAGCAAACGCTATTGGTTTCATTGCGCCAGTCTAGGAGAGTTCGAACAAATAGTACCAGTGATTGAGGCCCTTAAAGCACAAGATGATCAGCACAGTATTGTCATTACATTTTTTTCAGCTTCGGGTTATCAATACCGTCATCAGTATCCTTTAGCAGACACTGTATTGTATTTACCTATAGACACCCTAAGCAACATGAATCAAATGGTCAAAGCACTCGACGCCGATGTTTTGGTATTGGTTAAATATGAATTGTGGTATAACCTTTTGAAAGCTTGCCACAGCAATGGTACAGATGTCGTTATGGTGTCTGCCGTGTTCAGACCCCAACAGTTTTTGTTCAGCGCTTTTGGCAGTTTTATATTGAAACAATTGCAGCAGGTTAAACACATTTTGGTACAAGATCAAAGCAGTTTAGACTGCTTAATCCAACAAGGCATACAACAAGTAAGTATTGGCGGCGATACCAGATACGACCGCGTTTTAATGAGTCAAAAAAAGGCTGAACCCAATACCAGTATTGCTCAGTTTGTACAAGAAAAACCATGTTTGATTTTGGGCAGCAGTTGGCCAAAAGAAGAAAGTATTTTATTGTCTGTAATGTCTGAATTGCAAGCAAAAGGTTGGGTATGTATTGTAGCGCCCCACGATGTGTCTGCAGACCACATCAACAACTTGCAAAAACAATTGCAGCCTTTTCTAGTTCAATTGTATACAGACTTCAATTCAAGTGTAAAATCATCTGTGCTGATACTCAATACCATTGGGCAATTAGCCAATGCTTACCAATACGCTGATTTGGCCTTTGTAGGTGGCGGATACAGCAATCAATTGCATAATATTTTAGAGCCATTAACCTTTGGTGTGCCGGTAGTATTTGGTCCTCATTGCGCTAAATACCGCGAAGCACAGATGGCTATTGAAACACAAGTGGCTCACAGCATACCGGATGCAGCAGCCTTTGAATCATTGTTACAAAGCAATACATTCAACAAACGCCAAGCAGCATTGAGTCAAGCCTGTTTGCAGTTTATTCAGCAACACAGCGGCGCTACTGATTTGGTATTACAACAACTTTAGAACAGTTCGTGGCCTTTGTTGTAGTGAATACGGCCTAAGTGTTTAAAGGCCAATTCTGTGGCTTCACGTCCTCTTGCAGTGCGCATCAAATACCCTTCTTGAATGAGGAAAGGTTCGTACACTTCTTCAATGGTACCAGCTTCTTCACCCACTGCTGTTGCAATGGTGTTTATACCCACTGGTCCGCCTTTGAATTTATCGATAATGGTACTGAGAATTCTGTTGTCCATTTCATCTAATCCATCTGCATCTACATTCAAAGCTTCAAGGGCCATTTTCGCAATTTCAATGGTAATAGACCCATTGCCTTTGATTTGTGCAAAGTCACGCGTACGTCTGAGCAAAGCATTGGCTATACGCGGGGTACCTCTACTGCGACGCGCAATTTCATGCGCAGCAATGTTGTCTATCGGCACATGGATAATGCTTGCAGAACGGCTTACAATCTGAGCCAATAAATCTGCAGTATAATATTCTAAACGATTAGTGATGCCAAAACGCGCTCTTAATGGAGCGGTTAATAAACCTGAGCGGGTAGTTGCACCCACTAAAGTAAAAGGGGCCAAACTGATTTGTACACTTCTGGCACTTGGGCCGCTGTCGAGTACAATATCAATTTTATAGTCTTCCATGGCCGAATACAAATACTCTTCAACCACCGGACTCAAGCGGTGTATTTCATCAATGAACAATACATCGCCTTCTTCTAAATTGGTTAGTAAGCCTGCCAAGTCACCTGGTTTTTCCAGCACAGGGCCACTGGTAATTTTAATATTACTTTGCAATTCATTGGCAATGATATTGGCCAAAGTGGTTTTACCCAAACCTGGCGGGCCATGCAACAACACATGATCAAGTGCCTCTCCGCGCTGTACAGCAGCTTGCACAAACACTTTCAAATTCTCGAGGATTTTGTCTTGTCCGGCGAAGTCGTTAAAGTGTGCCGGCCTTAAGACTTTCTCAATGTCTCTGTCAGTTTGACTTAGGTCGTCAGCATTGGCATTTAGATGCTTGTTTTGCATGGTTATTGCAAAGATATTCAGTAAAAGCAACCTTTTTAAATAAATATTCCTCATACTTAAAATTTTTGTATGAAATTTGATGTAATACTCCCGATGAAGAAAATCCTCACCCTTATGGCCATAGCTTGTTTGAGTTTGGCTGCCAATGCCCAAATGTTGAATATTGTAAAATTCAAAAAATTATTACACGATTTTGGCAGTGTTAAAGAAGAAAGCGAGCGCGTTAGCACAGTGTTTAGTTTCCAGAATATTAGTCAAGCGCCCATCTATATTACTAAAGTTGAAACCAGTTGCGGTTGTACTACACCCGAGTATTCAAAAGACACCATCATGCCGGGCGATACTGGTTACGTAAGAGCCATATACGAAACCCGCGGAAGAGGCGGCGATTTCCATAAAAATTTATTTGTGTATTTCAATCAGAAAGACCTGTTTCAAAGTTTAATGATTTCAGGCCATGTGATTCCTGAAGCCAACTTGGCCTCTAAGCCTAATCACTTCTCAACCACCTATTCTAACTTAGCGTTTACTACCACCATGGCTGAGTTTCCGAAGTTGTACAATAACCAAAAGCAATCCTATAAAATGAAGGCCTACAATTATATGGGCTATCCTATTAGAATTTATGAAATACAAGCGCCAGAGTTTTTAGAAATTGATGTGCAAGACAGCTTAATCGATGTGAATGATTCTATCACCATAACGGTTACAATTGATGGCTCCAAGGTAGGCGCTTTCGGAGAAATTCGCCGTCGTTTTGGTTTGCTTACCGATGATCCTGCCGGTACCACTAAAATATTGCATGTATTTGCCAATGTTAAAGAGGATTTCTCAAAAATGACTGTTAAAGAGAAAAAAATGGCACCAATATTTGAACTGCAACCAACAGGTGTTATTGATTTAGGCAAGCACAGTGCTGGCGAAAAATTTGCTTATACAGTAACCCTAAAAAATACTGGCAAAAGCCCACTTAAGATCCATTCTATAGTACCCAATTGCTCCTGTATTTCGGTGCAAAAAAACAGCATGACTATTGAAGCTGGTCAAACAGCCCCATTGGTATTAACCGTTGATACCGTGAATCAATCCATTGCCAATCACACCAAATACATCACTATGCATTCTAACGATCCCAATAAATCAGAACATAAATTAAAGATCATTGTTAATATAACCAATTGATGAACGCTATGAAAAAAACCATTTTAAATGTGGCCATCGCCTTGGTATCTGGGGTTTTAGGGGCCTACGTATTTTCAACATTTAATGCTGGCCCATCAAGAGCAAGCATAGTTCAAGAAGAACTAAAAGGTATTTTAACTTCCTATAACGGCAAAGCAGCCGAGGGCAGTATCAGTTTTGTGTTGGCGTCTAAAGTAAGCACGCCGAGTGTAGTTTTTATTAAGACCACCGCCATGATGCAACAACGCTCGCCATTCGGTATGTTCTTTGATGGTTGGGATCCCTTTGGTAGCATAGGCAAAGTGAGCAGTTCTGGCAGTGGTGTGATTGTCAGAAAAGACGGCTACATCGTTACCAATTTACACGTGGTAAAAGATGCACAAACCATAGAAGTGGTATTGAACAATCAGAAGCAATCTTACACCGCCAAAATGATCGGCACAGATCCTTCAACAGATTTGGCTTTATTAAAAATCGATGCCAATGATTTACCCGCCATTGCCATGGCCAACTCCGATGATGTTCAAATTGGTGAGTGGGTAATTGCGGTAGGCAATCCCTTCAATTTAACATCGACTGTAACTGCTGGTATTGTGAGTGCAAAAGGCCGTAACATCAATATCGTGAACAACCAGTTTCCTATAGAATCATTCATTCAAACAGACGCCGCCATTAACCCTGGTAACAGCGGTGGTGCCTTAGTGAATTTAAACGGCGAATTGGTGGGCATTAATACCGCTATTTTTAGTCAAACAGGGTCTTATGCAGGTTATGGTTTTGCTATACCAGTAAACATTGTTGCCAAAGCGGTTAAAGACCTTATTGATTACGGTCAAATCCAAAGGGGCTATTCTGGCATGGAAGCCACTGAGGTAGATGCCAATGCCGAAAAAATCAACAAGACCAATTTAGGGGCCTTGATCAAACAATTAGACAATGAAAGCCCTGCCGCTAAAGCAGGTATAGCCATT
>JBIPPH010000048.1:0-13717 GCA_044368575.1 Bacteroidia bacterium
AACCCTTACGAACTATTTGTGCCCAACAATTTACCTTTAGGCATCTACATTTACCTTGTTGAACTCAAAGACATACTCAACAACACCCAAACCTACAAAGGCAGCTTTGAGGTTATTCGCTAGGGTGGGATTTAAATTTGCGATTTATTCTTTGACGGTATTTGGCCACAGTGCCTTTTTCAATTGTTAAGGCAAGTGCTATTTGAGCAGAAGACAATCCTTGCTGCATCAATTGATACACCTCTAATTCCCGTTTATTTAATTTTACCTCAACAGGCAAAGCAAAAGACTTAAGCGAAAAGTCAAGTAAAGCATTGTATACCGGACAGCAATAGCGCAAACCTTTTATCCAATGCGTTAGGCCAATTTGCAAAATGGGCATTTGATTAGACTTCACGACAAGCACCTTTACACCAGCCGCTAACAAGGCTTGATAAACAGCCAAATCATTGCAAGCTGAATAAATCATGACATTAAGCAAAGGATTGGTTTGCAGCAGTTGCTCAACCCAATTCGACCCCTCTTCCCCGTCCAAATTCAAATCAACACAAACCCCATCAAAAACCTCTAATTGAAGCAACTCAGTTGCCGATTTAAAAGAAGACACCTCAACCACTTCTGCAGGCGCTATACTGAGCAACGTTTGTTTTAAAACTAATCGCATACTCGGATGGTCCTCTATCAACAAGAGTCTACTCATTCAAAACAGATAGAGGCCATTCAGCCTCAAACAAAAAACCAGATTGCCCAAAAAAAGAACAAGTACCGCCCAATTGTATTACTCTGGTCTGAATATTTTGCATGCCAATCCCACGCATTAAAACGGCCGCATTATCAAACCCTTTGCCATTGTCTTCAAAACGCACTCCCAAAACTGTATCCGAATATACAATAGTCAAACACACCGATTGGGCATTGGCATACTTCGCCGTATTAGACATCAATTCTTTAACAATTGCAAAAATTGACTCCGTGAAACTAGTAGGTATAAGAGGTAAAGGATTGGGTAAAATAAATTCAAATCTAAATTGCTCTGCAAACAAAGCTTTATAGAACCAATTGATTTGTTTCACCAATTGCTCAAAGCTCAACTGTCCGCGATTCATCTGATGAGACAACTGTCTAATGGTATCAGACAAAACCACTAATCCATGCATCATATCGCCATCAATACCCCGCTTATTGGGCATAGCATTCAACTTTAAAAACAACCCATTCACCAATGGATTAACCTCATCATGCAAAGCCATTGACAAGCGCTTTCGCTCGTTGTTTTCTGCTTCAATCAAGGCATTGTAATAGTTGTTATACAAAGCTTGAATCCGAAATTTAAATTGGACAATAAACAACCCAATCAAAATGGCCAAAACCATTAAGACCAGAATAAACAAGATCGAGACAATTACAACGACTTGCGCACTTGAAACCTCCATAGTAAAGCAAAGGTATACATACAATTTAAAGTTATGTTAGCTACGGCATTTAATAGGCCATTAAAATTGGCCAAATAATGCAACCCATTATGGTAAAAAAAATCAAACTCTAGTCCAAATGCAAATACCAAAATTACACTTGACAACAATCTACCCATTAACACCCAAACACAAAAGCGATAAACCACTATATCGGAATTCAAGAAGGCTGAATACCCAATCGCCCAAAAGGATTGGATGATGGTCAATATTAAAACATACAATACAAAATAATTGTATACTGAGTGCGACTGAATTGATAAGTACAAAACCACGCCTGCACCTACTAGCAACAATACAATTACCCATTTAGGCCACATTGCCTGTTTAAAAACCCAATTTAAGTACCAAGAGAAAAAACAAAAATCAAGGAGCATGTATATTTTTAACAACCACAAATTGTGATACCCGTTTAATGCCATGCTGCTAGAGACCACATCAAACACGAAACTAAAACAAATGAACCCAAAAAACACCTTAATGTATTGAGGGGCATTGCGCAACACAAACATGCCACTAATGATTGGCAGGAGCATAAAGAACCCACTCAATACAACCAAAGCATAAACCTCATTCATTCTAGGAATTCAAAGGGTTATTATTGCCACAATAAGGAGGGCAAGCAACACCATACTGAGCCAATTCGCCAGTGTACATGTCGTTTTCATCAGAAGTTACTCCGCACAAAACCAATTTGTCTTCACCATTGGCATTTTCGCCATAATAAATTCGGATACCAACACAAGCTTCTTGATCTAAAATTGCTTGAATGGCATCTTTACCAAAGAAATGCGCTTGGGTTTTTCCCGGATTGTTAGCGCGGTAAGTAGACGTTAAAGCAGACGCTGCTGCTAGGGTAATGTTGTGATTTTCGTGACCATCAAATGACATAATAAATAAAATTTTACGGCAATTAGAGTAACTCCATTTACATTTCAAAAAAATGTGGAGAACTCAATCATTTTACCCCTTTTTAGGGGTAATTCCGCCAATTAATTTCATGAGCATATTGAATCAAACCACTCAAACTTTGCACTTTTAATTTGCGGTAAACTTGTTTGCGGTAACTGTGAATGGTACTCTCAGCCAAGCCCAATTTTTGGGCAATTTGATCTGTCCCAAAACCCAAAACCAATAAATGCATGGTTTCCATTTCTCTGTTAGACAATAAATCCAATTGCAAATGTTTAGGGTTATTAATGTACTCGTACCACAAAGTCAAAATGGACTCATCAATATAAGGCTCTCCTGCAAGCACAAACTCAACTGCTTGTTTCAACTCTATCGGCGGAATAGACTTCAACAAATACGCATCAAGGTTGGATGCCATCAAAGGCTCAATGTATTTTAATTGCAGATGATCACTCAAGACCACGCATTTGAGATCCGGCTGAAGCCGCTTCATTTGTTCAAAACACTCCAAACCATCAACATCTGGCATGCGCATATCCAAAAAGACCAAATCTACTTCATGTGTTTTGAAATAGCTCATCGCCTCTCTTGAATTATCAAAAAGCACGCAACTCATATTGGGCCAAAAGCGCTGCAATTGGGCAGATAAGCCATTCAAAAAAATCTTGCTATCGTCTATCAGCAAAGCCCTAATGGGCAAAGTCTCATGCACTAATAACGCCATCTTTCATGATCAATTTACGATCGGCCAAAGCCGCCAATTCCTCATTGTGTGTGACGATAATAAAGCTGGTGCCAAAATCTTTGCGAATGTTTAAAAACAATTGATGCAAATCTGCCGCATTGCGACTATCAAGGTTACCACTTGGCTCATCTGCAAATACCACCTTAGGCTGGTTCATAAGCGCCCTTGCTACAGAACAACGCTGTTGTTCGCCGCCAGACAACTCATTGGGTTTATGCTCTAAACGGTGGCTAAGCCCCAAATAATTCAACAAATAAGTAGCTCTCTCTATAGCGGCTTGCTGACCCATCCCCTGAATAAGGGCTGGCATCATCACATTCTCTATACAAGTAAACTCTGGCAACAATTGATGGAATTGAAAAACAAAGCCAATATGCTTGTTTCTGAAATCGGCCAAGGCATTGCTTTGCAATTGACTCACCTCTACCCCATCGTATATAACAGCGCCTGAACTCGGCCTGTCCAATGTACCTAAAATTTGCAGCAAGGTGGTTTTACCCGCACCAGAATCGCCAACAATTGACACCATTTCGCCATCGGCAATGCTCAAATCAATCCCCTTCAACACCTGCAAATCGCCAAATTGTTTAATCAATTGTTTAGTCTCTATCATGCTTACCTGCGAATTTGGTTTTAATTTTATTCAAAACAAAACAATATTTTTTTGTATTTTCGCCCACTTTAAAACAGAAATTCAGATTCATCCATGAACATTCACGAATATCAAGCCAAGCAAATTTTAAAATCTTATGGCGTAGCCATTCAAGAAGGCATCGTAGCTGACACCCCAGAGGCTGCAGTTCAAGCCGCAAAAGACGTACAAGCTCAAACCGGCAGCAGTTGGGTAGTACTTAAAGCACAAATCCACGCAGGTGGTAGAGGTAAAGGCAAAATTGAAGGCAGCGAACAAAGAGGTGTTGCCTTAGCCAAAAACCTTGACGATGTTAAAACCATTGCAAGCAATTTGATTGGCAATACTTTAGTCACCATTCAAACTGGCCCTAAAGGCAAAAAAGTCAATAAAGTATTAGTGGCTCAAGACGTCTTCTACCCAGGCGAAAGCGAACCAAAAGAATATTACATGAGCGTTTTACTCGACAGAGCTAAAGGCCAAAACGTTATCATCTACACCACTGAAGGTGGAATGGACATCGAAGAAGTGGCAGAACACTCTCCAGAGAAACTACACAGAGAATGGGTAGATCCTAAAATTGGTTTCCAAGGTTTTCAAGCCCGTAAAATCGCGTTCAACTTAGGCCTTACTGGTAAAGCTGAAAAAGAAATGGAAAAATTCGTAACTGCTTTATACAAAGCCTACGAAGAAACTGATAGCGCTATGTTTGAAATCAACCCGGTATTAAAAACCTCTGATGACAGAATCATTGCGGTAGATGCTAAAGTTGACTTAGACGAAAACGCTTTATACAGACACAAAGACTACGAAGCTTTAAGAGACGAAAGCGAAGAAGATCCAACTGAAGTAGAAGCTAAAAAATTCAACCTTAACTATGTGAAATTGGATGGCAACGTAGGTTGTATGGTAAACGGTGCTGGTTTAGCAATGGCCACTATGGACATTATTAAATTAAGCGGTGGCGAACCTGCTAACTTCTTAGACGTAGGAGGTACTGCTAATGCTGAAACTGTTGAAGCAGGATTTAAAATCATCTTAAGCGACCCTAACGTAAAAGCCATTTTGATCAACATCTTTGGTGGTATTGTACGTTGTGACCGTGTGGCTCAAGGGGTTGTAGATGCCTACAAAAAAATGGGCAACATCCATGTACCAATCATTGTGCGTTTACAAGGCACAAACGCTGAAGAAGCTAAAAAATTAATTGACGAAAGCGGATTAGAAGTAAGATCAGCCATCTTGTTAAAAGAAGCTGCTGAATTAGTTAAATCTGTATTGGCATAAGCCCAATCTCAATAACGACCTAAACGAGACCCACTGTGGTCTCGTTTTTTTTTATATCTTTCCCAACATTATGAAATTTGTACAAGAATTTAGAACCTTCATCAACAAAGGCAATGTTGTAGACTTAGGGGTAGCCGTGGTTTTAGGGGGCGCCTTTCAAAACATCGTTAACTCCATAGTAAACGATATCATAATGCCACTCATAACCCTCTTAATTGGCTTTGACCACATTGAAGACCTCAAAGCAGGCTCCTTCACTTATGGCAAATTCATAGCCAATTGTATTAATTTTCTCATCATTGCTATGGTCTTATTCGCCATCATCAAACTAATGAATAAAACCAAAACCATTATCAAAGACTAAGGCAAAGTCTCTGCTCTAGGGCAATTACAAGCCCCTGATTGAAATGTCAAAAAAAATGCTTAAACTTGCAAGAGAATTCGCTTTTCACTAAAAGCTTTCAATGCAAACCAATCATGGCAAACGATCAAATTTCAATTAAGGTAAATATTGGCGACAGAATTTACCCTCTGAAAATCCAAGCCAATGAAGAAGAATACGTCAGAAAAGCTGCTAAAATACTCAACGACAAAATGGGCTTTTTTAACAGCAATTTTTCAGTAAAAGATAATATCGACGGACTAGCTATGGCTGCCCTAGAATTTACTGTTGATGCTCTGAACAAATCTAAAGAGAATGACAGATTCAAGAACATCGCTATTGATTTTTCGCCCATCGAAAAACAATTGTCTGAGTTGGAATCTATTCTAAACAGGTAAGCCGAAAGCATTTGGTAAAAGGGGATCAATAAACCCTACACTAAAATGATAATACTGTACATTGTAATTTCTGCATTGATTGGTATGGCCATAGGCTATTTTGCTGGCATGCCAATACTCAAAAAACAACTCAAAGACCAAGCTAATTTATACCTCGAAGAAGCCAAAAGCAAAGCAGAGGCTGTAAAACAATCTAAAATGCTTGAATCTAAAGAGCGTTTCTTGTCTTTAAAATCAGAACACGAAAAAGAAGTTCAAAAGCGCAACTCTGAAATCCAAGTAGCAGAAAACCGCATCAAACAAAAGGAACAATCGCTTGATGACAAAATCAAAACTTACAAAACCAAAGAAGATGAGTTGGAAAAATTAAAAGGCCAAATCGCCAACCAACAATCTGCCTTGGCACGTAAAGAAAATGAAGTAGAACAAAGCCGTCAACAACAAATCAAAATGCTTGAAAAAGTAGCGAATTTAAGTGTTGATGACGCCAAAGCTCAAATGATTGAAGCCGTAAAAGCCGATGCGCACACCGATGCCATTTCTCAAAGCAAAATCATTATTGAAGAAGCGAAATTAAACGCTACTAAAGAAGCTAAACGCATAGTCCTTCAAACCATTCAAAGAACTGCCGCTGAAACCGCTATTGAAAATACCGTTACTGTCTTCAACTTAGAAAACGACGACGTTAAAGGCAGAATCATTGGTAGAGAAGGCCGTAACATCAGAGCTTTAGAAGCTGCCACTGGCATTGAAATCATTGTTGATGACACCCCAGAAGCAATCGTATTATCTGGCTTTGATCCGGTGCGCAGAGAGATTGCCCGTTTGTCTTTACACAAATTAGTGGCTGACGGCAGAATCCACCCTGCTCGTATTGAAGAAATCGTTGAAAAAACCAGAAAAGACATAGAGCAAGAAATCATTGAAATTGGCCAAAGAACTGTGGTCGATTTAGGCATCACCGGCTTACACCCTGAATTAATCAGAATTGTAGGCAGAATGCGCTACCGTTCTTCTTATGGTCAAAACCTATTAAAACACAGCCGTGAAGTGGCCAACTTATGTGCGACCATGGCTACTGAATTAGGCTTAAATGCTAAACTAGCTAAACGCGCTGGTTTATTACACGATATTGGAAAAGTGCCCGAAGATGATGCTGAAACGCCGCACGCTTTATTGGGTATGAAATGGGCTGAAAAATACGGCGAACATCCTGAGGTTGTGAACGCCATTGGTGCTCACCACGATGAAATCGAAATGACTTCAATGTTGTCTCCAATCATTCAAGCTTGTGACGCCATTAGCGGTTCAAGACCAGGTGCCCGTCGTGAAGACACTGAAAACTACATCAAACGTTTGAAAGACTTAGAAGCCCTTGCCATGAGCTTTAAAGGCGTTGAAAAAGCATTTGCTATTCAAGCCGGTAGAGAGCTCCGTGTAATGGTAGACAGCGATCGTTCTAGCGATGCTGAAGTAGATCACCTAAGCTTCGAGATTTCTCAAAAAATCATGAAGGAAATGATTTACCCAGGTCAAATCAAAATCACTGTTATTCGCGAAAAGCGCGCAGTGAACTTTGCTAAATAAGGTAAAACGCAATGGCCAACTCCATAGGCAAAAACATACAGATAACCTCTTTTGGTGAATCTCATGGGCCCATGGTAGGTGTTGTCATTGATGGTTTCCCATCAGGATTTGCCATTGATGAAGCTCAGATTCAAGCAGAACTTAAGCGCCGAAAACCGGGGCAATCCAGTGTAAGCACTAGCAGACAAGAAGCTGATGAATTCAGCATTGTGTCTGGTGTGTTTGAAGGTAAAACCACTGGCAGCCCTATTGCGATACTCATTCCTAACACCAATCAAGCGCCCAAAGATTACGATGCTCTAAAAGACTTGTACAGACCTGGGCATGCTGATTTTACCTACCAAAATAAATATGGTCACAGAGACCACAGAGGCGGTGGCAGAAGCTCTGCTAGAATAACAGCCGCATGGGTAGCCGCAGGCGCCTTGTGTAAACAGTACTTAGCTCAAACCGCCCATATAGCTATTCAGGCGGTAGTGGCACAAATAGGCCACATTGAAGTAGACAACATTTTTGAATTGGATTGGCAAACAGCCGAAGACAATAGCGTAAGATGCCCTCATCCGGCAATGGCTTTGGCCATGCAAACCGCCATTGAAACTACTGCTGCAGAAGGCGATAGCTTAGGCGGACAAATCGCTTGCAGAATTCAAAATTGCCCTGTTGGCTTGGGCGAACCTGTCTTTGATAAACTCAATGCCGATTTAGCGAAAGCTTTATTCAGCATCAACGCCGTTAAAGGATTAAGCTTCGGTTCTGGCTTCGAAGGTACCAAGCGCAAAGGCAGTCAAAACAATGACTCAGTTGCAGGCAACAGCAATCATGATGGCGGCATTACTGGCGGCATTAGCAACGGAAAAGATATTTGCTTACAAGTGGCCTTTAAACCCACTTCAAGCATAGCCCTTCCGCAAACCATGTTGCATCAAAACGGCGATACAATGACCCATCAAATACAAGGCAGACATGACCCATGTGTAGTACCTAGAGCCGTTCCTATTGTTGAAGCCATGTGCGCCATTACCCTCATGGATCATCTACTTTTGAACTTAAAGTACAAATTTTGACCACTTGCTGACACAATTGGCCTGAATTTGATTGTCTTAAGAGATAAATGCTTATTTTTGCTTTTAAATCTCATGAAAAAAATTTTACTGACTTTATTTGTTGTTTCATCTGCTATTAGCGTCTCTGCTCAATGTTTAACTGACCAATACCACAAGATTGCAAAAACACTGCATCCTAATATTGTTCAAGAAGAGCAAGCCTTTAACAATTCTATTGCGCAAATCAGCTCAAGCAAACGCGCTACAAAATATATTATTCCTGTTGTGTTTCATGTGATACACACCAACGGCCCAGAAAACATTTCTAAAGCACAAATTGAAAATCAAATCCGCATACTCAATCAAGACTTTAGTTTAAACAATCCGAACAAAACAGCAATTAGATCACCTTTCACAAGTGTTGCTGCTGATTGTCAAATTGAATTCCGTTTGGCTCAAGTGGATCCTAGTGGCAACTGTACAGATGGCATTAACCGCGTGTATAGCCCATTGCATGTGGACGCCAGAGACAATGTTAAATCCATTACAGGCGCGCGTTGGGATTATAGAAAATACTTGAATATTTGGGTAGTTAGCTCTATCCAAGACAACAGCGGTTCAGGTGGAACAACCCTAGGGTATGCCTATTTGCCAAGTGCTGTTGCTAGCGGTATGGGCAATATGGATGGCATTGTTATGAGATCTGATTGTGTCGGCACAATTGGTACAGGCAATCCAACACATGCTGGCCGAACACTAACCCATGAACTTGGTCATTATTTAGGCTTGTATCACACCTTTGAAGATGGCTGTGGTGCTTATGATGGTTTAACAGGCGACTTATGTGCTGACACCCCTCCTGTAGCAGGCACGTTTACTAATGCCAACTGCCCTGCTAACGGCAATTCTTGCAATACTGAAAAACCAGACTTAATTGACCAATGGGAAAACTATATGGATTATTCTCAAGGCACTTGCCAAAGCATGTTCAGCAACAATCAAAAAACACGCATGCACAATGTGATTACTGGCTACAGTTTCAGAAGCAACTTAGTATCAGCGGCCAACTTAATTGCTACAGGCGTTAACAAAAGCAATGTGGTGCCTTTAGCTTTCTTTTCAAGTTCGGCCCGTGTGGTATGTGCAGGCGATCCAGTTTACTATTATGACAACTCTTGTAAAGCACAAGTAACTAGCAAACAATGGCAATTTACAGGTGCAAACATTAGCAGCACCAATAAAGATACTGCAGTAGTGACTTATACTACGCCAGGCTTTTACAAAGTCACTTTAACCGTAACCAACGCCAACGGATCAAACACTTTAAATATTGACAATTACGTTGAAGTTAAACCGCGCATTGCCCCTAACAAACCAACAGTTAGTCAAGACTTTGGCAAAGTGGATTGGAACACAAATACAGGCTGGCGCATTTTAGACCCAACGGCCACTAAATTAACCCGCGATACCACTACTGGCTTCAGAGGCAATAACAGTTTATTTGCGCCAATTAACAGCTCGGTTCCGGCCGGCATGCGCTTCCAATTGGTAACCCCTCAAATCGATATGCGCCCTTTAGCTGGTAAGAGCCCTAAATTGTCTTTGATGTTGGCTTATATCAGACAGAGCGCTACTTCAAATGAAGAGTTCCGTTTATACTACTCTAGAGGTTGCAGCTACAATTGGACTCAATTCATTTATAGAGGCGCCACAGCTTTGGCATACAACAGTACCTTCTCACCTACTTTCAAACCTAGTGCAAGCAACCAATGGAAACAATTAAGCTTTGGTTTAAACAGCTTTGAACAAGACAGCAATATTGCCTTTATGATTGAATTAGTAAGTGGTTCTGGCAATCCAATCTACATTGACGAAATCAATATTGGCCAGTACAACACAGATATCAGTGCTGTGGAAAGCATAAAAGCCCTTAACATCTTCCCTAACCCAAGCGAAGGATTATTAAACATTAGCTATGAGCACAATTCTGGTGAAACTGAAATATGGTTAGAGAATTTGCAAGGACAAATAATTGACACTGTATTAACGCCAACTCAAGCCGAAGGCCAAGTTCAAGTTCAATACCACAAAAATGCCCTGATTAATAATGGCCTTTACATACTAAAAATAAGGTCGAATAACCAAGTTATCAATAAAAAGGTCATATTTGCAAACTGATTTTAAACTCAAAGATGACTAAAAACTTAGTAATTGTTGAGTCTCCTGCTAAAGCTAAGACCATAGAAAAATTCCTCGGAAAGGATTATACTGTTCGTTCTAGCTTTGGACATATTAGAGATTTAGACAAAGGCGATAGCGCCATTGACATAAAAAACGGGTTTAAGCCCAATTACATTGTTTCACCAGACAAAGTCAAAGTGGTGAACGAATTAAAGAAATTAGCCAAAGAAAGTGAAATGGTTTGGTTAGCTTCCGATGAGGACCGCGAGGGAGAAGCTATTTCTTGGCACTTGTTTGAAGTCCTTGGATTGAAAGAAGAGAAAACCAAGCGTATTGTGTTTCATGAAATCACAAAACCAGCCATTGAAAACGCTATTAAACACCCGCGTAGCATTGACAAAGCGCTGGTAGACGCTCAGCAAGCTCGAAGAATTTTAGACCGTTTAGTGGGCTTTGAATTGTCGCCTATTTTATGGAGAAAAGTAAAACCTTCTTTATCTGCAGGCAGAGTGCAGTCAGTAGCGGTGAGATTAATTGTAGAAAGAGAGCGCGAGGTGAACCATTTTACGTCTGTTTCTGATTTTAGAATTACAGCAGAATTCACCAAAAAAGGCCATAAAAAAGCCATTAAAGCGGAGCTGCCTACCCGATTCAAAACAGAAGCGGAAGCCATTGCTTTTTTGAAACAAGCACAAGACAGCGATTTCACTGTTAACCATATTGAGGTAAAACCGGCTCAAAGAAAAGCAGCTGCGCCGTTTACAACCAGTACGCTTCAACAAGAAGCCTCCAGAAAATTAGGTTACCCAGTGGCCAAGACCATGTTATTGGCTCAGAAGCTTTACGAAGCGGGTCATATTACTTACATGAGAACGGACTCTGTCAATTTATCTCAAACGGCCATTTTAGGCGCTGAGAAAGAAATCAAAGCAGCCTTCGGAGCTGAATACAGTGCCCCAAGAAACTACACCACTAAAAACGCGAGTGCTCAAGAGGCGCACGAGGCCATCAGACCTACCTATTTTGACCACCACAAGGCTGGCGAAGATCCTCAAGAAATGAAATTATACGAGCTCATTTGGAAACGTGCTATTGCCAGTCAAATGGCCAATGCAGAACTTGAGCGCACCTTAGTTGACATCAATGTTAGCAAGGCAAAGCAAAACCTTAAAGCCGAAGGTGAAGTGATTCAATTCGATGGCTTTTTAAAGGTGTATATGGAAAGCCAAGACGACGAGGACGATGAAGACAACAAAGACATTCTACCACCGTTAAAAGTGGGTGAAGCTTTAGATTTAACGCAAATGTTGTCTGAACAAAAATTCAGTCGCCCGGCTCCAAGATACACGGAGGCCAGCTTGGTTAAAAAATTAGAAGATTTAGGCATTGGCAGACCTTCAACTTACGCTCCAACCATCTTAACCATTCAAAAGAGAGGTTATGTGGTAAAAGAAAACAGAGAAGGTACACCAAGAGCTTTTCAAACAGCCCTTTTAAAAGGCAATGAGATTACCGTTAAAACCAATACAGAAAATACCGGCGTAGAGAAAAACAAACTCTTCCCTACTGACATTGGCATTTTGGTAACCGATTTCTTAAACGAACATTTTGAATCCATTATGGATTATAGCTTTACCGCTAGCGTTGAAAAAGAATTTGACGAAATAGCGCAAGGCATGGAAGCTTGGACAAAAATGATAGACCGTTTTTACAAGCCTTTCCATAAAGATGTAGATAAAACCCTTGAAAATGCTGAACGTGTTAAAGGCGAAAGAGTAATTGGCAACGACCCTGTTTCTGGCAAACCAATTATTGGTAGAATTGGCCGTTACGGCCCCTTGGTTCAAATAGGTGATCAAGAAGATGAAGACAAAAAATTCGCCAGCTTACGTTCTGGTCAATCCCTTGAAACCCTTACCCTTGAGCAAGCCCTTGAATTGTTTAAACTACCTAGAACCATTGGTAGTTATCAGCAAACCCCAGTAACTGCAGCTATTGGCAAGTTCGGTCCATACATTAAATTTGGCAGCTTATTCGCCTCAATTCCTAAAGACAAAGACATCTTCGAAATCACAATCGAAGAAGCCATTGAACTCATAGACAATAAAATTAAATCAGAAGCTGAAAAGGTGCTTAAAACCTTTAAAGAAGACGCTGACTTAGAAATTTTAAAAGGCCGTTGGGGCCCTTACATTGCCTACAAACGCAACAACTACAAATTACCAAAAGATTGCAACCTGGACCAATTGACTTTTGCATCAGTTATGGAAATGGTACAAGCCCAATCTAAAGGTAAAGTAGGTGCGAATGCAGAACCAAAAGCGAAAGCCAAGGCTAAAGCTAAGGCGGCTCCCAAAGCAAAAGCGAAAGCAAAAGCCAAGTCTAAGAAATAAGCATGCTTGAAGACAGCAAAATCAAAGCTTTGCTGAGTTTGCTTGAAGACCCTGACGAAACCGTTGGCAATTCTGCAATCGAAGCACTGAGTCAATGCCACATTGACCAAACGCCTCTATTAGACGCCTTCTTATACACCCATATTGATTCAGAATTAGCTAAACAGCGATTAGAATTTTGCATTGACAGCATTCGCGTTCAGCATTTTGGCCAACAAATACTGGACTGGAAAGCCAAAGATAGTTCAGACCTTATCTTACCCCTAGCCTACATTGCTCAATTCAAATACCCTGATGTTAAACCAGAGCATTTACGCGAACAAATAGAATCCTTAAGACTCGATGCTTGGTTGGAGTTTCATTACGACTTAACCTCTTTTGAAAAGGTTAAAATTTTAAACTACATCTTATTTCAATTGCATGGATTTAGGGCCAATGAGGCAGACTTCTTAAACCCAGATAACAGTTATTTCAATCAAGTCTTGAACACTAAAAAAGGCAATCCCATTGCTTTGTCTATTGTATACATTTTAGTGGCTCAGAGATTGAACATACCTGTGTATGGCATCAATCTGCCACGCCATTTCATTATGGCTTACGTGGAAGATCAAGAAACAGAAAACTTAGACCATTTCAACGATAAGCAAAGCATATCGCATATCGCCAAAGGTGAAATCAAATTT
>JBIPPH010000076.1:0-4111 GCA_044368575.1 Bacteroidia bacterium
AGATACAACTCGATGGAACGAACTCAAATCTGATTATTATATGGATGGTTATGGGGTTGTCTTTAAATTGGTTTCTGAATATGCCAAACCACCACAAATCAAAGCCGTTATTCAAGCTTGGAATGCTCAAAACAGAGGCCTCAACAACCAGTGTTTACTGATTGGGAGAGTGCCTGTAGCCTATTCTGGCTTGATGGATATTAATACTGCAGGTTTACCTCCCGATGCCCACCCTGATCATGGTGGCGCTTGGCCTACTGATGTGTATTATGCTGAAATGGATGGCTCTTGGACAGATAATGGCACCATGACCTCAGGCATTACAAGAGTAGCCAATCAAAACAATCCTGGTGACGGTAAATTTGACCAACATGTGATTCCAAATGCAGTAGACATTCAAATCGGCAGAATAGATTTTAGATTGCTCACTGCTCAAAATAAATCAGACATTGCAATGGTTGCTAACTACCTCAGAAAATTACATGCCTTTAAATCTGGAGCTGTTCAAGTGCCCATGAAAGCATTTATCAGCGATAACTTTAATTATTTAGGTGGTGAAATGCCTATGCGCAGTGGTTGGAACAATGCCTCATGCCTAGTAGGCAGCAACAACATTACCTCTACTGGCAATTACTTTGACAGCTGCAAAAAAAACGCCTACATCTTTAGTGATGTAATGGGCGGCGGTAGCTTTAGCACATGTGGTGGCGTAGGCAGTGCTTCACAATTTCAAGACAGTATTTTATCAGTATTCAATGTCATGTTTGGTAGTTATTTTGGTGATTGGTATACACAAGACAACATACTCAGAAGTAGTTTAGCCAGTAAAGGGCTAACATTAACCAATGTATGGGCACACAGACCGCATTGGTATTTTCACCATTTTGCTTTAGGACAACCAATCGGGTATTCAGTCATTAACGCTCAAAATAATCTTTCTGATTTTACCTTGGCAACTGCTTACATAGGTTATTTTGGTGGCACCTATTTAGATCAACGCATCAGTATGAATTTAATGGGTGACCCTGCTTTGCGCATTCATTATTTCAAAGGGGTAAGCAATCTCAACGCCAGCTTAATTAACAGCAACACCCAAGTACAATTGACTTGGAATGCCTCTACTGAACCCAATGTAATTGGCTACCATGTATACAGAACCAATGCCTATGGTAAAGTATACTACCCGATTACCAGCAGTCCGATAACGGCATTAAGTTATACTGATATGGCACCTTATGCCGGCAACAATTATTATGTTGTTAAAGCAGTTAAACTTGAAAACAGTAATTGTGGCACCTATTACAATAGCAGTTTAGGTCAAATGGTTAAGGCCACAGGCGTTAATGGAAACAACACCAACATAACAGAACCTAAGCTTGCTTTTGATTTTAAATTGTATCCTAATCCAAGTTCAGGCGTTTTCAATATTGAAGTTCAATCAGGCAGCTCTATTTCTGTATACAATGTACAAGGTCAATTAGTGTATTCAGGCAGAGCTAGTGCTAACAATACCGAATTAAACATTAGTCATTTGTCTAAAGGATTATACATCGTACAATGTCAATTTGGTACTCAGCAAAGTACCCAACCTTTGATTATTCAATAATTAGATTATTTTTGCGAGCATATTATTATGATTTTAAAAGGAAAAAAAGGAATCATATTTGGTGCACTTGACACCAAATCTATTGCATGGAAAGTAGCCGAATTAGCCCATGCAGAAGGCGCTGAATTTATTTTATCAAACGCCCCTATTGCCCTAAGAATGGGCACCATCAATGAATTGGCCAGCAAAACCAATTCTGAAGTGATTGCCTGCGATGTTAGTCTTGATGAAGACATGAACAACTTAATTGATGCGGCAGTGGCAAAATTTGGCAAATTAGACTTTGTATTACACAGTATTGGTATGAGTTTGAATGTGCGTAAGAAAAACCCTTACACAGATTTAAATTATGAATTCATGCACAAAACTTTTGATATTTCTGCGATGTCTTTCCACAGATTGATGCAAACCCTTATGAAAAAGGATGCAATGAACGAATGGGGCAGCATAGTGGCATTGAGCTATATAGCCGCTCAAAGAGTATTCCCTGACTATAACGAAATGGCAGAAGCTAAATCATTATTAGAGAGCTTTGGCAGAAGCTTTGGTTACCACTTTGGCAAAGCTAAAAAAGTAAGGGTAAATACCATCAGCCAAAGTCCTACAATGACGACTGCAGGCAGCGGAGTGGGTGGCTTTGACGCCTTCTTTACCTATGCTGACAAAATCAGTCCATTAGGCAATGCTAGTGCTGAAGATTGCGCTAAATATTGCATCAGTTTATTCAGCGATTACACCCGATATGTTACCATGCAAAATTTATATCATGACGGCGGCTTTAGCTACACCGGCGTAAGCGCAGAAGTCATGGATATGATGAGAGAATCTTAATCAATTTCTCTATTCAATTTCTTAAAGAGCAATACACAATATTGCTCTTTTTTTATTCTTTTATATCGAGTACATTTGTGCAATTATGGCCTATAATTGTTTGATTTTAGAGAAAAAAGGGAACATTAGCACCATCACATTAAACAGACCTGATGTGTTTAATGCTTTCAATGATGAACAAAGCTATGAATTACAAGATGCCCTTAAAGTGGTTAAAAAGGATGAGGAAACCAGAGTGGTCATTTTAACCGGTGCAGGCAAAGCATTTTGCAGTGGCCAAGACCTTAAAGCCATCGCTGGTGCTGAAAAACGATCCTTCATTGACTCCCTCAAAAAACGATACAATCCGATTATCAGAGAAATGCGCAATATGCCAAAGCCAATCATCTGCAAATTAAATGGTGTAGCTGCAGGCGCTGGTTGTTCTCTTGCTTTAGCTTCTGATTTCATAATCGCTTCTGAACAAGCCAGTTTAATTGAAGTATTCATCAATGTTGGCTTGGTATTAGATAGCGGTTCGTCCTATTTCTTGCCGAGATTAGTTGGCAGTGCAAGGGCCTTTGAATTGAGCACCATGGGCAGCAAAGTCAGTGCTCAACAAGCTTTAGAATGGGGCATGATTAATCGTTGTGTACCAGCCGACCAACTCGATGCAAACACACAAGAGATTGCTGATTACTATGCTAATGCACCAACTAAAGCCATAGGTTTAATGAAGAAAATGCTGAATAAGTCTTTCAATAGTGACTTAGAAGCCATGCTAGAATACGAAATGTATTGCCAGGAAATTGCAGGCAGCAGCGAAGACAACAAAGAAGGTGTCAAAGCCTTTAACGAAAAACGCAAACCACAATTTAAAGGAAAATAATGCGACTTAATCTCTACATATTATTATTATTTGGTCTTATCCTGAGCACTAGCATTAAGGCTCAAAATACACCAGAAGAAATTTGCGGCTACCAACACGAAGTCAATAAAATATTAGCTAAACAACCTAATTTTTTAAAGCTTCAAGACGCTTGGTTCCAAGAAGCCATGACACTGTACAAGCAGATGCAATCTGATAAAAGAACCATTGTCAGTGATACGCTTTACTACGAAGTCCCTGTTGTATTTCATATCGTTTACAACACCGCTCAACAAAACATAAGCGACGCCATGGTAACCAGTCAAATCAACGAATTAAACCTGGCATTTAGAAAATTAACTGCAGACACAAGTCGCATAAGATCTATCTTCAAACCAATTGCAGGTGATGTTAAAATTCAATTCAAATTGGCTACTGTTGATCCTCAGGGCAATCCTACAACTGGTATAACCAGAACCAGTACTACTCAAACAACTTTTGCAACCAGCAGAGCGGGCGGCTATAACACTAATATGAAGCGTAGCAATCTAGGCGGAAAAGATGCATGGGATCCGACGCGATATATGAACTTTTGGATTTGCAATATGGAATTCCCGAATTACTTTGGTATTGTATACGGATTTGCTACACCTCCTACCGGTGCACCTAACTGGGGTGGCACTGGCGTAACTAAAGATGTTACAGATGGTGAAAGTGGCGTAGTTTTACATTACAAAGTAGTTGGAAAAAACAACCCTTTGGCGCCATCAAAGTATGTTGAAGGCAAAACTGCAGTGCACGAGGCTGGTCATTATTTTGGAATGAGA
>JBIPPH010000017.1:0-41639 GCA_044368575.1 Bacteroidia bacterium
TCCCCCAACACAAAATGAAAATAGCCCTCCACAGTGAAACTAACAAAAAGCTTCTCATCAAGAACAGATTCAGTCAATACCCCTTCTAACAATAGTTGTTGATAAGGTGAATCTATTTGTATGCTTTTAACAAAGTCTCCTATTTTTTCATCATCAAACAGCAAATCAACAGCCAGTATGTGCTGCTCATGTTGGAGCATGAGTTCAGCTAGGCGATATAAAAGCAAGTGGTTAGAGGTCATTTATTGAGAAATCAATTTATCATGATACATTGACCAAATACTTATAAAACCTCCTCTACTTTTAGGAAGCCCCTTGCCATTATTAAGTTCTAAAAAAAGTCTAAGTAAAAGTGGATTGTCTAGCTGGTCGCTCAATGAACGATCGTGGTAAGTCAATTCTTCATATGAAAAATTGGGTTTACGTCTAACTTTATCTTGTTTGTCATTGACATATTTATTCCAAGCACCCTCAACTTCCACTTTATTTAATGGTTTGAGCCAATAGCAAGACCGTGCAATTATATTTTCGTCCCTATCCCCTTCTATAGAATCACTGTAAACTAGAGATTCATATTGTTCATCTGTATTTGGCAATTCACTTTTGGTATTTACTCTCCAGCTTAAAACAATTTTAATATGCCCCCCTTTATGAATATTTAAAAATTCTATGATGGAATTGAATAACTGTTTAGAATTTGAATTTTCATTGGCCCCATCAATTAATATCATCAGAGGATTTTCTTGATCATATTTCACAAAACCCGCCTCTTCAAATAAACTATCTGAGGTAAGATTCAATCGGTAACATAACTCCTCCCAAATATCAGATGTTCTAAATCGATTGCCACGCAATAAAATGGTATCCAAACCACGCTCTTGGTATTGTCTGTTCATTTCAACTAACAAATTAGTTTTGCCGCTACCTGCTTCTGCAGATAGAAAAAACAAACCTGCTCTCGCTCCTACCCATGACCTAAGTGCAACTTCTGCATCTTGTCTTTCTTGGTAAATCCCATTAATCACTTTCTTTTCACTCATTAGGGATTGAATAGTCGCCTCATTATTTTCTTTTAATAAAGCTTTCCATTGGGTTTCTTCCAAGTCTTTAATTCCGACAGGCTCTTGTTTTTCTTTTTCCCTAATTAGCAGATTAAGTTGTTCCAGAACCTTATCATTATTGGTTTCTCCATGTACACTTTCTGGGCTAAAAAACACTATTCTACTGCCTGTATTTTGCTCATAGACCATTAATTTAGCTCTATCAGACACATCCTTAACAAAGTACTCGCCAGGCAAGATGAAGAATGGTACTATGCTTAATTCTTGTAGATCATTATTCAACATTGCCACATTAGATTTCAATTTTTGTCTTAAATTAATTTGAGTAATTTCATCACCCATTAATCGCCAAGAAATGGTTTTATCACTGCTTACGATGGTGTAATTTTTACAAAACTCCATCTTTAACAAAAGGGCTTTCAATAATTGAAAATGCTCATTCCAAAGAAGAATAGATTGGCTATCAGAAGGCACAGTGCCATGCCCTAAATAATGATTGCGAAAACTAATTAACTTCCCTATAACAGTCTCACCTTTTTCTGCATAAGGTTTTGTTTCAACTTCATCATAGTAACCAGGCAACTCTTTAATAAACCAACTGTGATTATGATCATTTAAAGCTTGAATGGCGCTGCGCATAAAGGCATTCCAATGTCCAAACTGGGGCCTGTATAAAAAATTCTTAAAAGCACGATTAATTTCGCCAATTTTATGACTACTACTGAAGTACTCTGAGGCAGTTAACAATCCCAAATACTTTAAATAATTAAGAAACACTTCCTTTAATAAATGAAGTCGTTTAAAGGTATCAGTCTCATCCAAAGCTCTTTTAAAAGGG
The DNA here is from genome assembly GCA_044368575.1 of Bacteroidia bacterium. GTDB lineage: Bacteria > Bacteroidota > Bacteroidia > NS11-12g > UBA955 > JABMMZ01. Next base: position 1,900 of record JBIPPH010000017.1, read on the forward strand.
TGAGCGATAAAGTATGGATAAGTATCTATGATCATCCTATCATTTTCATCATATACCACTGTCTCTAAAGTATCATTATTTGATTGAATACTGAGCGACTCTATCGTTAAATGATTAACCGACTCTATTACGAACTGCTGCATTGCAAAATCCAGAACAATTGACCCATTACATGATTTATCAATACCATGTATACTTGATCCATTATCAGTTCTTGAATAGCTTAAAGATTGGCACATCGCTAATGATTCTATAAAGTTGAATAGAACTGGCTCATAATCATTATAAATTTGCTTGCTCTCAGTTTCAGAATAAACAGTGCCATGCCCAACATACTTATTTCTAAAATTAATCAAGAGCTCTACTGGTGTATTGGTAACCTCTAATGTTTGTTCTTTTCCTTTACCATCTATGATTCTTTGTCTAATGGTCCATTTTTTCACTGGAGGCATTTTGGCGCTCTTTAGTCCCACACCAAAGACTTTAGCAAGTTCATTCGGCAAACATTTTGAATTGTGTTTATCAAGTTCTTGTATAATTTTTACTATTGTAGAAGACCATAGGCCATGGCTGTCTTTAGTTAATAGGGTTTCAACAGAATTGTATAAAGATTCTTGAATTAAATCCTCAGATTCGGCCATTTTAATTAATGAATGTCCATACAATCTGAAACTTGCCAACATCAAATCTGAGATAAGATGTAACTTCTTAAAATAATTTTTTGTTTCAAATAATTGATACAATGGCCTTACTATATGCACAGGCATATTGTTTATTAAAGACATCATTTCCGATTCTCTGTGATAAAATTCTAGATTAAGATTTGAAGCACACTCTGGGCAAACTGAAAGATCAGAAAAAGTCTTGTTATGATTACCGCAGTTTGAGTTAGTACATATAAAGTTAAGATTCATATCAGAAAAGGTGTAATACGAATCTATCAAATTACCTTCAAAATTAATAGACTTAACGCCCCTAATTAAAGATAATAAATCAACAAGATTTAAACGCTAAAACAGGCTTAAATAGCCAGTTGACTACCCCAACAAGATTAACTCGAAATCGAGTTTAGCCCATGAATAGGTGGGCACTACTACGTATTGGCCGCTGCCTAAAATATCATTCAACAATTCAGTTGGCATTAAGTCGTAATGCTTGGTTCTGAGCACCGAGTGCAAATCAAAAACTGTCGCATATTTGCGTTTGATATAAGAGGCCATTTGTATGTTCTCGATTTCGTGGTTAGTGGCAAAAAAGCATAAACATTTTTGATCTTTTAGCAAATGGGCTTTAGCTTGAAACACCTCCTCCAAAACCGTAATGTCTTTATTGTAAAAAGACACCTTCAAACCTTGCAATTCAGGATGGTCTACCAAGAATCCATTCCAATTGTTTTGGCCTTTAGGATCGAGCACTATCAATTCCGTTTGATCAGGCACTAAATTACTACTCAACAACCTGCTCAATAAATACTCAGAAAAGGTTCCAAAGCCAACAAAAACCATTGCGGCATACTCATGCCCTAGCCAAGTGTTAAAAGTTGTCCTCTGCCCCTTAAAATGATTGTAAATCGGATCATTGGTGTCTAAACCCTTAAGTGCTGCATCTGACTGAAACATCAAATCAGGCGTAGCCATATGAATATTTACAAAATTGTGTTTTTGAACTAAAGAAGAATTATCGAGTTTTAGCGACAATTCCATTGAGCGAATACGCGTATACATTACCGCTTGATCATGGCACAAAGTCTTAACCTTATGGTAAATGCGCAAATTCAACAATTCATCGTCAGTCAGAATATAAACCCCTTGACATTGTTTGGTTATAAACTCAGACCAATCGTCTAAATTGCCAACATCCTTTTTGAAAAAAATATTGTGTTCAAACAAAATGGAGAACCCATTCTCAGACTCATCGTTCAATTTATCTAAGACCAATACAAAACTCTTTTTACCATGCACTGTATTGATTGCCTCCAAAGCAGACTTACCAATACGACCATAACCTATTACAACATGGTATTTTTTGCGCCACATCACCCATTTGATAAACATTGGCCTGATCAAAGACAAGATGTCTGCCATGGCCACAATGGTTACCATTGGTGCTAAAAAATAAAAGCTGAACATCAGCATTTGCAAGAACCACGGACCCGCCTCTGGCGCTCCAAAATCCTTTGCTCCAAAAGTGAACAATGAAATCACATGAAACAAAATAATGGAATCAGGTTCATTTTGTAAATCGGGTAGTTTATGAACCACCACCCCATTGTCTAAGCAAAATATAGCGCCTACAATAATAAACAGGGGTAAGAACACCCTGATGAAATCCGACTTTTTCATTTAAAAAAAGTTATATTTAAGATTGATTATCCTTCAAACTCCGCAATGCGTTTCAACAACAATTTGCGTTGTGATTTTTTAGGGTCAAAATCATTGGTTTCTTTTTCAGTATAGCCATCTTCATTCCTATCAGGCGCCCCTTTTAAGGCCCATTTTTTAGCTGTTTTTTTATTGCCAGCCTCTAAGAAATGATCAACCACTTCAGTTAAATATTTGTATCTATAAGCTTCCAATTGATTATTGTATACTAGCCCCAATTTTTCTGCTTTTAACTGTTCCCAACCCGCTTCAAAATTTTCATTTTTAATATTAATAGCACCCTCTTTTTCAATGATCTTTAACAAGTCATCGTCCGTACTAATATTATCCTCTAAAGGTGAAAACAATAGTTTACGTGCTGAAGCGGTGCTGTCTTTACTCAAGCAATCATCAACGCTGTTACAACCGCACTCTGCATACAATTGCTCGCGTTGGTCTTTGGTATCGGCCTTGGTGGCTTTTCTGTACACCCAGCGAGCGCCCATAAACCACAACAAACATGACCCCAATACAATGGCACCAATGATGCTGTATTTGATCATTTTCTTGCGTTGCTTGGCTTTTTGTTTTAGCTCGTTTTGATAATTTGTGTTGCCAAGAACTTCTTCCAATTCATTAGCTATATTTTTCCAAGATGTTTCTGATTTCATAATTATAAACTGTGTTTGTTTTTAAAAGCTCTGATTTCTGACATAGCTACATCGCCAATACCCGGTATCGCATCAATTTTATGCATACTGTAACTTTTTAAATCTCTTAATGTAGTGATACCAGCTCCAGATAATTTATTGAGTACTGCGACAGATAAACCTTCCACATCCTTAAGCGATTTGGCTAAGAAGGCATTGCGTTCTGCTTCTCTTTTTTGAGCAGCAGCTCTTTCTGCAGCTTCTTGCTGTTCTAACCTGCGACGTGCTTCTGCTTCTCTCTCTTTTTGTTCTTTTAACAATTGCTTGCATTCAGCTAATGCAGTCTCAGCCTTCGTTTTTATAGATGGCAAATAAGACAACCAAGTAATCGCTGCTTCATACCATTCTATAGCATCTTCGTATTTTCCATCTGATTTATCGTCATCGCCTCTCCTTTTTTGATATCGACCTCTTATACCTTTTAGCGTTTTTGTCTCTTCGATATCACCATAAAAATCAATGAATAATTTGGCATAAGTAGCCGCTTTTGTTTCTGTTCCGGACTTTCTGAATAGGGCCTCACAAAGGGCCACTGCTTCTGAGGGCAATAGGGCTTCATTTTGCCAATTGGTTTGAGATACTAACTCAATCACTTCTGACCAACGTTCTTGTTCATAGGCTGTTTTAATACTGGCCTGTAATGCTGCTGTTTCCATAGTACATTCTATTTCCTACGAATATACACAGGAAAGCATCAAATCTTCAAATGAATGCGCTCTGTTTTTATTCACACAAAGCATTTGTAAATTCAGGGAGTTATTATTATCATTGAAAAGACAAATCAAACATATGAAACACCTTATTTATTATTCATTTATTTTACTCATCAGTTTAAGCGCTTGTTCTTCTAAAACTGATGCCTTAGCGCCTTTGCGCAAAAAAGCTGAAAAAAGCATTTGTGACGATGTTCGTGGCATTACCCACAGTTCAATTGATGCCATGAGTTTGGGACTTGGATCAATGGTGATCTCGAGTGTAATGTCTACCGCTCAACAAGATTCTATAATCATGAAGCCGTTTTTACCAATGCTCAGAAAAGAACTTAAAACCTTAAAGAAACCAGAACTAGAAAGCATAGTTGACAACAAAAAAGCGCGTTACAAATTTATTGCTGCCACCTTGGTTAAAAACAAAGATGCTATGACCAGTGCCCTTAAAAAATCTTACGAATTTGCTGCACCATTGGTAGACAAAGCCATTGAATTTGTTCAAACTCAAAGCAGTCAAATGCAATAGTATGGAATATAAAAGACTTAGAATAGAATTTGGTGTTGATGCCCAAAATGAAAAAGCATCTGGACTTGTTACTACATTCTTAAAGCCAAGTGAATCAGAAAGGTCCAAAGCTATGGATAAAGTGATTGTTGAACTATTAAAACAAGGATGGAAAATTGAAAGTACAACGCCTATCACAAGTACAATGAACGCATTGTCAAACGGTACAATTATGAATTATACCTATACCTCAGCTATAGAAGTTTTTCTAACAAAAATCTAATTGATTTTATTTCATATTTAAGCACCTGAAATTACACCAGGTGCTTTTTTTATGCCTCATTGCCACTGGGCATTCATTTCAATTTTACAATTGCTTAGGCACAAAAAAAGGCCCTGTAAAACTACAGGACCTTAACTATTAATAGTGTTTAATTATCCTTTCGAGAACAAGCTCTTGATGATTACCTCATCTAAGAAGCAAGACGATTGATACAAGAATGGAGAACAAGAGAATTTAAAGTCTCCTGGTACATTAGACTTATTGCTCAATGCACTTGAAGCCAACCAATCCTCGTCAGACTTAACGTAATTTTCAAGACTCTTAGTCGCGAAGCTGATACGTTGTTGGTGCAATATGCTGTAGTCAAATAAATCCCAATCCTTAATCAATGCGAAGTAGATGTCTAAGAAACGGTTAAAGTTAGGATAAGCAGAGTAGTTACCATTTGCATCGGTAATAGACTCATTTTCGATTTGTGGCAAGGTCATTTTTTCGCCAAATTCAAAAATGTACTCTGGTTTAACTCTATCGTTCCAAGCCAAAGGCTTACCATTATATGAGTAGCCTTCTTCACCTATGATTTCAGAATCAGATAAGTCTTCAATAATGATTGATCTCGGAGCAGATAAGCCATAAGCTACTTCAGCTTTCAAGTATTCTTTTCTGGTATCCATTGTAAAGCTTGCAATGTGTTTACTAGCCATATCAGTAGTTAAACCTGAATTGAAACAATCTTCGTAGTATTTCATACCAGTGGTTTCAGAAATCGCTTTAGGAATCCATTGGAACAAGTTACCACCTTTACCGAAGTATGCTGTTCTAACATGGAACTTAGACGCTTTAGCATCTTTCTTATTGCTCAATTCGTCGTTGATATAACCTCTTACCATTTGACCGGCATGGAACATCAACATACCTGTTACATAAGCAGCAACTGCCATTACACCACGGGTGTGACTTCTATTGATCTCTTCAATTTCTGGAGCCCAGAACTGACTGTATAAATGTTGTTCTAAAGCTGGATCCTTTTCTAATTTATCGAATAAGATATTCAATAAGTATGAAGAGGTATTTGAATTGATACCATCAATAGCGCCTATGCCTTGGTTAAACTTGTGGCAGAAATGCTTCAATACGTGTTGAATGTCTTTTGACAAACTTACCGCGCTTGAAATTCTATCTGCAGCTACTTTAACTGAAGACTGTTTAGCCAATCTTGCTCTTTGGTTTTTAGGGTCATTGATCAAGAATAAGATATCTGATGTTACCCCTCCAATATCGAAACCAATGAATATGGTGTTGTCATTTAAACTCACACCACCGCGCGATAAGGCAAAGTTACATACAGCTTCACTTTCTGTGATCGCAACATCCATATTGGATTTGTTACCTTCAACATAAGCAACCTTAGTAACGGTGTCTTTGATAGGACATTCAGTAGAGACTGCTTCTCTGTATACGAACTCATAAGTACGACGCAAATCTTTTGGCATTGAAGACGGATAAGCCCAATTCAAAGTAACAGGACGCATATTTGAATCGTACATCTCTGCACTAATGTACAACCAAAGCATTTTAACAAACGCTTTCTTGTTCATTAAGTATTTGTCTTCGCGCTTCCACTTTAAGTCGTATAACAACTTCTCAGTTTCGCCCTCAATCTTCAGGCTTAACATGCTGCTATCACCGTCAATAATGTCTAAGTTTGGCTCAAACACAGGGAAACCACCTGAAATTGCATTCGCTCTGTCAATCAAGGCATCGTTGATTCTCAACTCATTGTTCAACAATAAAGCTGAACGGATAATGCCTGTATGGTTATCGTTTTGGAAGAAGAACAATTCATGCGGTTTAGCGTATTCGCCAAAGTTCTTATTTTGTTCTTTACCTAAAATGAATCTTCTACGGTTAGAAATATTCATTAAACGGTTCTCATTTGATTTAGGCACTTGGTATGAGATACAAGTATTGGTACTACCGAAGTCAATACCTACAGTTACTGGAATCAAATCGTTTCTGTCATGGGTATGATCAATGATGCCATCGTTCTCATCGTAGCGGCTGATGTCAATTAAGATGTAACCAGCAGAGAAGTCTTCGTTGGCACCTGAATCGATTCTCAATTCAATACCTTTAAATGGCACGCTTGACTCATAAATCTCATATTTAAGGTTACGTTGTTTTACTTTATCCTTATCATAGAATACTTTTAAGCCACAGTCAACACCCAATTTAGATTGCTTGTCTGCATCTTCTGTGATGTAGAACAATTTGTTGTCTTCATTACTGCTGTACAACAAGTCATTGAGGTCTTTAGGATCAGCCACGATTGGTACCGCTTTTAATTTCTCATCGTTGTGTAATAAGTCTGAGAACAAGAAGTAACGGTTCCATTTAGGACTGATAAAGTTTGGCCATAACACCACATTTGATTGTAAATCTTCTTCGGTTTTGTATACCTGATAAGTTTTAGCAAATGGGGTTAAAATACCACTGATTTCTAACTCAAGGGTTACTGTAACGGTGTTATCAGCCGGAGAGTATACCCCTTTTAATGACTTAGACTTATCAGACTTGTTTAACAATTGATCTAAGCAACTGTAGAACTCAGTTAAACCTCTTGGTGATAAAGGCAATGAGAAGTATTCTTCTTCTACTCTTTCATTACCTGATTGACCATTGTCAACCACAGCCGTTAAGACTGTAGAGAGATTAGGATTGAAACCAGACTCCTTATCAAGTTTAACTAAGCGGGTTTTGTCGTTGTTTAACAATAATACATGCGGATTAAATTCTTCGCAATCCTCTACCTTATCTAACAAGTATTTTCCTGACTTAGTTCTATAGATTTTAGTGTCTATATTGAACAATTTGTCAAATGGTTTTGAGAACTTATCGCAGAAATCCAAAATACCTCTTTCTCTTAATTGGTATTCAGGGAATTTTTTAGCAATGTAATTTCTGATTTCTTGAATCCATTCACGGAAGAACTCCATGGTCATAATGGTTTCAACTTTGCGTTGTTTGAACTCAGCAGAATATTGCTCAATTTGTAAACGCACGAATGAAGCGTAATGGAACAACTTTTCTAATTGTTGTGCATTTAACTCAGTAATAGGGTTTACAAAACGACCGCCTTTGTAAAATGGAATTTTCTTGTCCTTTAAATCATAATTAGCAGCTGGATACACCAAAGCAGATGGTGAAGTGGCACCAATGATGACATCATCAAATGTGATGAGTTGGAAATACGGCGGATTCAATTCTTTTGGTGAACGTTCAGGATCGCCCCAAATCGGACGGTCTTCGAATAACATATTACCAAAAGCACCGCTGATTTCATAGATATTGTCTACATACGAAATTGGGTTTTTCTTTTCATCATCATTTAATTTTTGAGTGTAGTTAAGATTAACCTGCTTGATTTTAACATCGTTGTTGTACAAAGCTAAAATAGCCAACAAACCTTTGTATTCATCTTGCAAAGCAGCATACAAAGTATTCATACCTTGTTGTTTATCTCTTTGGTCAAATTGAATGTAAGGAATGCGCAAAGCGTTGGTCATCATATACGCTCTTGCCCAAGGAGAAGGCACGGAGGTAATTACACCATAAATGTTGCCAGAATCAGCATCCAAACTTGGTAAATCCAAGGCTTCAACAAAAGCAGTTACTTGGTTGAGGGTATTCCAACCATCATTGGCTTTTAGTTGATTATCAGCCAGATTTTTATTAGGCGAAAGTAGGGCAAATCTTGTCCTTTTGTTTTCTTTTTTTATTTCTTCTGACATAAATTATTTTGATTGAGTGTTGATGTTTTCTTTGAACCAGTTGATTACGTTTAAGTGGTCAAAGGTGGTTTTCATGTGTTCGAAAAATTCTTTCTTGCTACCTTTTTTAATTGGCTTATTGTACTTGGCCCATTTAGAAACAAATACATCAGAGGCTTTACCAGTTTTGGCAAATTCATTAAACATTAAACGTTTGTTGAATTGAGACGCTTTGTCTTTGTCTCTCAACATTAATACGTCCATTGCATTTGGGTGCATGTTTAAGAATTGACCTTCTTTAGGGGCATTTAATGAATAGAACATTTGCGGCACCCATCCTGGCTTAACAATTTCGCCATCGCGTTTGAAAGTGAAGTACTCTGCAAATCGGCTAAAGGCTTCAATTTCTGAATCAGAAAAATTGTAAGTGTAGTTGTAACGCGCTAATACCTCCAATAGGTTTTTAACATTGCCTGCAAACTCATCTTGAATCAATAGGTTAAGGTAGTATAAACCTGCCATATTGTTTTTGAAGATTTCTGGTAAGGTCTTAGGTTTCACTTTTTTATCAGCAGCTTCAGCAGCCCCTTTTACCTCGCCTTCAATCATATCATCAAAATGGAAGTAAGCAATCTTATCTTCTTGGTTCTTTTCGTATTCAATGGCTTTGAAACGGATGTCTGTATTGTAAGTTTCTTTGAACCATTCTTTCTTGGTCATTTCAAAGAAGTGCTTAGCAGCAAAAGCGCCCATCAACTCATTCGGGTGAGCTGGGTTTTCTTGAGACTTACCACCAGTAATGGTTTTACCACCATCGGCGCCCATTACTTTGGCTTTGTAGTCATCCATGTTCAATGATTGGAATGGCCAGCCTAAGAAATAGAAACGTTTATATGTGGTGTTAATGGTTTCATCTTTAATGTAATACATTAAGGCTGCAGCTGAGTTGTGCGCAAAGAATTGAGCATCTGCAATAACACGTTCTGCCTTTTTGTGTTCTTTTGAAGGACTCTTAAAGCTGAAGTATGGTGTTAAAATTACCGCACCAAAGTAGATGTCTTCCATTTTGATTACACCGCCAGTGATGATTTTAGCAGAGTCAGTGATGGCTCTGGCCATAACAGGAATTGAAGACGCACCGGTACCACCAAAGGTAGAACCTACTACGAATACTCTGGCTTCACCTTGTGTGTTTTGTTCTTTGATATTGTTAATGAACTTATACAATTGGCTTTTGTTACGCACCAAGTCTTTAGCTACGGCTTCTTTAATTTCTTCAATGATGGCATGGTACATTAAGAAAGTACCAACGTGGGTTTGAGCTCTAAAGCCATGCATTAAATCAAATTCTTGCACACCTTCTTCGTAGAACAAATCTGCCAACATACGGTTGGTTTCAGAATCGCCTTCCTCTACTCTTGAGATCAACGTGAAACGACGCTTGTTGTCTTTAGAATAGTCTGGAACGAAAGTGTAGAAATTAACTTGCGGGCCAAAGAAACCAAACTTACCGGCATTATTGGTACACAAAGTTTGGTACCAGTTAACTAGGTTTTCTGAATTCTTTTTATCACCGTTTTCAATATCGGTTTCTAATAATAATATGTCTACACTCTCTCCTTCATACATGCCCATGGCACACATGTTTAAGAAAGATTGCAAACAACGCATTCCTGTACCGCCGGCAGCGATCAAGAAATTTTTGGATGGTTTTGCTTGAGTCATAGTTTAAAAGATTATATAAGTCCGAATACTTTGTTGTTAGATCTAAAAATGGTATTCAATTTACGTCTGTGTAAAAGGGTATTGAACACAAAGGCCACTAACCAAAACAATACTGGGTAAATGGCTAAGCTGATGTAGAATTGAATAGAAATAAGTGCTTCAAAATTGGTCCAAGCAATATCACCATCTGCCCTTTGTGTACACAACATTTCTGCCGTTGATTTGGCTACAAATAGAACATAAATGGTAAAGCCTAATCCTAAAAAGAATAAAATTCTTCTTAGCAATACATCATTTAAAAATTTGAGATTAAAGGTATATCTCGGTAAGGCGGCTAATAAAATAAACACCAAGGTTAATGCGATTGCAGTGTATATAAAATTATTGCCTACAGAGGCCTTTACAATGTTTAATTCTTCAAGGCAGTCTGTATTTTCAGTGTCCATACAAGTGACATCTGAAATACCTGAAAACAGTTTATAAAAAAAATCTACTATCATAAGTTATGTGGTTTTAATATTATTTGCGAACGTAAGTGTAAACAGAGTACAATGGGTAATTGCCTGAGAAATTATTAGCACAATCTTTCATGGCTTTTTCCAAGCTGGCCAATAAGCAATTGTTCATGATTTTTTGCTTACCAAGTTGATATTGTAAAGCTTTTTTGGCCAATGTTGTATTGTATTGTACCTCTTTAGCTACTTTAGAAATACTAATGTGATAGCGCATCAATTGAGCACTTGGATACATATTAGATTGTTTTGCTTTGTTGCAATCAATGCCAATATTGAATTGACCATCAAAGACCATTGATTTATAGATACTGGTTAATTTGCCATCTTTAATTTTCAAATGGGTTTCTGATTCCGGAGTAACCATGTGAGCACTACCATTAAATTCTGGTTGGGTTAAGAAACAAGTTGAATCCATTTTAAAACTGATACCTGTATAAATGCTCTTTTCAATATTATCTCTAAGTGTTTTTTCTTTGGCTGCATTGATGAAATTTTCTGATTTAATTTTCATCAATTCACCATAACCATTATTTAAAGATTTGTTTGAACCGTTTAATGCCATTTTGTTAGCATCACTTAAATGATCGCCATTAGGAGTGGTAACAACATCCCCAATGTGGGTATGGAAATTAAAGGCAAAATCTTTACTCAATTTAGCATCTAATTCAGTTAACAAACCTGATACTCTGTGAGACTCGTCATAGCCATTAGGTAAAAACGCAATTACATAAACTGGTGAAGAAACGCCAGCCTCAGCTAAGTATTTACCATACACTCTAATTGAACCTCCATTTGAAAACCAAGATTCAAATTGTTTAGCGTATTCTGAACCTCTTACAAAATAAGATGAAACACCATCAGCATCCGTTGTTGGTCTGCCTTCATCAACTGAAAAGTCAGTAAACATAACTGCCGGTCTTGTAGCATTGGCAACAATATTATTGATGTTAGGGGTCATAAAGGTTAATGTTTGAACATAGTTTGCAGGCCCTAACACGCTATTTTGTTTGGCAGCTTTATCACCAGTAATTTCCTTCACGGCTTTGTTTTCTCCAATTGAATAGATACGATCTTGTGGATCTAAACCATCAAATGCTGTGGTAATAAGCTCTTTCATAGTTGCATCATTCACTGCGCGTTTCATAGTCGCGCTAAAATCGAAATACAAATCGTAACTCTTGTTGATTGAAATGGTATCACCCCATAACTCTTTTTCTAGGGCTGATAAAGCTTCCGGCGTTACGTGCTTTTTTTCGTCAATCTTTAATTCGCCACCTTTTCCACCTTCGCTGCTAGAGCAGGCTTGAAAGCTTAAAAACAGGGGGATCGCTAAGAATAAATGTGTCGTTTTGAATCTCATAATATTTTAAGAAAGGTCAAATATATGTCATAAAATTAAAAAATCAAGTGGAGATGGTAAATTTTCAAGCAAATAACTGACTTATCATCAACATTCTAAGTGTTTGACTATCCAAAAGAAAACAATTGTTGTAACAAATCTGCCAATTATTGGCCGGTGCTGTCGTCAGACTTCAACGCATCAATAAAGCCCTCGATTTGCTGTTTTACATCTTGCAAATCTTGCTTAAAGCCTGATACACTTTTCTTTAGTCTGACCGCGTAATAACGCCCCTTGAGTTTATTGTAAGAGTCTCGCTGTTGAGCATTCAATTTGGCAGCATCAATAGTTGCTAATTTTTTTTCAAAAACAGAATCCATAGCCTGTAAAGACTCAGACGTGTAGACCGCATTGGATTGTTCCAGCGTATCAACCATATGGTTCAAGTTTTCCATTTTTTGCTCTGGGCTTTGTTGGCAAGCCATAAACCCGATACAGCTTAATATGATCAATAAGTTACGCATGTTTATTTTGAATTAACGGCTTCTATTTCCTGAATTTCACACTCAATGGGTTGTGCACCTGCTCGTCTGATGCGGTATTTGATGTAATAGCTGTACAAATTCCCCCCTATGATCATATCTTGAATCACGTAAGTCAGACTATCGGTTTTAAAACGCACAACATCACCCGGCTTAAAGGGCAATTCATTGTTAACATAATTGCGCATTTGAACACTTCTCATCAAAGCCTTCATGGGCAAATAGGGCTGTAATTCAGAATTTAAAGAATCGCCTCTTCTGGAGTAGCGATCTCTCTCCATCATGATTTGCTGCTTTTCGTTTTGCAAATCAGACAACATTTGTTGCAATTTTCCTTGGTCAACAGACAATTGCTCTCTGAGTGCTTTTTGTTGTTGGTAGTTCCATACAATGTATAAAACGGCAAAAACCAAAAGCAACCATGGTAGCCACTTCTTTTTTGAGGATGGGGTGTTGGTGTTATCTATTGTTTCAGTCATTTTGAGTAAATGGTATACAAGTTTGCCACAAATCTTCAAAGGCCGTTAAATACACGCCTGCCAATGATGCATCGTTTATGGTAATTACATTCTCATGGTTGTAAAGGGCCGCACTTCTGGTCCAATTGTAGGAACCAGTTAATACAAAGGCCGCATCTTTTACCATAAATTTATGGTGCATATGATTAGGCGATTGATCAACGCGAATTTCAATGCCAGATTTGGCCAATTCAACAATATCAGACCCTTTATCTAAAAGCTTTTCATTATCGGTAATTAAACGGATTTGTATACCTCTACCAAAGGCATCATAAATGGCTCTGGCGATATGGTCATCTGAAATGGTAAATACACAGATATCAAGCGAAGTTGAAGCATTTTCAATGTGTTCCAAAATGGCTTCTTGACAGGCTTGCCCTGGACTAAAAAAAGCTGAAATAGCAGCAGCGCTCATGGTGTAATTCTATGGCTCGAATATATAAATTAATTACCTATTCTGACAATTATTGACATTATTTTTATTTAATATTGAAATTTGGAATCCATTCACACGTATGCGAATTAACCCCCTTTGTTTAGCCCTTTTGATCCTGCTATTGGGCGCCTGTCAATCTTCTAGCAGTAAGCGTGAAAGCAAGACCTCAAGCCAGTCAAGCCAGAGCAAAAGCACAAACGAATCGAATGCTAAAGCAACCAGTTCAAGTAATAAAACTGTTCAAACTGCAGCAGACTTTGAACACTTTTCTGCTATTAAAATAAGCCATCATATCAATACACAAGCGCATGAGTATTTGCCAGTTTATGACCCCTATACCCAAAGCCTTATCTTTTCTGCGATGGACAGAACTGGTTTTTTTGATTTCAAAATTGATTACACACAAGTAGCCTCTGCAGGGGGCGAAGATATATACAAGTCAGAATTCAAAGACGGTTTGTGGACAGATGCCCGCCCGTTTACCCAATTAAACACCAATGGCCATGAAGTTATAACGGACCTTTACGCCCCAAATCATTATTTAATTTGTGGTAATTACCCTGAAAAATTAGGCCCCAAAACAGCCAACAACGGCACAGAAACCTCAGATATTTTTGATGTCAGTGTTAAGGGGTCAAGTGTTCAAATCAAACATTTGCCTGAACCAGTCAATTCTATCTTCACCGAAGCAGATGCCATTATGGTTGATCAAGGCAATGCCATCGTATTTGTATCAGACCGACCTGGCCATGTTGGGGCCTATCATAAAAAAGGATGGCTTTGGAATCAATCCACTTGGGGCAATACAGATGTGTATGTGAGCCTTCAGAAAGAGGGGTATTGGCAAGTTCCTGTTTCACTTGGCGAATTAGTCAACAGTGCTGGTGCGGAAAGAACGCCTTGGTTATCTGAAGATGGCTTAACCTTATACATCAGTTCTAATGGATATGAAGCGAATGGCACAGATTTAAATGTTTATGCTTTTAAACGAACAAATCTTGATGATTGGCAAAACTGGCAAGGCCCTTATAAATTAGCCGGCTTAAATACCAATTTAGATGATTGGGGCTTTAAAGTATACCCTCAAAAAGGCGCATTGATATGCCACGCTAACCCTCTAGGATATAAACCAACCCAAGGAGGTAAAGATGGTGATGGCGGCATAAGGGAAACCAATTTTAGAACTGGCTATGTTGTAACGGGCGCTCAAATAGCCGCCTTAAAAGCAGAGCAGAACACAGATATTTACTGGCATACATTTGCTGATCAATCATTCTTTACCATGCCTGATGTTTTATTCGATGTGAATGCCTACAGCATTAAACCCGCCTTCCACAATGTGCTTGACCGTCTCCTTGATTGGTGCAGCATGAATGAAGGCAAAACACTTTACATTGTAGGGCATTGCGACAATTCAGGTACAGCAGCATTCAATCAAACTTTATCAGAAAACAGAGCCGAAAGCATCAAAAGCTATTTATTGTCTAAAAACAGACGCTTAAACATTCAAACTGAAGGCAAAGGGGCCCAACAACCACTCAATCAAAACAAAACAGCTAAAGACAAGCAGTTAAACCGACGCGTTGAATGCTTTTTTAAATAATCTAATTAATCTATAACCCACTATGACACTACTCATTTCATCTATTGCGCCAGCATTAATCATTTTGTATTTGATCTACAGACATGATGTAGACAGAGAACCCAAAAAGCTCTTATTAAAATGTTTCTTTGGCGGCTGGTTGTCCATTATAATGACTTTAATTTTAGTGAGTCCAATTAATGGCATTGACTTACCCTCAGGCATGCCAAAATCATTATTTGACGCCTTTGTAACTGCTGCGATTCCAGAAGAATTAAGCAAGTGGATAATCTTATATTGGTTGGTTAGAAAAGCGCCTGCCTTTGACCAATACTACGATGGTATTATATACGCAGTATTTGTATCAATGGGATTTGCGCTGATAGAAAACATCATGTATGTAATGAATGGCGACATGACCACAGTAATTACAAGAGCTGTAATGGCGGTACCAGGACACATGTTGTTTGCAGTAGCCATGGGCTATTATTTCTCAATGTCAAAATTCGATACGCCCCAGAAAGCCAAAGTGCATATAGCTATGAGTTTAGCAGTCCCAATGGTATTACATGGCACTTATGATTTCTTATTGATGTATACAGGTGCCAAGTCAAGCCATAGCCCATTGATGGCTGTTGGCATTATCATAGTATTTGTAATCTTTGATATTTACTTATGGAAACTGGGCATTAAAAGAATCAAAGCCCATAAGGCTAAAGATTTAGGTATGGGATGATGTTAAACCCAGCTCAATAGCTGTAAAAAACAACAAACTTAGGGCTGTATACAACATCAAAAACAACAGATAAACGAGTGATCGTTTGCTGAGTATTTGAGCGCGCTTTAAACGCACAAACACATAAACGAAATGTACAGAAGTCCCAATAAAAAAGGCTTTTACTAAACCGCCTAAATTCTGGTTCTTAATCACATCTGTTTGCTTTTCATCTATCACATCCGTGAATTGTAATAAGATAATAAATATCAGTACATACACATTCCAAACCTTAGTGCCTAATTCAGTTAGTGTATTGTTTTTAAGTAGCTTTTCAAAGAGATTGGAACTATAAAACAAACCAAGAAACAGTACATAAAAAATAACAATCACAAACCCTTCTGTCATTAAATCATGTAGTATATTTGAGTTGATTTTTTCTCTTAATTCATTAACTGCAAATCCTATGATGATGATCTTGATTAACAATTCAAATGTATGCACTGAACGCTCCAATACATGTGACTTCTGATCATCAATAAAAGTCTTAAAAGTAATTATACCAATTAATGAGCTCCCTAAAAATTGAAAGTCGTGTTGAATGGCTTTAAAAAAACGGCTGATGGGTTGAGTAAAAAAGGCTTTGAAACTATCTGTTATCATAAAAATTGAGGCTAAAATCTGAAAATGACTATTTTGTAAACGGAATCTTAATTCAATTTCAAGGTTAAAGGCAAAATTCAATTTTTACAAATAATATTTTTAATACTTGCTGACTTGGATTATTATTGTTGATTAGAAACACCTATAAACAATGAAATTACTAAGACTCAAATCTATTTTACTTTTTACCCTTTTAAGTCTTTCTAAATTGGTATTGGCCGAGCAAAAAGATTGGAAATACTATTACACCAAAGCAGAAATCACCTCGTTTTACAGCGCTACTGTCTTAAACGGATTCTATGATTTAAAACTGCCAAAATTGTATTTAGACAGTGCAAGCCATGCCTTACAATTTTGCCAAAACCCTAGTGAAAAACAGGAAGCCAAAGCAAAAATTGCTCAGTTAAAATCTGAAATGGATATCAGTACAGGGATTGCTGAAGACAACATGAACTACCGCTACCCTGCGTTTTCATTGATGTCTGGCCACAGACCTGAATTCAACACGGTAGACGATGCTGAAGAAGCCTTAATTGAGTCTGTTATTGACAAAGCGCTTAACACGGCAGATCCTCTACTTAAAGGGATGTTAAAAGACAATCCTCATTTTTTATTGTTCAACATTCAACCTTATGATGAAACACTCTACACAGTTGGTTTGGATTATTTTGGAGTGCACACACCTTTTTATGCCATCAGATTGCATGAACTTGAAAACATTTTAGGCGAAAAGGGATATGAGCGCTTAAAAGCCAACACATTAGACTCTGCTGATTATGCTACAATCATGGGATTTTATAATATAGACCGCATGATTTTGTTAACTGTAAGAGACAATGGATCTGGCATGCCAGGTATGTTTTACAAAGGCATAACGTTCCAAACCATACAGATGCCAAAGGCCAAACCCAATTATGTTTCTTATTTTGAAGGTTTTAGAATAGACAAAAGTGGATCAGCCACCAATGCTAAATTAATCTACATTCTCAACACCCTGATTATCTTGATATTGTTATTGGCATTGTCATGCATAAAAATTCAAACTAAGCCATTCAGAACCTCTTTTTTCTTAACCAAAGAGATGCTCAAGAGTTTAGCCTTGTTGGTTTCAGGCTCTATCTTGGCGGTGTATTTATCCTATAATGCTTCATCGTTTTTAGAAACAGACATCAATCAATTCCATGGCGAATTACATGCTAAGGCTTGGGTATTGTATCAGATTTTAATGCCAAGCATTTTGAGCATTATCGTAACCTATTTGTTGCAATACAAATTCTCAAAAGAAGTGGTTAATTCATCGAGTGGCTTTGCCAGAATCTTGTACGTATCTTTCTTGTTTCCAACTGTTCTGATCAGTTATTTTGAATACTACGCAGAACTCTTCCCTACCAGCTTCATCAAATACATCGTTATAGCACCTGCTATCATGTTTATCCCATGCTCAATTTTGGGAGGTAATTTATTGAATGCCATCTTCAAGAAGGAAAAATGGCAATTATCTGCCTTAAGCTTATGGGCTGTGTCTGTAATACTTTGGTTTGTAAGCATCTGGTGTGACCTTAGAGATTGGGATTTTGAAAGCTTGATACTTGTGGCCATTGCCTCAGCCTTATCATGGGCTGGTTTATACATTAAATCACATGTTAAATCTAGCAATACAGAAGCTTCTGCATTCAATCAATTTGACTTTGGCTTATTGAACCCTGCTTCCTATTTTGAGCAAGGTTTGAACAATATTGAAGCCAAAAACAGTATTAATGATTTTATTCAAAACGATGCCGGACTGGTCTTCCATTTGCATGGCGAACTAGGCATGGGTAAAAGCAGACTCATTAAAGAATTAATGAACAGCTCTAACAATGAACATGTCTTTTACTTTGGTGATTGCAATGAATTCATTGAGGGCAGCGCGCAGTTGTACGAACCATTCTTTAATGCGTATTGTCAACACAGCGGCTTTGTGGGCAGTTTACCTAAAGGCTTTTTTGTAGATAGAAGTGGTTTAGGCAAAAACTTATCTAAAGCAGTGAGTATGGTAGGCAGCGCTAGTCCTATTGATGTTGGGGCTGTATTGAATATAGAAGACGATGGGGCTACCCGCTCGCTTCAAGAAATCAGTTCAGAATTAATTGAGCAATTGATTACCAGATTTACTGAGCATAAGTTACAAAAGCAAATCCTCATAATAGATGATTGCCAATGGATGGACCAAGGTACTGAAGAACTTTTAGTAGCCTTTATCAAACAAATTAAATTGAGAAGTAAATTCACTAAACAATTTAAAATTGTATTAGTCAGCGAAAGTCAGTTTGACCAAAATTCAATTTTTGCTAAACTCTTACAAGATACAGAATTACTATCTGTAACTGATTTTGAGTTGAAAATGATTGATCATATGGCCTTTGTTGCTAATGTGATCAATAGTTCTAATTTTAAAATTTACAACAATGACGAACAATTATTCTCTTTTGCTTCAGTATTGAAAAACCATTTGAATCAATTGTGCGAAGAAGAAACCAAACGCACAGGTTTTACCCCTGGAGACTTCTTTGGCTATTTGGCTGCTATGGAACAAAAGGGCTATTTAAAAATTGATTCTGGTGTGCTAAGGCTATCTGGCGAAGTACCATCTATAGAAGACATCAACCTTAAGAGCGGTAAATCTAAATTGATGTCTAATGCCATTGATACGCTCAACAACGATGATCAATTGTTACTAGAAAGTGCGGCCTATTGTGGTTTCAAATTCGATGCT
The DNA here is from genome assembly GCA_044368575.1 of Bacteroidia bacterium. Classification (GTDB taxonomy): domain Bacteria; phylum Bacteroidota; class Bacteroidia; order NS11-12g; family UBA955; genus JABMMZ01. The sequence continues at coordinate 21,028 of JBIPPH010000017.1, forward strand.
GAGGTATTGGCAAAAATTTGGAATAAAGATGTCATAGAAATCATTCAAAACCTTGAAAGACTTGAAAAAGCTGGCTTTGTGATTGACTTAAGCGAAGAAGACAATTTGTATTCATTTAAGGATAAGGAATTACACAAAATCATCAGAACAAGATTCAATAAAGATGAAGACACCGATCAAAACATGCGTCAGTTGGTGATTGAATACCAAAAACGTATTATCGAAAGCATCATTAAAAAAGGTGAACAATACATCCAATCCTTAGACATTGAAATCTTACAAAGTGCAATTGAACGTTGTTTCAAATACGACAAGATTGAATCGATTAAAAAACATACCCCATTGATTGGCTTATATGCCGCAATGAAATATGTGCAAGTTGGCAAAATCAATAAAGGCGCAGAAACCTTATTGAAAGTCTACCCTATGATTGGTCAAATCAATAGCAATCAAAAACACATTATCGTTAAAATTTTGAGTGCAGCTGGTGAGGTTGCAGATTTAAGTGATTTTGATTTAAGCGTTGACAAATGGACCGGAAATGCTGAAACCCAAGCTAAAGCACAAGCAGAAAAAATCGCATTCATTGACGATTTGCTCAACAGAATAAGACCAAGACAAGACGACAATACGGACGATTTTGAAACCCTATTGCATGTATTGTTAAGAGACATTTACAAACGAAACAGAACTCAAGATGCTGCAATCAAACAGCAATTAAACAACCGTTTAAACAGAATTCAAGCCTTAACGGATGCTGTTCAAAATGCTGACAACCAATTGCGCATAGCCTTCTATTTACACCTTATCAAAGGGGTTGAATCTGAAGTACTTGAAAGCATGTATCAAAATGCACTTACGCAATCAAGCTTTAAGTTGGCCGGTGAAATTTCAAGACATATAGCTTTGATCAATGCGCATTCGCCGCAAAAGCAATTGAACTATACTTACCTAGCATTGCTTTTAACTTCTGGTGTTACGGATACCAATGCCTTGAGTTTAGGCAATACCGAAATTACTGAAGCGATGGTAAGACAATTGATCATAGAATTAATTGAAAAATCTAACTTAAATACCCAAAAAGCACTTGATTTGAATTACAGCATCAGTAGAGTTAGAGACTATTGCTTTAACATGGCCAAAACCTTAGGTGACGCCTATTACGAACATTGTGTTTTCTACTGTGATTTGGCTTATAATTTATCTAAGAAACTGAATGATGAGCGCGGTTTTGAAATGGCAATCAGCTACAAAGGCGCTGCCTTGTATCATTTGAAACGCTATGAAGATTCCATCAAAGTATATTACCATGATTACTTCGAATGGTTGATTACCAAAACCAAAGAAAAAGACCGTTTCAATTACATCATTGAAGGTATAGGATTGAATTGTTTAGCCTTAAATGATTTCAGCATTTATGAGACCGTTAAAAAGGAATTGTATGAGCATTTAATGTACATCTCCAACAACATGCAAAATCAAGTCTTAGAACACAGTTTGTTTGATAAATCTAAATTGTTGAGAGACATCTTACCTAACAATCAACAAAACAATGCAACGGATACTGCCGAAAGCAATGACAACAACAATAACAGCATCAAAGAAATTTTGAATTTGTTAATTTGCATTGCCCATGCAGATGGCAATGTTGATGCAAGTGAACGCCATGACTTAACAGAAAGTGCCATTGCCCTTGCCCACTACTTAAACCTGCCGCATCAACACATTAAAACCATGTCTGATTCAGTCTTCACCACGGTTGCAAATGCTTCAGAAAACGACCGTTTAAAAGGTTTTGAAGCGTCTTGTCATTGGTTAAAAGCAAATGAATCAATCCACTTTACAAAAGCCGTATTGCAATTGTGTTGGGATATGGTGAACGCAGATGGCATTGTAACAACTGAAGAACAAAAGTACATTCAATCTGCGCAAACTATTCTTAAAGCATAGAAAAATGAAATCTCTAATATTAAAATCTATAGTCTTAATTTTCAGCATACTAGCAAGCTTTAGTTCACTGAAAGCACAAGAAAGCGAAAGCATTTCACCGATACGTTGTAAAACTGGGGTCTTCATTAAAACCATGAGAATTCACCAAACTGAAGAGCAGTTTGAAGTGATGTTTTATTGGTGGTTAAGGGTTGATTCGGCAGACATTACTGCAGATTATTCAGAAATTTCTGCTATTGAATTCATCAATGCAGAATCAGAAGTTGAAATTGATTTGCAACAATATGACACAGCCAATTCTGCGTATTATGTGGTAGGCACTTGTAAAGGTCTTTTCCCCTATAAAGCAGACTATCATAAATTTCCTTATGACATCCAATCGCTCAACATTGCTGTAGAAAATAAGTTATTGAATAGTGATGATATCGTATACGTACCAGACGATTTAACCACCCCAATTAACCTTTTTAAAGACCATAGAATTGAGATATTAAATGGTGATCAATTTAAAATTGCTGCTTTAACAGCTGTTTCTGATCCATATACCTACAAAACCAATTTTGGTGATCCTTCTGTGGAACCGCATGAAACCTATTCTAGAATTGAATTCACACTAAAAATCAACAGAGACCCTGTTGGCATTATGCAGAAATTAGCGCTACCACTTTTGGTGGTATTGATTTTAGCCTATTTGGTATTTTACATTCCTGATTTTGAAATAGGCACCGCATCTGCCTTAACTGTAACAGCCTTGTTGGCCGCTATAGCCTTCCAATGGACTTTAAACGACGCTTTACCAAAGGTGTCTTATTTGACATTGGTTGATAGGATATTCTACATGGTTTATATCTATATTTTCTATGCCATGTTCCAAACAGTTATAACCTATAACATGAACCAGGTTGCTGAAAAACTAATGAGTACTAACGAAACGAAAGCCCTCAAACTTCAGAAGCTATCTGATGCAATAGAATGGCATTCGAGGTATTTATTTCCACTCAGTTTCTTTGCCATCGTCTATTACATGATTCACTAAAGCGTTAAGCTTTAGGATTGGATTGAGGTTTTTCTTTAGCAACGTTTTGAAGATCTTTCAAAATATTGGCGGAATAACTTTGAACATTACTGGCATCTGACTCAAAAGAGTAAACACTCTCTTTCTCTAACTTGATTTTGAAATACAAACGGTTTTTTTCTGATAAACCATAAGTGGCAATTTGTCTGTCACCAATGTAATAATAGATATTGAATATGCCCAAATACTGTTTGTTGTTAACGGTATTCATATTCAATAAATACCTCATGGTAATCGTGTGTTCTGGTAGTTGTTTAATGGCCTGATTAACCATTTCATATATTTGAGGAATGAGGGCAATCAGTTCTTTGCTGAGTGTAAATTGAATGGCTACACCCTCCTTATCAAAATGAATCACATTTTGGTTGCTTATATAGGCCTGTTCTACTTCTTCAATTTTATAAATTGGTAATTTTAAAGCCCTTTTTTTAAAGGCGATGTGGTAAAAATTATCGAATTCAAATTGAGGCAAAGCATTGTCTTTTTGCAGGGCATATAATTCTTTTCTAAAGACGTTGCAGACGGTGTTAAACAACTCAATGTATTTATCGAAACGCGGCACATAATTCTCATCGACATAAAAAAATTCTGCATCAATGGATTGTATAGCTGCTTCTATGGTTTTACTGCCCTCAGGAGAAATGTGCATGCGCACTGTGGAATATGAAAAGATGATTTTTTTCATTTCAGTGGCTGTGAGTTTTCCATCGTCCAAAGCTTGACTTAATATGCTCAAAAACTCATTGAATAGTTTGAGTTTTTCTTCATAAATCACTGAATTTTTGGTTTGCGAATCTTGTATCTCAGATTGATTGGCCAACAACAACAAGGTAATTATGGTAGTCAAAATAGCTCCTATTACACCACTATTGATATCAAACACAATTTTAGGAATGTCCGTTTCATGTCCGTTAATGTTCTGAATAATGAAAATCGTTAACGAAACCGCTAAAACAATTGCCAAATAAATCCATACTTTTTTTAGTTTACTTTTCATGGAATTGCAATATTACTAAAAATTACTTAGTGAATCTAGGGGATAGAGGGGAATTGGTTAATGGTTTATAGTGTTTGGGGTGTTCTTCACCCCAAACGAGAATTGTGATCATACTGATAACATATTACTAATCTAAGAACGATTGGTTTGGCGTCCTCGCCAACCAATCCCATTCACTTCACAAATGATTTTAATGACACTTGTGAAGACATTGGTATGCTATCTTCAGACTATTGGTCAATTGCAATCTTATCTGGTTGGCGGGGACGCCGAACCAGATGTTATAAAATCACGATTACTTACCACTAATAAATCTCACTCGAGGGTGAAGAACACCCTCGAGACAGAAACAGTGTGAGAGCAAGCGTGAGTCCGAGTGTGAAGTATAATGCTCCCGCATTCGCTATCACATTCACACTCACTACCCCCTATCCCCTAAACCCTATACCCTTATCTTACTATTCTTCTAAACGTCAAATTAACCCTCGGGCCAGAGACTTTTTTAGATTTAGGCAATTGGTGTTGCCAGTGGCTTTGAGACTTTCCTTGCATCATCAATAATGAACCGTTGTTTAAGCGCAATTTTTGAGTGGCTTCTTGGGCGTTGAATTTATGGCGTAAATGAAAGCTTCTATCAGCGCCAAAACTCACAGAGGCAATTACTGGATCTGGCCCAAGGCTGGGTTCATCATCGCTGTGCCAACCCATGCTGTCATTACCATCGCGGTAATAATTAGCCAAAACACAATTGAACTTCACCCCATAAGCTCCTTCAATTTTAGTTTGTATTTGCTTCAATAGATCTGTGTATGGCAAGGCTTGCAAAGTCAAACCTGAATAGGCATAAGCAATGCCCTCATCGCCATAAAAAGCAGTTAAACGCGGTTGTGGAAGCACTTTACCAAACAGCTTCAAAGTATAGTGTTGCCAATCCAAGCTATTGATTAAAGTTGTTAGATGCGCTGATGCAGTTGTTGTATCAAAAAAATGAGGGTCTAAATGCCAATCGGCATGCTGTATTTTGGCAGTTTCAAACAAAGATGTTTGTGTTGACATGGCCACCTTACTTTAATTTTTAAACACGATAAAAGCATTTAAAGATGTCGCTATCATCAACCAAACAACGTAGGGTAAAATCAGCCATGAATAGCCTTTTAAAGCTGGGTAATAGGAGAGCAAAAAATACATCACCAAAACACTTAGTAAGATGATTAAAAGCAAAGCCCAAACCGTGGCATGGTAATAAAAGAAAACAGGATTCCAAGCTACGTTTAAACACCATTGCACAGCAAACAAAATGATGAGCATTTGATGGTCTTTTACTTGTGGCCATAGCTTAGCCAAGTAAATCGAAAACAGTATCATGATACTGGTCCAAGCAAAGCCAAATACCCAGCCCGGTGGCGTCCATGGGGCTTTGTTTAATTGCGTGTACCAATCAGACACAACCGCTTTACCAGTAAACATTCCGCCAATGGCTAATGCGGCAAAATTCAAAATTAAAAAGACTATGATTCTTAAACCCATGGTATACAAATATCGGTTTTAAATTCCAGTTATTTTGTTTTATTGCGTTTACATTTTTCACTGCAATATTTGACCTCTTCCCAATGCTTCTCCCATTTTTTGCGCCAAGTAAAAGGCCGATGGCAAACCACACAAATTTTACTGGGCAAATTGGCTTTTAAAACAGATTTCATGCTAGATTCAATTATCCAATTACTGTTGGCATACTGTCGGGTTTGGCGTAAGACAACTTAGCCAAGCGTTGTGTTTTGTAATAACTGTCTAAGCCAGATATGGCCACTGTGCTTGCCTTTTCAATATCCACTGAGCCATCTGTTTGCATACAATCTTCGGGCAAACTGACGGATTGAATCTCACCGATTACCAACAAGGTACCATTGATGGCAATGGGCAATATGGATTTTAATTGCATGGCCATTTTAACTGCGCTTTCTTTTACAAAAGGGACTTTAAAACCATTAATGTATTCAGGATGAAGACCAGTGGCATCAAATTCAGATTGGTGTTTAGGGTATCTGGCAGAGGTTTGATGCGCTTGTAAATAAATACTTTCATGAATATGATTGATGGTATATACACCTGTTGTTTGGATGTTTTCAAGGGTATGTCTGTCAACAGAATCTGGCCTGCAGATAAACCCCAATAAAGGCGGATGAGCACCAATGTGCACGACTGAATTGAATACCGCACAATTGGTTTGACCTTGTTCGTCAATGGTAGCAATCAGATTAGCACTTTTAAACCCTGAGAGGGTATTAATAAACGCCGCGCGGTAGCGCGTTTCCATGTTGAGTATATCGGCATTTGAATGAATAATGGTAGACATTATAATTTTAACAAAGCAAGACTGCATTTGTTTATTCAGACAATTGCCAAATGATGCTAATCTTGCTTATTGAGCACTGGTTTTCAAAAACAGTTGCTGATACTGCTTGCTTGATTCCGCTTGACATTGAATGACGTACAAACCATTCGGTAATTCAGATACATCGAGCACATTGTTGTTTCCTACCTCTAATACCGTTTGACCTTGTAAATTCAATATGGTATAACGCGCCGCTGATGCGTCATTATGTGTTACATGAAGTTGCTTACTTACAGGATTTGGATGAATCAAAAAACCTTGGTCTTTAATTGGAGTTGGATGAGCAGATTGAGAGGGGCTCAGCACTGATTGAATGTCTATTTGCATCAATCGGTTAGAGAGTATATTTTTCTCATTGGTGGCATAGAGTGTGCTTCTGTCTTTGAAGGCTATGGATTCAATTTGCCCAGCATTGAAAAAACTGCCTAAATTGATTTTGCGTTTATTGCCCGAAAAAATCTCGTTACCTGCATAATCCCACAGCAACATCAAAAAAGCGCTTCCTGAGCCATTGTAACCAACTAAACTGATGCTTTTACTTTGTGAATGTATGGCAGCGCCCGTTACCATAAAATTAGTGTAAATGGAATCGCGCACTTGAAGGGTGTAATTGCCAGCTTTACAGGGCATCACATAATGTTTGCTGTAGGATGATACCCAATTTTTGGTGAACACATGAAGGCTGTCTTGCCATACAAACATGGCTTCTACATCATAGGGCGTTGCGTTTGATCGGCTAGTAAAATCTATTTGATCGGCAAAAGCAAAGTTGATGACTTCGGATTGTAAGGTATCATCCCCTGCCCTAGCTGCTATTGCTGCATTTGACATTTTCAATACCTTTAAATTTTTGCGATTGCCATTGTTGTTGCCAAAATCACCAAGAAAACAAAACGAATCGTTAAAGCTTAAGTCTTCCCAATCTTCGTTGAGGCGATTGCGTAAAAATTTACTCGATACTATGCTGCCGTTGAGGGTATTCAATTGGTAAATAGCATTGGGGTTGCCACCATCGTTATGCGAATACCATTGACCATTATGAAATGCCAAGCCAGAGGTTTCATTTAGCGTATCAGATAATTTTGAAACCAATACGGTAGGATTAATTGTCGTGTTTGGGTATACACAGGTTCCATCATTTTGCTTGGCCAAGGGATTATAATTACTCGCCAAAGGATCTGTACAACCTTTTTGCGCATAGGCATCCACCACAAACAATGCTTGAATTAAGAGCCAATAAAAAATTATTTTGAAAGGTTTTATCTGCATAAAGTCAATTACAATTGATAAGCGAAATTATTGTTAAATCAACTCACTGATCTGAATTTTTTTCATGCCCATAAATCGAGTAATTGCCTCAGGTGATTGCATTAATTGATTGAGATTATAGGGCACAATTTGCCATGAGAAGCCGTACTTGTCTTTGAGCCAACCGCAAGCTTGTTCTTGACCACCATCTGCCACAAGTGCATCCCAATAATGGTCAATCTCTGCTTGGTCTTTACAGGTCATCATAATTGAAACTGCTTCATTGGGTTTGAATTGATCGCCTCCTTGCAGAGCCATAAACCTTTGACCATTCAAGTCAAACTGACAAACCCATTCGCTTTGCGACAAGAGTTGACTCGGCTTAAAAATCCCACAATAATACTGAGCTACTTCTAGGGCTTTACCCTCTGGCACCCACAAACAAATGGTCATCATGAAGCAAAGTTAGTGATTAGTTATTAGTTAATGGTTATTCGTTATTAGTTAATGGTTATTCGTTATTAGTTAATGGTTATTGGTTATTAGTTTACAGATAATAGTTAATAGGTAATGCTTTCCCATACTAATAACAAATAACTGATAACTATTCACTTATTGTTTGGGGTGTTCTTCACACCTAACGAGAATATTGATCTCATCTGGTTGGTGTTGTCACCAACCATATTATACAAGATTAGTCTTTTCATATATCTCATTCGGAATTCATAACTGATATCTATTCACTTATTGGCTCCTTCCAAATAACTACTTACCACTCATATATCTCACTCGAGGGTGAAGAACACCCTCGAGACAAAAAAAGTGTGAGAGCGAGAGCGAATGTGAGTGTTCGAACTTAGACGTATTCCAATCTATCCCACTCTCATTCCAAATCAACTTCATTTTTCTCCACCAAAAAAGTTAATCCTTAATACTGGTTTAATTGATTATACTTGCACTTCAATAGCATTTAACCATGAAAATGAATGATATTTTAATGACCTGCTCTATTGCGATCATGATTGCAGGGTTCTGTGTTTACTTGTATTTCTTATTTTACAGTAAACTGTTCTTTAAAAAACAAGAGAAAACCACACCTGAAAAAGCTTCAACATTTGGGGAATTCATTAACGGCGTTACAGGGCCATTATTTGCTCTAGCAGGCTTTATGATCATCTATTCAACCATCATGGATCAGAAGGATATTAATAAAACCCAGCAGTTTGAAAATTATTTCTTCAAGTTTTTGGATTACCACAGATCAAACAATGAAAAAATTGCCATGAAAGGTGCCAAATCTTGCAATCAAGTTGCGGGCAGGCAAGTATGGGTAAATTTGAGAGGAATGGTAAAAAAAGCTTATCACATTGTGGAGGCAGATAGTGTGTTTTCAAAATTAAACCATGAGCAAAAAATCGACTTGTCTTATGCTATTGTTCATTATGGTTTGGGAACATCTGACACTTCAAGGCTATACAACCATATGGGTAAATACACTAATAATTTGAATCAAAAATATGTATTTAGTAATAAACTAAGACAAATGGAACATTGCGCAGAACTTAGTGTTTACTTTTATGGCTTTTCAAACATTCTCGACAATTATTTCCAAGAATATTTTACCTATTTAAACTATGTCGATGAATGTGATTTCATCAATGACAAAGAAAAATTAAAATACGTCAACATTCTAAATGCCCAAAATGACATATACTGCAATGCCGTTATCTATTTTTATTTGCATTCAAGTTTTGCCAATGAGTCTCAAAAAAACTTAGTAGAAAAATATGGTATTCTTGAGAAGATGGACAAGCGTTTAATTGATTTTGATAAAGAAAATTAGCCCTTATATTTTTACTGTTTTTCTTATTTATTAACGCCAAAACTATCTACCAAATATGAATTTTGGGAGAAACGTTTTCATTTTCACACAGTGAAGGCTGCCATTCAATATGCATAGAGTCATATTTAGGTAAACGCCATGCAAAAACAATGTTAGATATTCCAGGAGACAATGACATATTTTCAAAATACGTCGAAGGGTTGTTACTCAATGACAAACATTCATTATAAGATACAGTTTTTCCATCATGTGTTACAAACAGTTTTCCAGGCTTAAAAGATTGAATAGTGGTACTAGATTGATTATCAAATTGGCCCCAAAACACTAATAGCACTTCATTGCCTGATGCCTGTATGGAAGATTCTCCTTCAAATCCTGAATAGGTATAAACATCCGTTAGAATAGGTTTGTCAATAGAAGAGACGCTGGCTGTAAATGTTGAACAAAAAATATTTTGACCTAAAGCAATATGCAAATTCCCTAACTCATCAACATTGCCATATTCTAATTCTGGTGGATCTCCGCCGTAAAACGCTCTACAAACCTCAGTGTTAGTATTCTCAGTATAAGTAAAACTCGCCTGGGCCAATTCAGAATTTGAGCCATCTATAGGCGGTGTTTCTAAAGATGTATCAGGTTCTATTGTTGCTTCCTCATAGGATGTGTTAAAATTTATATTTCTTACAATAACAAAAACAAAAACGAGTATAATTGGTACGGATACTAAAGCTATTGTCTTAAGCAATATGAAAGGACTGTTAGACCATTGATCATCAGGTGGCTTAGGTGGAGTATAGTCTTGATTTTCGTTTGAGACATTAGTAACTGGAACTTGAATTGGTTCTGTAGTTGAAGGTTCTTCTTGAATTGGTGCAATAGCAGTTGGTATAGGTGGCGGGAGTTTAAAAATAATACTGCTTAATTCCTTTACTTCACCTGCTTTAGCCCAATTGTCTAAGCCATTGCGCCATATTAAATCGTCTTCCTTAATGCGCTTATCTCTTAACTGGTCAAAAGTATAGGGCTCAGATTGTTTTCCATCCTCAACCAGAAAATAAAAAGCATTGTTTGATGGGCTTGAATACGGATTAGGTTTTAGCTGATTAAATGCTTTTACTATGCTGCTTCCAAGCTTTGGTTCTAATTGAAACTTAAAATAAAATTTTGCTTGTTTATTAACGACTTTACCTTGGCCCAATTTGTACAAATAGATGCCTAAAGCTGAAAACCATAACAAAGGCAAAAGCGTAAATCTTGCTCTCATACGCTCAGCATAATCATATGATCCGAAATACTGCAAGTTGAGAAGAAATGGTGGTAAGCAAATGATTGCAAGCACTAGGAAAACTATACCGATTATTTTTAAGGTTTTATTCGGTTGATTAGGTTGTTTATTGGCACTAGGACTAAGTATCAAAGCAATTATCCCGGGTAAAATTGGGGTGCAGGTCAACAACAAAAATGTCCACCATCGGCCTATATGTTTTGCTCTACCAAAGCATTCTGCAATAGCAAAAAACAATAAAGCAATGATCAAAAAAAGTAATATACCCATAATCTGCAACCAAATTTAAATCGTTTTGGGTTATTTATCTCTATCTCACTCAAAAAACAATTCCACCCCAATGATTGTTCTTGAAATGTGACCGTTGAAGAAATAGATAGAATCATAGAAATGGCTTGGGAGGATAGAACGCCTTTTGAGGCCATTCACTTTCAATTTGGTTTATTGGAAAAAGAGGTGATTGCCTTGATGAGAAAAGAACTTAAACGCAGTAGTTTTAAGCTCTGGAGAAAACGTGTTAACAGTGGTGTGAGTCAAAAGCATCTGTTTAAACGCAACCAAGACATTACGCGATTTAAGTGCACGCTTCAAAAACAAATCACCTTGAATAAAATTTCAAAACGATGAAGCCATTTGCGACAGCGTATGCTGTTATTTTAGAACAAATTGATCGAATCGATCCTGTGCGATATGGCAAGACTAGAAATTTTGGGCAGGGTGCTGTTACAATGTTATCGCCCTATATCTCGAGGGGTGTGATCAGTACCAAGCAAGTCGCGCAAATTATTTTAGCCAAAGGCTACAAGCATGCAGACATTGAGTCTTTTCTTAAAGAGTTGGCTTGGAGAGATTATTTTCAAAGGGTTTGGATGCATCAACAAACTAGCATTGATGCTGATTTAAAACAAGCCCAACCAAATTGCTTGAATCACCAAATCAGTGCAGCCATAGTTGAGGCCAATACCAGCATTGAAGCTATAGATCAAGGCATTAAAACCCTTTATGATACTGGTTATATGCACAACCACATGCGCATGTATGTAGCAAGCCTTGCATGCAATGTGGCTAAAAGCCATTGGCGATTGCCTGCACAATGGTTATATTATCATTTATTAGATGCCGATTGGGCCAGCAATGCTTTGAGTTGGCAGTGGGTAGCTGGCAGCTTTAGCAGTAAAAAATACTATGCGAATCAAGAAAACATCAATAAGTATTTTAACAGCCATCAGCGCCAGACCTTCTTAGATGTGCCTTATGAGGCTTTCAATACCATGCCAATTCCAGGCCAATTAGACCAATTAATTGCGCCAGTATTTCACACTACATTGCCAACTAGCAATCCTGTTGAATTAGACCCTTCTCTGCCAACTTATGTATACAATTTTTACAATTTAGATGTACTTTGGGGCGCTGAGCAGAAGGCCAATAGAGTCTTATTATTAGAGCCTAGCTTTTTCAATCAATATCCTGTTGGCAATAGAACCATTCAATTCGTTTTGGACTTGGCTAAAAACATTGCTGGCATACAAATTCAAGTGGCTGAATTTGAAACGGTATTGGGTAAAATTGACACTAAACAAATCCACTATAAGGAGCACCCAAGCAATGCGCATTACAGAGGCATACAACATGAGAGAGATTGGATGTTCAGTGAAGTAACTGGCTACTTCCCTTCCTTTTTTGCATACTGGAAAAAGTGCGAAAAACAGATTCTAAAATTGATAGATAACTCAAACGCTGCTCAACAATTATCACTTTTTAATTAAGCTTTCATTTTGACCAAACAGTCTGTTTTTATACTCTTTCCGCATCAGCTTTTTCAAAATATTGAACGATTGAAAACGGTTGATGAAGTATACTTAGTTGAAGCGCATTTATTCTTCAAACAATACAAATTCCACAAACAAAAATTGGTCTTTCATAGAGCGACTATGAAATACTATGAGGCCTTTTTAAAGGCGCGTGAGATCAAGGTGCATTACATTGACTGTGGCGATCCTGTGAGTGACATAAACACATTGTTGTCTGAGCATTTAGCGCAGAAGGTAAGTGACTTGCATTACTATGATGTTTGTGATGAGTGGTTGGAGAAAAGCATTCGGAAATCTGTTGCTGGAACAAGCTTCAAAATACATAAGCATAACAGTGAATTGTTCATTAACACTGAGGCTGCTCTTGAGCTGTATTTTGGCAATAGAAAGCGGTATTTTCAAACTGATTTTTACACCCTACAGCGCAAACAATTGACTATTTTGCTAGATGAACAACAGAAGCCGATTGGTGGCAAATGGAGTTTTGATGCAGACAACAGATTAAAATACCCTAAAGACAAAGTGCCCCCTGCGGTGAGTTTCCCTGCATTGAATGTGTTTTATCAAGAAGCTTTTGACTATGTTGAACAGCACTTCGCCAACAACTATGGAGCGCTTTCGCGCAGTTTTATTTATCCTTCTACCCACGAAGAGAGCAGTGATTGGTTGAATCAATTTTTGGAACAGCGTTTTAGTGCCTTTGGAGAATATGAAGACGCAATAGTTGACAAGGCAATCATATTACACCACAGTGTTTTGACGCCTATGTTGAATGTGGGTTTACTGACCCCTCAACAAATCATCAAGGCCACATTAGCGTATGCCGAAAAACATGAAGTGCCACTGAATTCTTTGGAGGGTTTTATACGCCAAATCATAGGTTGGCGAGAGTTCATTAGAGGGGTTTATGTATACAAGGGTAACGAGGAGAGAACTCGAAATTATTGGGGGTTTACAAAAAAGATTCCTGCATCATTTTACACGGGCACAACGGGTATTGAACCGATTGATGTGACCATTAAAAAAGTGCTTGAAACAGGCTATTGCCATCACATTGAACGGTTAATGCTTTTAGGCAATTTTATGCTCTTGTGTGAATTCGATCCTGATGAGGTGTATCAATGGTTTATGGAATTGTTTATTGATGCTTACGATTGGGTAATGGTGCCTAATATTTATGGCATGAGTCAATTTGCAGATGGGGGCTTACTTGCCACAAAACCCTATATCAGCGGCAGTAGTTATGTCTTAAAAATGAGCAACTATAAAAAAGGTGCATGGTGCGACACTTGGGATGCCCTCTTCTGGCATTTCATGAACAAGCAAAGAGACTTTTTCTTATCCAACCCCCGCCTAGGCATGCTCATCAAAACCTACGACAAAATGAGCGATGACAAGAAGCATCAACATGCAAGTAATGCAAAGCAGTATTTGGAAGGGTTAATGCTATAGGTTGGCTACTACAAAAAGTGCTATAACGGTTGGAAAAAATGATAAATGACCCAACATAAACAACTTACAGATTCTAAAACCAAAACTTAAAAAAGGTGACGAGCGTCATTTTCAATTTTTATTAGGAAGTTTAAATTCGTAATAAAACTATGAATTTCTTTATTAAAACTAGCAAATGGAGCAATCTACAATTGATTCCTTTAAAGCTGTGCATTGCCAGCGCTTATCTAATTATTGGGCATTATTACCCTGAAACTGTAAGTATTTACTTTTGGCCCTTAATTCTACTCTTTGGCATTACCTCAATCGTAAGCCTATGGATCTGGCTGAGACAATTGCTGTGAATAATGGTGATGCTTGGATTACTTCCCGATACAAAACTTCCCAAAAATATACCCTAAGACTTCGTCGTTGGAAATCAGGCCACTGATGTCGCCAATGGATTGAACCGCAGCTTTGAGTTCGAAGGCTAATAAATCACTGCTGGCTTTGGCTTGCATTAAGTCTGTGGCTTTAGTCAGCGCTTCTTGAGCAGCTAATAAACACTGTTGGTGTCTGGCATTGTTAACGATCACATTTGAGTGTTGCTCCCACTTTACTAAATCTTGTAAAGCCCCTTGTATAGCCTGGGCCAATGTTTGGTCTTTGGTAGACCCCATAATCAAAGGCGAAAACGCTTTTAGATGTTGTGTTTGTAAAGCAGGGTCCTTTAGCAAATCAGCTTTATTAGCAATCATTAAAACCTTGGCTTTGGCATTATGAGACTGAATCAAATTCAAATCTGTTTGAATGTCTTGTTCAGACAAAGTACTCACATCAAAAATATACAAGACCACCTCTGCTAAAGCAATCTTTTGCAAAGCCTTTTCAATACCAATCTGTTCTATGCTATCATCTGTTTGTCTGATACCTGCCGTATCAACAAAACGATACGCCACCCCTTTAATATGAATCGCCTCTTCAATGGTATCTCTGGTAGTACCAGCAATATCAGACACAATGGCCCTATCCTCTTTCAACAACAAGTTTAATAGTGAAGATTTACCAGCATTGGGTCTGCCAATGATCGCCACTGGTATACCTTGCTTAATTGCATTACCATACTGAAAACTATCAATCAAAGGTTGAATATGTGCTTGCATAGTCTCCACCTGTTTTAACAAACGAGAGCGATCTGCAAATTCAACATCCTCCTCACCAAAATCCAATTCCAACTCCACCAAAGCAATGAACTCCAATAAACTCGTACGCAAAGTTTGAAGCTCTTTACTCAAGCCCCCACGCATTTGCTTAAATGCCATATCTAATTGGGCCTGGTTTTGAGCCGCAATCATATCGCCCACCGCCTCAGCTTGGGCTAAATCTATTCTCCCATTCAAATAAGCTCTTAAGGTAAACTCACCAGGTTCTGCCAAACGAGCCCCTTTAGCGCACAATACACGCACAATCTCCTGTTGAATATACATACTACCATGGCAACTAATTTCAATGCTGTCTTCGGCCGTAAAACTCCTAGGCCCTCTCATCAAGGACACCATCACCTCATCAATCACCAAATCAGCATCCATGATAAAACCATAATGCAAAGTATGAGAAGCCTGCTGCATCAAATCTGCCCCCTTAAAAACAGCATTCACTATAGGCCATGCCTTTTGCCCTGACACACGAATCACTGCAATAGCCGATTGGCCAGGCGCAGTAGCAGGTGCCACAATGGTATCTTCAGGAACAACAGCATGTAAATACATACTGGCAAAGATACGGCAGCAAGGGCAAAAAAAAACCCCGCAACACAGTGCGGGGTTTTTTAAATTGTTTAAGGATTAACGAATGATCTTAACAACACCATTCAATGGCTCTTCATCTTTGTCTTTGCCTTTGAAAGCATATTTCAAGATGTAGTAGTAAGTACCATCTGGGCAGATAGCACCAGTGTTATTTACTTTACCATTCCAGTCAATGTTCTTATCTTTTGATTCGAACACTTTCACACCCCAACGGTCGTAGATGTACAACTCGTATTTGGTTTCACCTTTGATCAAGATGTTAAACACCTCGTTACCTTTCAAACCATCGGCATCTAATCCGTCGAAGGTATTGTTTGGTGTAAACACGTTAGGTGGTGTTATAATTGCCTGGAAGTTATTGTAAACTTTCTTACAGATGGTGTCTTTACAGCCAATCTCGTTGGTGGCTTCAAGACATACCCAATAGCTACCTAATGAGTCTCTGTAATCTTCACAAATCTTAGCCGCATCGTAATCACCAGGGTTTTGACCATTGGCGATGAAAATTCTAGTGGCGACTGGAAGCGTTAACAAATCTTTAGGATTGTAGAAGCTCCAACGGTTAGACTTGCTATTGGTAGACGTATTGGTAAAGCAGAATACCGGCTTATTAGTACTATCAATATCAAAGTCTGCAGTTACGCCAAGTACCTCAACCACAACACTGTCTTGTGCCGCACAGACTTTATCAGTCGAAGGCACCGTATTCACATCGCCCATAAACTTGACGGTGTATTTACCTGCCTTAGTGTAGGCGCGCTTAGTGATGGTATCTGGTAATACGCTGGTATCTGTAGCAGACACACCGTAGTTCCACTTGTAGAAAGTGTAACGACCATCAGGTCTTACATTACCAGTGAACTTAATGGTATCACCAATACAAACACGCATTGGAGTAGCTCTCAACTTGGTGGTATCGTATGCATAGATTGTAATCGCAAACATGGTGTCACCTTGAGTAGTGTCTGGGTAAGTCGCTAAACAACGTTTAACTGTAGTACCAACTTTTAACTGATAGAACTGAGTCAATTTGATATAGTATTTACCTGGAGCAGTATACTTATGAGTCATAGTATCGTTGGCTTTGGTAATGGTATCGTATTGGTTACCGAATTGGTTATCACCAAAATCCCACAACCAAATTGAACTATCTGCACGGGTATGCTTACTCAAGTTAAAGAAGCGAACTTTATCATTCACACAGTATTGAGTCAACATGTTTCTATCATACAATGGCTCAGGACCAGGGATATAAATCTCTGTAGAATCCCATGCCACACAACCCAGTTGAGTTTCAACTTTCCAACGCACCTTGAATCGGCCATTCTTAGTATAATCGTGACCTATTTTACTTGGTAAGTTGTTAAAGAATGAGTTCACAGAGTTGATGCTCTTATCGCCCCAATACACAGTCCATTTTACAATCTTATCGCATGGTGTACCAAGCGCAGAAGGACATGGATCGATTAAGTATGAAGAGTCAAACAATTCAACAATGGTATTACACTGAGGACGAGTTTGGTCTAACTTCATGTTAGCTCTAACAGCAGTTACATAAATGTTTTGAGGTAAAGTGTCTTTACAACCTGCAGAGTCAGACGCAGCTGTTCTGATGGTGTACATTTCACCTGTATCTTTATTGTAATAGATGCTACCGCTACCACCACCTAAGATTAAGTTACCATTAGGGTCATTCCACAAACCAGTTACACTGTAAGGGAAACCACCAAAGATAGATTTAGGATCAGTGCCATCGTCTTTCTTATTCAAGTCATGTCTGGTATAACCTTCTCTGTTAGCTTGACCAGCTTCAGAAATACGGTTTCTCCAGTAGTCATAACAATCTAACAAGTTGTTACCAGTTACAGCACAGTAGCCTGGCAATTCAGGGTACACATTAAAGTATCTGAATTCAGGATGTGCTACCACTTGTTGTCCGTGACACAAAATGGTATCTGTGTAATTCATTACACCAAAGAAACCAACCAACACCTTCTTAGCAGTACCTAATTTCTTAGTACAGTTTTCAGGAGCAGTACTTCTTAAACCAAAGTTAGCAATGTAGTAACCTGAGTATTGTGGAACGAATGTATAAGCATTATAGTATTTACCATCCCAACCGATTGTTCTATCTAATGGTAACAATGTAGAATCTCTGTAGTGCATAGAGTCTTTTTTGTCAGCAACTTTATAGAAACGGATGAAACGACCGAAACCAGTGGTATCTAAACAACCTCTTGAACCAGTAAATGGCTTACCAAAGGTACCTTGACCATTCCAGATCAATTCACTGATTTGAGCAGGGCTCAATTCGTATACGTCAATGTTATTAGCTTGTAGAATCAATTTGATGATGTCAAACACAGGGGTAATGTCTGCCTCTGTATGCCATTTCAAAACTTTAGCGGTACGGATCTCAAATGAGTCAGTAGTTTTAGTTTTACCATCAAAGAAGCTGGTCTTAACCACTTGTAATCTGTCTTCTAATTGGGTCGTATCAGTTAACTTAGTTTTGTCGCCTTTCAATCGAGCAAATCTGGTATAACGCTCTGTTACCGCTAAACGATAATATTGAGTGTAGTATTTACCAACGTTTGGTGCTTCTAAAGTCCAAGTTGCTTCTTCAACGTCTGGCACATAAGAACGGTTCCAAGCTAAAGTAGTTAAGCTAATAGAATCACGCTTACAAATCTTAGTGAATTCAGTACCTTCTTTTGGTTTGATGATTCTGAAACGGTTATCTAAGA
Source organism: Bacteroidia bacterium (assembly GCA_044368575.1). Lineage (GTDB taxonomy): Bacteria > Bacteroidota > Bacteroidia > NS11-12g > UBA955 > JABMMZ01. The sequence continues at coordinate 39,615 of JBIPPH010000017.1, forward strand.
TTGGGAAACGTGCAAATTTATTATAGTAAACAGTATCAACACAACCTGCAGGGTAATCAGAACCACTGCCTGGGTTATTAGGATCAACTGGTCTTGGCCAAATACCATTACCAATAATCAAACCAACGTTGATGTAACCTGTAACGGTATCTTTAATATCGTCAACAGTAAATTGTTTAGAGAAACGGTTGCCTGCAGGGCCATTCACTTGATAACCTGGAATTGGCACTTGATAAGGCGGGTTAATTGGAGGCAAACCACCCATTGATACTGTACCAGGAGTTAAGTTAGCACCAACTAATTTTTCCCACTTGGTTTTGTTCAAGGCTGTATCAAAGTTGATTTCAGACCATGTACGCATACAACCAGGTTTGGTGTCATCTAATATGAAGGTGATACCATAATTGTCTTGGTCACTACCTAAACACAATGTACCAATCTTTCTTAATTTCTTAGCACTTGGTGGTTGTAAAGCTAAAGCAGCAACAGCTTCGTGCTCACAAGCCAACGGATGGCAGAAATCTTTATGCTTTAAACGCACATTGAAACAACGCACTGTTCTACCAGCATAGAATTTTTGTCTGTGGGCAGCAGCGTTTACGCTATCACCTACTCTGTAACCAGGCATTACATCGTATTTCCATACGTTGTGCCATGGTTGCACCGTGCTTACAGGAATGGTATCTTGAACATAAACAACCCATACGTTGAACAAAGCCTTGTCGGTCGAGTTGTATATAATTAATGTGTTGCCAGACTGAACTGTTAGGTAACGAGGACCTACAAATCGATTTGGCGGCAGACCATTTTTAAAGTCAATATAAACAGTATCTCCAGCTTGCAAATAGAATTTCGTAGCTGTCGTCACATCTAATTGAGCAGGACCACTGATCAAGCTCTTAACTTGAATCTTATTGGTGATATTTTGGTAAATTACAGAGTCTTTAGTTTTGTTCGCTAAAGCGTTAGCGCCATAGTACAAGAAAGTGTCTCTGATGATAGCAACAGAATCATCAGCCCACATTCTTTGTTGATAGCACAAACCTGAGTCTTTGCTGTAACGTAAAACACTCTCAGATTGTAAACCAAAACGTGTTTGGTACAATGAATCCCAAGGTGTATACCAATGCGAAGGCAAAGAGTCTTTACTGTATTTACAGTTCTTGCCAACGTTTACACCATTTTTAGTATCAGTGGTACATTTTTCGCAATAGTCATCGTCAAAATCCCACAAACGAGTTGTGCACTCATTGCCTCTTTGTTGGTTGGCTCTTTTAAGAACAGGAGCTGGACCATCTGGAGAACCCGCTTTACCTTTAATGAAGGCGTGCACTAATGGCTTGTTGAAACCAGGGTAAATGCGCTCATGGATTGAAGGATCAAACACTGTGTTTGATGGCAATAACTGGCGAGTAGTTTTATTCACTATACCGCTGTCATAGATCAACACCAATGAGTCATCGTCAACTTTATTGTAGTCATTGTGATAGAACTTAGAGAAGTTATAAAAGTGCACCGTATCTTTGATAACACACTGATAACGTTGTGTATCTTCCAAGAAACGCATACCGCTCATAATTGAACCTTCAATGATTGATTGTGGTCCGATAACCAATATGGTATCGAATACTGTTCTTCCACAACCAGGAATGGCGTGGGTAAATGAGAATGTAACTTGGTATGGACCTAAGCCACCAAATTTATGTGAACCCACCCAGTTACGAGTAATGTTAGCTGGAATTGGAGGTAATTCATAGGTATACAATGGATTTGCACCTTGAGGAACTGGTCCATCTTTCAATTTGAAGCTAAAAGTAGCATCAGGTAAACACAATGAGTCGAAGTCCGCAATGATTTTTGGCTTAATGATCAAGTTGGTAGCTGATGCTTGGAAAGTAAAGGTTTCAGTACAACCGAAGTTGGTAGTTACCGTTAACTTAGTAGTAAAGTTACCACCTGAAGGGCCTTGAGACTTGAACCAGTGGCATACGCCATTAGGCACGTTTGCTTGCCACAAGGTAGGGG
>JBIPPH010000077.1:0-4073 GCA_044368575.1 Bacteroidia bacterium
AAATTCGCATTGGGCAAGGTATATACTTCAGTAGTTTGTATGATTGAATCTGAACAGCCAAAAGCCGTTGCCACTTTTAATTGTATATTGTATACAGTATCTTGACTGAACAAATAATGCTTGTTCCAAGTGTAACTGGTATCTGAATTGACTTGCCAACGCGAATACACAATACTATCTGCTGTAATTGATGAGGTATTATTAGTGAAAATGCTATCGCCTAAACAAGCCGTATTTACGCTAAACTGAGCCTTTGGTTTGGCATAGACTTGAACTGATTTTTGTATGGTATCAAAACAATTATGACTTGACTTGACTATCAATTGTAAGGTATGGGTATCAGCAGTCAAATAGAGATGTTTAAAATCCTTACTATTGCTATTGTAGCCGTCTGAAGATTGCCATTGGTATTGTTGAATGTTACCACTTAAAATCTTGCTGGCGTCGAGGGCATTTAAACTATCTGTTAAACATACATTTTTGAAGCTAAAATCAGCCTTAGGATTAGGGTACACAAAGACTGTTTTTTTGCTGGTATCAGCACAACCAAAATTGGTTTTTACCACCAACTGAAGTGGGATAGTTGAAGGATGTGATAATTTAAACCCTAAAGCATGCACATTTAAAGTGTCTAAATTTGGAGCGGTCCAACGGGTGTATGTTATGCTGTCTCCTATAACAGTTGAAGAATCCTTTACTTGTATAGAATCTCTTTCACAGGTTGACAAAAAACCAAAAGCACTTTTTGGATAAGGCTTCACTATTATTTTTATGGAATCTGTGGCTGTACATTTTTTCATGTCCGTAATAGTCGCTTTGTAGACTATATTTTTTAATGCCTTAGCCGTTATTGTAAAGCCTGTGCTGTCATTCAAATTCAAGCCTGGTGTCCACTTTATTCTTGGAAAACCTGTACCATCTCTACTGTAGGCTTTAAATGTGATTTTTTGATTCACACAAACTGAAGTATCATGAAGATTCAAATACAATTTAGGCGGCCAATATACCGCTACACTAGTCGTGTCTTTGCTTGAACATTGCCCCCTATAGGTGGTTAAAATATAGGATTGAAACACCACATTGGTATCTGTATTAATTAAACTAAATTTAGCTTGAGCCAAGGTATCATTGTTGAGATTTAAGCTAGGTTGCCACAAGTATTTAAATCCATTGGTTTGAGTAAGTCCTAAACTCACTGTATCGCCACTGCAAATGGACTTCGCTACACCGGCATTTTTTAATCTAGGAATTGGAAACTTGGTAAAACTAAAATTACAAGAACATGTAGCTGAATCTATCATTACAAATAATGCACAGGATAAACCTGCTTTTATGCGCACTGTTTTAGTAATTAATTGACTGCCGTTTTTGGCTAAATTTAATCGCAGTGTATCCGTATAAGCTACCTTGTCTTTGGCATCAGCTGTACCAGAACTATTTTGATCATAAACATATTTAACCAACACAGGTGTGCTACTTTTAAGCGGACTGCCTGTATTTTTAACAAAATATTGAAGCGCGATGGTTTCTGAATCTGATCCTATGCTTTGCAATTGAGCACTTAATCCATAAAACGATAAACTGCTCTTTAGCACAGGTACCTTTAATAATTGATTACCTGTTACTACATTGATTTTACATTTTGAATTATCCGCAACACAGGTAACTTCTTGTTTCACAGCCGCCTGACTGTATAAATCTGCTGTACCGCAATTCAATTGCTTGCCATCAGCGCTGTACTTGAACTTAAATTCAATACTGTCGCCTGGTTGGATATCACTTGGTAAGCTGAATTCAACTTCTGTGGCACCATTGATATTGCGCTTTTTAGTTAATGCATTATTAGGTGCGTTGTAAATGCCTTGGAATTGCGCAGAGTCATAAGTCATGCCTGGCAATAAAACCATTTGATATTTGTCTTCAATGCCCGTTTTTGAAGGCCCTAAGTTGATGATTTTAACCGAATAATTACTTGGTTTCTCGCAAGGAAAAATGGTATCAGAACTGGTCTTTAACAAAGTATAATATGGCCTTACAACACCTTTAATATTCAATGGATTGCTGATAGATGGATAACTCAAAATAGGATCGCCACATTTGATGTTTCCGCTTGCGCTTGCTCGAATATAATTACCACTAGAATAATCACAATTGGTTTTAACCCTGAAGAAAATAACCACTTTGTTTTTACTGGTATCTGAAACGCCTTTTAATCCATTGGCTATAGTAGTATTTAATGCCGGTAAATTCCATTCATACAAAGTACCACTTTTTAAACTTGGCAATGGAATATTGACCTTACTTCCCTTAAACGGATAGCGCATGTAACAAGAGCCCGGCACTATACTCATGCCAATGGGTAAATTGATTTGCGCTCTGGTATTATAACCAGGTGTTGCGCCAGTATTTTCAAGTAAAAAAGTATAAGGATTATTGGCGCATAAATCTGATGTTTTAACTGAATCTAAAAGGGTGGTTTGAAATTGGGTATTTTGTGGCTCAATGTACAAAGCAATTCGCTCCTTGAAACAATTGTAAGAGGCTAAATCCTTAGGATATCCTTGACAATTCCATCCAGTGTAGAGTATTACACTGTCTTTAAAACAAGTGTTATAAATGGCCCTTACCTTGAACTTTCGAGTTTGATTAAATGGAATGGTGCCAAGTCTATAGACAGCATTGGTTTGAGGTATCAAGGTATCTTTCGCAGCATCTTTAATTTGAACCACTTTTACAGCTCCTGTATTATCAGGCGAAAACCATGAATTGATATTGCTAAAAGACGAAGAATAATTGGTGTAAACCAGTTCCCATTCTGCTGTATCTTGAGTAGCATAAACAGTAGGTATACTTGGTTTAATGATTGTAACTGGTTTATTGTAATTGATGTAATCTGGAGTAGCTCCAAATACAGTATCATAGCCATTGCCTAGCGTATTTTTGCGCTCAAATATAAAATCATATTTAACAGGAATATTGGCAGTAGTTTGCAATTCACAAGAAGGTTCTATAAAGGCTTGAAAATAGCCTTGAAAGGCATCATCGCTGAAATTGATTTTGCCACCGGAATCAACATAGTGTTTAGACACATCATACACCAAAGGATTGGCATTGTTGTTCTTGGCCAATAAAGAATCTTTGATCTCAAGTGTTGTTTTATTAGAGCCTGAAGTTCTGTATTGTCCGAAAAGGGCTTTCTTTAGTTTTATGCCATTGGGTAAGTAAAATCTGACTGCTTTTAAGCGTGCAAAATGACGGTATTCGTATGGAAAATAATTATTCCCAGCATAGTTTGAACAACACGCGCCAATACCCATGTAATAGGAATTGCTTATCGTAATCTGATTACACGAATTGATTTGAACATTATCTGAGCAGCAACCTGTAAAATAATACCCAGCCAAGATCATTTGTCCGCTAAACGTATCGCATTGGAACTTATTGACAGAGGTGGTTGGATTGGTTATTGGACTGGTATAAAATAAATTGTTAAAGAGGAGGTTTTGGGTGGCGTTGCCAATGTTTTTACTCACTCTGAATTTAACTTTAACAATCAGGCTATCGTCAATATTGTATCTGAAAGAGGTGGATACACAAGCCAGCATTGAATCTGTGCTTAAATCGATTTTGAAGGTTGCATTGTTGCCGCTAATGGTCTTGAACCGCTTGATATTAGAGCAATTGGTAGACAAAGTTACGCCCCTTCTCCATACCAATAATTGAACACCTACTACATCTAAATTTTTTCCATTTGTGATATTGGATTCTATGTATAAGTTTCTCCAACTGGTGTAGGCTGATGATCTTAAAATTTTACCAGTGTATACTGCTTGAATGGTGTCTCCAAAAAAACAACGCTCCTCTCTAACTTTGAGTGTATCTATAGTGCCGGTTAAATCCGCCTTGCCATCATTATTGTTATCTGGGCGACCAAAATTAATTCTTTTTACTGAAAAATTTCTGAATTTTAAACCACCTGCACAAGAATTGATGCAATGTACTTTAACCTGTAAAGATTGGCAGCTCAGCATCAACCATTCTCTTGGACTACAAGCCTTGTCTGGACTATAACG
>JBIPPH010000018.1:0-41329 GCA_044368575.1 Bacteroidia bacterium
TTTTTGTAGGAGTTAGACAAATTGGCAACACCAATGTTGCCTTTGGTTATCAACCTGAAGATCCTGTTAGACCATCTACTTTTTATTATGCTGCTCCAATGGGTGATACCAATTGGGTTGATTTTGCTCCAGATGCACCATATAAATTTGCCATTGAGCCGCGTATTCAAGCGGCTAATGATGTGGCACCGATTACAGTGATTAAACCCAAAGATACCATGGCATTGGCAGGGTTTAAAACCATGGCGCCAAAAGTTAAAATAATCAATTATGGGGCGAACCATCAAAACAATCCGTTCGCTATAAAAATGAATATTTTAAGGTATGGCCAATTGCAGTATTCTTCTGTCAAATGGGATACGCTGAGCAGTGGAAGACAAAGTATCATTGTGTTTGACTCTAGTTTCTTACCAAGTGTAGCAGGCGATTATGATGTTCAAGTGATGACAATGCTTCCCTCAGATCAAATGAAAGATAATGACACACTCAAATCCAAATTTACCATAGCGGTATATCAAGATGTAGGGCCAACTACAGTGTTTGATCCATCAATGAATTATGATTATGAGCAGTTTGTTGATACCATTTATCCGACTGTATTCATTCAAAATTATGGTCTCGACAAACAAGGTCCATTTGTAGTAAGAGCCGAAATTTATGATAGCACAAAGTCACTGATTTATTCTGATTTTAAATCCTATACACTCACTGCCTTAAATAGTGTTTTAGCATCGTTTAGTCCTTTCCCTTGCAGTGTGAAAGGTCGTTATACTTTTAAGGCATTTACGACTTTAAGCAATGATTTGGATAAAAGCAATGATACTGTTGTTCGCAATTTTAAAATCATTAGAAGTAATGATGTAGCGATTTCAAAAATTGTATATCCTGTTAATCAGTCAACATTAAATCCTCCTGTTTCATCACGACAACCTGAAGCAGAACTTGTTAATTTAGGGGATCTTAACCAAGGTGATCCATTTTGGAGTTACTGTGATATATATTACAACAGCAATAGGATATACAGCGATTCCATTTATATGAATGTGTTTACAGGAACACCACAAACCTTATTGTTTAAAACCTTTAAGCCTGTTCAGAAAGGGTATTATAAAGTGTTGGTCTATTCAGGATTGTCTACGGATCAATTTCCTGCTAATGATACCATGATCAGCCAATTTGCAGTAGGTGTGCCAGATGATGTTGAAGTAATAAGTATAGAACCAGCAAAGGATGCTCAATTGCAATTGAATCGATTATATGCTACAAAAGTAACCATTAGAAACAATGGTTATAATGCTCAAAATACTGCTTTTCCTTTGGTGTTTAAAGTGAGTCAAGGGGCCTCTTTACAGTACATCAAGATTCAGAACATTACTATTGACAGTGGCAAAACCAAAACCTTTGATTTGGATTCAACTTTATTTGTTGATGAGTTAGTTCCTTATAAGGTTCAGGTTTACACTATGTTAAACAAAGATTTTATCCGTAAAAATGATACTGTTTCTACCTGGTATTATCCGGTTAAGGCATATGATATTGGCGCAAGCCAGATTCTGTTCCCGACAGCAAATGATACATTATTGCTCAATACACAATATGTCAAAGGCTTAGTAAAGATTAAAAATTTTGGCGATAGTCTAGTGAAAGAAACATTTACCACCACCTTGCAAATGTTCAATGCCAATACCATGGTGCCATTTTACAATGTGTCACTCGATAGTAATCTTTTAGGTAAAGACAGTATGATACTCGAATTTCCTGGTATTACTATAGGTTCTCCTTCTATGCCGGTCATCTGTAGGGCCTTTACCACTTGGACTAATGATCAATTTGTTGGCAATGATTCTAGTCAATCAAAAAGTCAATTTATGGTGGTGTATGATGCCGCCTCTAATCGTTTAAATTGGCCACAAAATAACACGCGATATCAATTGCCTCAAGCCAATAAAAAACCTCAAGTTCAGATTAAAAGCAATGCCATTAAACCTATGAATGGTCTGAGCTTGTATTACAGAATCATGCGTTTAGATACAATCAACTTAACTGAGTCGCCTGTTTATTTTGATACCCTTATGGTCAATAGCTTAATACCACAAAGTATTTCTGATTTTGATTTGAACAAAGATTTAGACTTGGTAGCTATAGGGAAGGGTAAATATAAAATCTATGTGAATGCAGTCCAATGGCAAGATCAAGTGCCGCAAAACAATACCTTAACAGGACTGTTTTGGGTAGATGAAAAGACCTCAATTACTCAAGAGAGCATTGAGGGTATTCGATTTAGTCCTAATCCTTGTCAAGGATTATTGTGTATTCATAATCCTAATACCATCACTACTGAAGTGGAAATTTTAGACCCTCAAGGCCGTGTTTGTATGAAAGGTCAGCTCAATCAATCACAACATATCATGAACCTTGAGTCATTGGCTACTGGTGTATACTATTTAAAAATCGGCACTAAAACATCAAAACTACTTGTTGAGCAAAAGTAATTTGGTAAATTTGCAAGCATCATGATAGAAGCAGTTGTTAATCAATCTACCATAGCCGTTGAAATAAAAGATGGTGAAGTATTAGTTAACGGGCAAATAAGCCCGCTTGATATTACTCAGATTCAAGCAGGCAAGTTTCTACATTTATTGTATAAACACCAGTCATACTATTTTGAGATTGTATCATACGATTCTGAACAAAAACAATTTGCAATTGCCTATCAAGGTCGAGTATACACCATTGGTATTAAAGACAGATTTGATCAATTGCTCAAGCACTTAGGTTTAGACCAGGCCAATAAGGTCAAGATCAATGAAGTTAAAGCCCCAATGCCTGGATTGGTTTTGAGCCTGAAAGTAAAAGAACAACAAGAGGTTAAAAAAGGAGATGCCTTGTTAATCCTTGAGGCCATGAAAATGGAAAATGTCATTAAAAGTCCAATAGACGGCGTGATCAAACAAATTGTTGTTTCTGAAAAACAAGCGGTCGATAAAAACCAAACTTTGGTATTGTTTCAATAGATCCATTAAGGGTTTAAATTAGTTTTTGTCTATATTTGCATTAAAATATATCAGACATGACTATAACCCAATTAGAGTACATCATAGCTTTAGACACATACAGGAATTTTGTTCAAGCAGCTGAAAGTTGTTTTGTAACTCAACCCACTTTAAGTATGCAAATTCAAAAACTTGAAGATGAATTGGGCGTAAAGTTATTTGACAGAAGTAAACAACCAGTTGTTCCTACTCATATTGGCGAAGAGATTATAGTGCAGGCGCGCCAAGTGCTTAAAGAGCACAGCAAAATCATGGAGCTCATCAAAGATGAAAAAGGTGTGGTAAAGGGCGAACTAAGATTGGGTGTTATACCAACAGTTGCACCTTATTTAATTCCACGGTTCTTAGTTAAGTTTTTAAATAAATATCCAGAGGTTAATCTTATTGTCAATGAGCTAACAACTGATCAAATCATTCAACAACTTAAAAATGATCAATTGGATTGTGGCATAATGGCCTCTCCAATAAAAGATAAGAATCTTAAAGAAGAGGTCTTGTATTACGAAGAGTTTGTGGCTTATGTTTCGCCTTCAAATAAATTGAGTAAGAAGAATACCATTCAGTCAGCAGATTTAGATTTATCAGATATATGGATACTCAACGAAGGCCATTGTTTGCGCAATCAAGTCATTAATATATGCGGCGAAAGAAAGAAAGATAAACACCAAGCCAGATTTGACTATCAAACTGGTAGTGTAGAAACCCTTAAGCGCATAGTTGAACAAGACGACGGCATAACCATATTGCCTGAAATGTCGGTCATGGATATGAGCGATGATCAGATGGAATTGGTAAGGTATTTTAAATCACCCGAACCGGTTAGGGAAATTAGCATGTTCACTCACCGTGATTTTGTAAAAAAGAAATTGATAAAAACCCTAGTGGATGAAATCGTTGCCAATGTGCCTTCAAAAATGTTAAAACAGGCCAAAAGAGGCGTTGTGGCTATTCATTAAAGTCCCATAGCTGTTTGGCATTCCTGTTGGAGTTTATGAGCTTCAGCACTTGCTTTTTCTAAATAATCAGTTCCTGAAGAGGCATATAAAATGCTTCTGCTAGCATTGATTAATAGACCGCCAAAATCTGTTAATGCGTTATCGCAAACATCTTTTACAGTGCCCCCTTGAGCGCCTACACCAGGCACCAAAAAGAAATGTTGAGGAAATTCAGTTCTTAACGCTTTTAAATCAGAGGCTTTAGTAGCGCCGGTCACAAACATCAATTGTTCATGATTGCCCCATTGACTCACTTTGCGCATCACTTCTAAATATAAAGGCGTTTCACCTACCTTCAAACTTTGAAAATCTTTACTGCCAGCATTACTGGTTAAGCCTAAGCAAATAACCCATTTGCCTTGAAATTGGAAAAATGGACTCAGTGAATCTTCGCCCATATAAGGTGCAACCGTAATCGCATCAAAGTCCATGTGTTTAAAAAAGGCTTTGGCGTACATGCTACTGGTGTTACCAATGTCGCCGCGTTTGGCGTCGGCAATAGTGAAGCAATTCTTAGGGATAGCTTTTAGGGTTTCTTCTAAACAATGCCATCCTGCAGAACCATATTGTTCGTAAAAGGCGGTGTTGACTTTGTATGATACGGCATAAGCCTGAGTGGCTGATATGATCTGTTGATTAAATTGAAGTAGCCCTTCAATACTGCGTTCTATACCTTCAGGTAATTTGTCAATATCTGAATCTAATCCAACACATAGTAAACTTTTTTTCTCAAAAATGGCGTCTATAAGGGCTTGTTTGTTCATGCAGAGCAAAGGTAATGAATTTGTCAATAATGCCCGATTACTAGCGCTAAACTTGTTGTTTTAGCATTTAAATACTAACATTGTACTGCAATGAAAAACCAAATTACAGTTGAGATTGAAAGTCATTTGCCTGTGAGCGCCTTGTGGACTTGTTTTACAGAAGCCCACCACATCATGAATTGGAATTTTGCACATGAATCGTGGCATTGTCCTCATGCAGCATTAGACTTTAAGGTAGGCGGGACTTTTTCATACAGAATGGAGGCTAAAAATGGGTCTTTTGGCTTTGATTTGAATGGTGTTTTTACGCAAATATCACATGAGCAAATGTTTGGCTTTAATTTAGAGGATGGCAGACAAGTGGAAGTGGTTTTTACCCATCATAATGGCATTTCAAAAGTAACAGAAACTTTTGAGCCGGAGTCAGAAAATGCCCTCGATCATCAACAATTGGGATGGCAAATGATATTGAATAATTTCAAGCAATATGCAGAACGCCAGTATGCAGCATTGGAAAAAAGTTGAGCGTCTAAGGGTGTATATGAAACAAAGCATTTTTATATTGTTATGCCTCTTTTGGAACAGCTTGTCGCTGCATGCAGGTAATAATGAATCTGTGCTTGTTCGCTTTAAAAAACCTCAAAATTTACAAGCCCTTTACCATCAAACCGAGTCTGTTTTTAAAACCATTCAACCCATAGATAACGACCATTTATTAATTCAATTTACTTGGTCAGAAAGCCTTGAAAATTGGAAGGCAATTGATATGATCAGACAACTTACTGATTATGATTTGCATCAAATGGATGGGCCCATTGAATTGAGATCTACTGATGCGAATGATGTTTGGTTTTCTAGTCAATGGCATTTGAAAAATATTAAGGCTATACAAGCCTGGGATGTTACACGTTCAGGTACCACTAAGTATGGTGATACCATAGTTATAGCAGTAGTAGACGATGGTTTGCATCTCAAACATCCTGACTTTCAAGGCAATATTTGGATCAACTATGCAGACACTATGAACAATGGCATAGACGATGATGCTAATGGTTATATTGACGACCACTACGGTTGGAATTTTCAAAGCAACAACAACGATATTAGTGACTCAAATTACTATGTGGCGGGTCATGGTACTCCTGTAGCGGGGATAATAGGGGCTGTAACCAATAATGGCATTGGGATTTCAGGGATCATGTGGAAGGTGAAAATAATGGTTGTGAATGTTGCAGATACTGGCTCATTTCCAGCCATTTACCAATCTGATGTATTGAGGGCCTATAGTTATGTCTTACATCAACGCAAATTGTACAATCAAACCAATGGTAAACAAGGTGCCTTTGTAGTGGCTACTAATTCCAGTTGGGGCATAGATGGTAAATTTCCCAATCAAGCGCCCTTATGGTGTGCCATGTATGATTCGCTTGGAAAATATGGGGTTCTAAATGTGAGTGCGGTTTCTAATAACCCATCTAATTTAGTAGATACCGATGGCGACTTACCAACCTTATGTCCGAGTGCTCACCTAATAACTGTTGGTTCAAGTACATTAGGAGATAACTATTTTTCTTCAGGTTATAGTACTACAAGTGTTGATTTAAGTGCTCCTGGTGCCAATGTATTCAGCACCAATGCTTATACTAAAATCGCCGTACAAAATAATTTACTATATCAAGGTAATTTTTCGGGCACATCATATGCTAGTCCTATGGTGACTGCCGCTGTTGGAGTATTAGCCTCCAATGCTTGTCCTAGAATTTTAGATTCGTTAAAGGTCAATCCAATCAAGTGGAACATTTTGCTCAAACGCTTTATTCTTGAAGGTGTTGATGTATTGCCATCATTGGCCGGTAAATCACTTACAGGGGGGCGTTTGAATATTCAAAAATCCTTGAGTTTAATGGATGATTATTGCTTTGGTAGAATGTCTGTTGATGAAAGCTTGCAATCAACATTTGTTAAGGTATTTCCTAATCCAGGCCAATCACAAATTCAAATCTTAAGCGACAAAATCATAAGCTCAGTTGTCTGCTTAAATAGCCTTGGTCAAGCCATTAATTTACCTGTAATACAAGACAATACGCTCATTGTTGACTTTCTTCCTTCTGGCTTGTATGTGTTGCAAATAACAAGCAATGGGTATACCCATAGTTTGAAATGGAGTAAAGATTAATAATAGAATTTCCAAATAAACCCAATACGCATTCGCATTGGTGCACTTGGTTGGTATGGAGAGGTAAAAATGAAGTTAGGATAGGTGTTAACCCCTTGTAAATTTTGGTTGATGTGTTCAAGCTTAAAGAAAATCCTGGCTGTTTTGATTTCAGCATTGATAAAGGCATCTATAAACGGATAGGCTCCAACAGATTGATTACTAAGCATAAAGTTTTGCAATGCCGGATTATAAAAACCTGCGGTATAGGACGCGCAAATTGAGGCGTCAATCCCAAATTGAACAAAACTTGCTTGCTTGAAGAGGTGTTTCTGATAGTAGATACTGGTTTTGCTCACCCAATTTGGCAATTGGATTTTATCAGCCAAAGTTTGTCCAAATTTTTGAATCGCAATGGATTGATGCCATTGAAAATGCCCAGCATTTAGATGGGTAGTTGCAATAATTTGAGCGCATTGTTGACTGCTATTAATTTGCTCTATTTGGCCAGAAGCATTGTGGAAAATATAGCCGTCAATATTGTATAAGCTTGCTTGAATATTGAATACGGTCTTAGGTAAGCTGTATACCATTGCACCATATGGTATTTTGTTTTTACGTTGTTTAATCAAATCTACAATTAAACCTTGAACCTTGGTTTTTTGAAGGTCATTTTGCCAAACATAGTGGTTATTAAAGGCCTCCGTTTGCTTGATAAAAGGACTTCTGTTATTGATCAGTAATTGTCCGTTCAATTGCCACTTAGCCATTGCATCAAATTGTATGTGGTGCTTGACTTTGAATAAGTAGTCGCCTTGATTATATCCATCTGCAAACCATTGTGCAAACCAATTGCTTTTTATGTATTTGTGCCAATTTAGAATGGCTTCGCCATAAACTGAATGGTTGTGTTTTTGACTCCAGGTATAATTATTACTATTGGCCCATTGCAATACTCTAAACTGATCGGATTGAATGCCAGCTTTACAAATAATGGCTTGTTGTCTGTCTGGAGTATATACTTCAAGGCTATTGCTCACCTGTTTAAACAATACACTGTCTGAACTGTTTTTTGAATTGAAATAGTATTGATTTTGGTAAAGGTTGAAATCTGCCCCAGCATCCGTGTAATAGTTGCTATTTTTGGTAAAAGTAATGCTGTGTTTTAAAGCCAATAAGCCCTTTTTTTGAGCTTCGTCGTAAAGTATGAAATAGGCGTTTTGCAGGCTCAAATCAGAGGCTCTATATATGTTTTTAGCATTGTTCAGTGAAACATTTACAATTCTTGATCTACTGGGTAGTGCTTTAAATAAGGTCTCTGTTGCTTCAGTTTGTTCATTGCCTGCGCTCTCCATAAAATTGGTTTTATTCCAAACAAATACAATTGCGGCTATATGTCTGTTGTTTTTAGAATGGTAATAAGTATTGAACAATAAATTTTTAGCAGATAGGCTTTGTCTACCATAAAAACCATCATTAGTGGTAGAATGATAGTCAACCGAAAAATCAAATCTTTTGTGGGACTGACTGTGAAAAACATCAAAATCTATCATACCTCTTCGACCGCCTTTCCCTTGTGCATAGGCTGCTTGGGTAAATGGCACTTTGCTAATTGAATGTTGACTTTGCTGTATGGTGTAGTTTAGGTTGTCAAAAGGCAATAATCCTAATTTTGCACCAGTTAAAACGTAGGGTTTGAAAACCTGAGAAATGAATGGTGTATTGACATCGCCTAAATTTTGAATGCCAATATTATGAGCTTTTGTTTTATCGTATTGCTGTAAGAATAATAAAGTACTATCTACAGGTTTAAATGTGGAACTTTGAGAAAAAAACTGATCATGGTTTTGTTTGATTGGATCAATTCTTTTGGCAGTATCGTAACGCTCATCAGCTCCTGATTGAGCATAAATAGATTGTAGTGAACAAAACAGTACTATCAATAAACCGCGTTTCATGTTTCGTTCACAAAAATAAGGGATATTCTGATAAGGCCTAAAGGAATATAGCAATCCTTATGATATGGTAAATTTTGTCAAGAATATGTCACAGATTTGAAAAAAACATTCGTTTTAACAAAATTCACTTGACAAATGGGAGAATTTATTTAAGTTTGTGTACACTATTATAGTGTTTTCATAGTTTTAGTTTTGTCAAAGGCCGTATCAGCAATGATGCGGTTTTTGGCTTTTATAGAGTTATAATTAGAGTTCTAATGGTTCAGTGTCAAGGTTACAAGCCTTTACAATACCAATAAATTGTCGGATATTCGCCCATAGTAATTCATTAGCCAATTAGGCAAATCCATGGGCATAGATTCAAATTCAAAAAAGGTTGTTGTTATTACCGGTGCTTCTTCAGGCATAGGCGAGGCCTTGGCTAAAGTGGCCGCTCAATTAAACTATAACATCGTAATTGCAGCACGTAAACTTGACCAATTGCAGAGGGTGCAAGCAGAATGCGAAGCCATAGGAGCCAAGGTGATTAGTGTAAAAGTTGATGTTTGCATAGAGGCTGAATGTGCTATTTTAATGGAAAAAACCATTCAAACTTTTGGCAGAATAGATGTGTTGATCAACAACGCAGGTATTAGTATGCGCGCTTTATTCAATGATTGTGATTTAAGCGTAATTAAGCAAGTAATGGATGTTAATTTTTGGGGCACTGTTTATTGTACCAAATATGCCTTACCACATTTGTTAAAGGAGAGAGGAACGGTAGTGGGGGTTTCTTCAATTGCAGGCATCAAAGGATTGCCTGCACGCACGGGCTATTCAGCATCTAAATTTGCCATGCATGGATTTTTAGAGTCGCTGCGAATTGAGAATTTAAATACGGGCTTGAAGGTCTTATTGGCCTGTCCAGGATATACCGCCTCTAATATTCGCAATGCGGCCCTTAATCAACACGGCAATAGTCAAACAGAAAGCCCTTACGATGAGTCCAAATTAATGCCTGCTGAAGAAGTAGCTCAAGCCATATTTAAAGCCGTTCATAAAGAAAAGTCCTATTTGTATTTAAGCACTCAAGGTAAATTAACCCTGTGGTTAAATAAGTTTTTTCCATTGTGGTTAGACCGCTTGGTATATAAGACAGTGTCAAAAGAAAAAGACAGTCCGTTTAAATGATCAACGCAAGAGGGTAAATGTACCTCTGAACCAATGCAACTGGTCATCACATGCCACATACTTGACATAGAATACATACACGTCTTGAGGGGCTAAATTGCCTTTATATCGACCATCCCAAGTTACCTTTGGTGATTTACTTTCAAATATTTTTTCACCCCAACGATTGTAAATGGCTAAATTATACTCTGACCCAGGGTCACTGTATTTGTTGCCAGGATAAACGTCGTTTACGCCATCATCATTTGGAGTAAAGGCATTGGGCATAAACATTTCAATTGGAAGTGCATCCGGCTGCTCTTGTATACGAATACTGTCAGCATTAATACAACCTTGACCATATTTAAATCTAATTACATATGTGCCATGGCTTTCAACAACTATGCTTCTGGTTGTCGCGCCAGTATTCCACCAATATTGATTCATGCTGTCAGCAGCAGTTAAAATGACAGCAGCAGATAAACATATAGCTGTGTCTTTGCCTAATCCACCATCTCTAACAGGATATTGTGCTATGTATACAGAATCGCTTTCTATACACCCTTCTTTAGTCACAATGGTCAATTTTTTCCATCCTGCTGATGTAGCGTGGTAATTAATAGTTTCAGAATTATCATGCCAAATGTATTTAGCATAGGTGCTTAAAGGCCTTAGCCATCTATCCACTGGGCCACAATAGAAGGTGTCATTTCCAAGATCTAATCCGGTTTGAATAAAATCGATATTAGCCGTGTCAAATACAGTACAAAGTTTATTGCGAACTTTTACGATGTACTGACCCGGTAAACCCACCCTGATTTTAGCACTTGTGTCTCCTGTATTCCATTGGTAAATAGTTTCGGACAAGGTTTTAATGGAATAACTTTGACCATTTAAAACCACAGAAGTGTTTTTACAAAATAAGGTGTCATTCAAAAAGATTTTTGGCGGAGAATACAGTACAAATGATATGGTGTCAGAAGACGGACAATCGTTTTGATTGGTAACAGTTAACCAATAAGATTTTAAACTTGGAATAAACACAGTTCTTTGGTTATTGCCATCAGACCATAAATAGGTTTTCATGCCAGGGGGGCCTTGGTAAAAGAACTGAACAAAGCTATCTCTACAAATAACAGAATCTGGTCCTAAATTAAGTTTGAATAAATCGTTGGTGATGTTAATGGTATCAGATGACACACAAGGGGCGTCAGTCACTTTAACCCAATATTGTCCGCCCTTGTTGACCGTTATGCTTGGAGCAGATGAGCCAGTGTTCCATAAATACTGTTTGCCAGGGGTGTTGGTAAAGAGTAATTTTGAAAAGGGACCACAGACAAGTGTGTCATTAGGGATTTTAACTTTAAAATTTTGTTTGATAGTGATGTCGTATTCTGAAGTGTCAACGCAAGAATTACTTCTAGAAATCAGCCTAATATTATAGGTGCCAGGTTTGGAATAAGTGTAACTTGGGTTGGTGAATATAGATGTGTCTTTGATGGTATTGGTGTCTCCAAAATTCCACAAATAAGTAGTTGCACCTTGGCTGCGATTATTAAATGTAACCGCATTGCCAGTGCATCCTACACTAGGTACAAAAAATGACGATACGACATCAAATACACAAATCGATACATTGAATTGGAAATCGCGTTTGGTCTCTCCAATAAAAACACCTTTTCGGTATTCTTTGACCTTGATACCAATAACAAACTGACCAGGCTGAGTAGGCGTTAAAGTTAATTTGCCGGTCTTAGGATCAATGGTAAGTGTTGGATTGCCATCAATTTGATTGGTATAGGTCGCATAACCATTTTCCCATACAATTAGTTTTTGAGGATAACGTGGTCTGTTTGTTGGGTCATTGTAATCTGGTCTAGAGGCAGTATTGGTATTGGTGCCGGCGCCATCATATGGTTGAAAAAGTTCATACACTAAGCTGTCTCCATCAATATCATTCGCACTATGGTCAAATTTGAGCGGGGCATTGGTGCATAAAAAATTGGGAGGTAGAGATTTAAAACTTGGAGAACTATTGGTGTTGCCAGTATTAATGGTTGTAAAATAGGTAGCACCTGTGCCACTTGGATTGACAATGTTTGTTATGGTATTGTTTCTACAACAACGTTCAAAGCTCACAATAAAATTATCATTTATAGGAAGAGAGATGGTTGTTGTATAAACGTATTTATCTACACAAGCATTGGGTTTGTTTTTAATACATTTATAATTGACGTCATTCACTCTACTTGGCGTATTGCGAAGAACCGATTTGCATAAATTTACTTGAAGTGCTTTGTTGCTGACCTTAAACACATTAAAGAGACCATATTCGTCTTGATCTATAGCTGCTTGAGAACCATTTATACAATCTATGTATAGATTTAAAGTGACTTGGTAGTTTTTGTTGCCTCCACTTGTGCTAAGATATTTATACATGAATTCACCTCCAACAATGTGTGTGGCGTTGGCAGTCAATAAAGAAAGCAAAAGCGATATGGTTGCTAATGTTTTTTTCATTTATATATACTTAGACTACAAATTCACTTAAAACGTTGCTGCCTTATTGTATTAAATTACTTCCTGTTAATTTAGCATATTCACTCAAAATCTGTTCCGCTTCTTGTTTACGTCCTGATTTTTGAAGTTCAGTGCCTAAATAATAATAAGCTTCTGGGTTTTTAGGTTCTAATTGTATAGCTGCTTGGAGATTATAGAAGGCAGAGTCTTGCTCGCCCAATAGCAATTGGCTTTTACCCAAACCTAAGTAACCCCTTCCAACATTACCATAAACTTGTAAGAACTGATTAAAATACCCTTTAGCCTCTGCAGGATTGTTTTGAAGCAATCTGATTTCACCCATTAATAACGGAGCAGAAGCATTTTTCTTGTGTTTGAAGGCTAAGCCTAATTGTTCGAAGGCTTCATCGATGATTTTTTTATCTGGGTTTTGTTGGTTGGCCATGACAGCTTTAGTGTAAAGTACTTCACCTAAACTTTGATAAGCTTCATAATTGCCGTCTCTTAGCTCAATGGCTTTTTTATAAAATATAATACTTGAATCCAGCTGCATTTTCATTTTATAAGCATCAGCAATGCCTCTTGCGTATTCCTCTTCAAGCGGATTGTATGCAAATGCCTTTTGATAGAATAACAAAGCTGAGTCGCCTTTGTTTTTATTTAGATACGTTTTGCCCATGTAACTAAAGTCATTGTTAGCTTCAACGACTGCAGCTACTGTTACACCGTCCACTTTTACCTCATAAATAGTGCCTTTAGGTGGCCAATATCCGCCTAAAATTTGGTTTTTAGATAAGGTTCTTGTTGTCCAAATGGCATATTTCCAATTGTTGTTAGCCCATTCGTATTCTCTTGTCCAAGCATATTTTACAGAATCGCCATCGGGTACAAAGGTTTTGAGTGCTTCTTGAATATTGTTACTGCTGACTTTTACATCGCCACTTAATACTTCTGGACGGTTTTTAATCAACCATTCAAAGGCTGCTCTTGGGGTTTGGTTCCAATAATCAAGTTCGTATTGGCCATTGGCCCCTTGAATACCTCCAACCAATTCATTGAAGTATAAATATTCATAAGGATGGTTCTTAATGCTCCATATTGCCGGTTTTGAAAAACTTAAGCCAATCAGGCAGAATAGAATAACTTGTATGCGTTGGCCGAAAAATTGACTGAGCCAATACCATCCAAGAATGGCTAAAGCCAACAAAGATGGGTATACAAATATGAAGTGTCTCCAGCCGTTATACACATAAGAACCTTTATAAATGGCATAGGCAGCTGGCGCAATGGTGACAAACCCCAATACCAATACCATACTCAATTCCAATTTTGATTTTTTAAACCAAGCCAAAAGCAAGCTTAATCCAAAACCAGCTAATACTGCCAAAGGTGCAGTAATGGCAATGAGTTTAGGCTCATAATACCATGGTTTATTGAATATTCTTTGACCTTCAAACAATTCATAATAGGTTAAAAATGAAAATTTCTCAAATTCTTTAAGAGCAGTAAGGGCGCCAGTTAAAGGTTGTCTGAGGGCATAAGGCCACATTAATATACCAATGGCATAACCTGCTATGCCTATTATTACGAAAGCCTTTAAATAGGGTAGAAGGCCTTTGGTAAAATCCAATTGTTTTTTTCTGAAAAACAGCCAGTGTAAACCGATACCAAGGGCTAAAAATGCAAAAAGCATAATGCCACCTGCTCTTATACTGAGAGCAAATCCAATTGCAATAGCCAACATCACCTTAGTTTGGTGTCTGGCATTTGGTAATTCTTTCATGAGGCGCATCAAATAGTATATGGCCATGATGAACCCGGTTGCAAAGGGAATATCTTTAGGGTTATTGAAACAATGTCCAAAAAATGATGGTGAGCAAACCATGGCAATAAGCGCAACAATGGCAGGCAGCCAGCCCGAGAATAAACGCACCAATAATGCTGTAAACAAAATACATAAGAATCCGACCAATGCATTGAGTAAGTGCCTTACATAAAAATCGTTTTTAGCGCCTATAACATCATTAATGCCTGCCGCTAAAACGTCAATGCTCATGCCATAGTATACGTTAGTGAAATAATCTCTGTGGCCAGCTTTTTGGAAGTCAAACATGGTGGTGTCATTGCCTAAGCTGCTGTAGTAGGTCAAAACATCTTTAGAAAAGGTGTTGTGGTTGGGTTCGTCCCATGTGATGTTGTAATCCGGACTCATCCAAGCCATGCCTATTAAAAGCAATAAAGCCAAAATACCAAAGGTTCTTTGGTACATTTTGTGGTTGATGTCCGTCCAATTACTAGAACTGGTTTTGAATCTTACTGTTTTAAAAAATTGTGCCCAAATGGCTTTGAAACCTAGAGTAAAAGATTGGAAAAATGATTTACTCACATCACCTAAAACAAAATCATTGGATTGGTATTCGAAGGGTATTTTGGTGCAGGCTTCTGCTTTTTCAGCTAAACTTGCGAGCAACCATGGGTTGTTTATTTTTTGATCAATAACCAATTGGGTGAAATCCGTTTTGTTCATGAGCACAGCTTCCATACTGCTCATGTTAGCATTGGCTCCACTCATTAGTTTTGGCCAAAAATTGCTCCAATAGCTCAGGTGTTTATCAAAAAAGTTGTTTTTGGCCGAAGGCTTACCATAGGCAGCAACTAAGTTTTGTTCATTTAAATTTTTACTGGCTTGTTGAAGCCATTTTACCAAAACATCTACGTCGTTTTTTAAAGGGAGTTGTACAGGGGCAATGGCGGTTTCAGTGTTTTCAGATTGCCAAACCTGAAGCCCCAAAGACTTTATGCCTTCTTGTATGCATGTCGCATTAACATTTTCAAGCACATAAAGTTGTATTTGATTAGACTTAGCACTAACTTGTAAAAGGTCTTTTAAGTCTTTTTCGGCTTGTTTGCCAGCGTTTGATTGGGTAATAACAATAGCTATAGGGCCATTGCTGTTGTTAGAGTTATTAGCTGTCTTTTGTGACATGTTGAAACACAGATTTTATGAGGCGAAAAATACATAAAATCACGGTTTTAAACAAACCTTAAGCTTTACAGCATTTTTAAGGCCTGCTTGATCATATCTTCAACAGTGATGTTGGGAGATTGCATAGCAATTTTTTGAATGGTTTTTTCAGCGGTGTTGCGCGGAAAACCTAAGGCTTGAAGCGCCAATAATGCTTCGTCAGATTGTTTGGCCGTTTGACTTGGGAATTGTTGCATTTCAGCTGGGGTAGCCAAACGCATGATTTTATCTTGCAATTCCATGACAATTCTCTGGGCAGTTTTTGGGCCAACACCCTTAACGGCATTCAAGGTAGCGGTGTTGCCTGTACTGATAGCAGCAATGATGGCATGTGGGGTTTGACCACTTAATATCATTCTTGCGGTATTAGTGCCAACACCATTCACTAATATTAAATGCCTAAACAATTGACGCTCTTGTTCATCAAAAAAACCATACAAAGCATGAGCGTCTTCTTTGATTGATAAATGGGTTAAAAGCCTAACCTGTTTAAGGGTTTTGATGTGCTCAAAGGTATTGATACTGATCATTACATGATAGCCAATGCCGTTAACGTTTATCACCACAAAAGCCGGATTGGCATGTTCAATATGTCCTTCAATAAACTCGTACATTTTATTGATTGATTACTGCTTCAGACGGTACAATACTCACCCAGTTGAAAGGGTCTTTGGTGGCCAATGTCTTAATGTTATTGAAGAAATTCAATATTTGCTTGCTTAGTAAATTGTCTGTGGCATTAATGGAGTAATCTTGTCCTTGGTATCCTAATAGTTCGATGTTAGTAACTGTTGCAGCTGTGCCTGATACAAACATTTCTTTGATTTTGCCTTGCTTGTGCCAATCAATCACTTGATGAACAGATACTTTGGTTTCAATCACTTGGTGACCTTCATGCTTAAGGTATTGAATGATGGAATCTCTTGTAATTCCGGCCAATAGTGTATCGTTGATTTCCGGCGTATACACGGCATCGTCAGTAACAACAAATACATTGCTTGTGCCGGTTTCTTCAAAGAATTCGTGGGTAGCACCATCTGTCCAAAGGACTTGATCGTAGCCTAAATCTTGAGCTAATTTGGTTGGGTACATAGACGCTGCATAGTTGCCAGCACATTTAGCTGAACCTACTCCTCCTTTAGCTGCTCTAGTAAAATGTTCTTCAACTTTTACCTTCAAAGCGTGGGTGTAATAGGCATTAACAGGGCAAGCATATACCATGAAACAGTAGTTTTCACTTGGTTTAACCCCAAGGAAATCATCTGTTGCAAACATAAATGGGCGAATGTACAAGGCACTGCCCGTTTTTGTAGGAATCCAATTTTTATCAATGCTGCAGATTTTGTGTAAGGCCTCCATGAAAATCTCTTCAGGAAGTGTAGGCATACACATGCGTTCTGCAGATTGGTTTAATCGTTTTAAGTTGTCAAGCGGTCTGAACAAAGTGATAACGCCATCTGTGTTTTTGACAGCTTTCATGCCCTCAAAAATGGCTTGTCCATAGTGCAATGCAGAAAGCGTTGGGCTTAATGGAATTTTGCCAAATGGGTCGATTCTAAAATTCTGCCATTCGTGGTTGATGTAGTCACAAGCAAACATGTGATCAGTAAAAACCTGACCAAATTTAATGTTCTCAGCATCAAATGAAGAAATTTTTGAATCTTCCGTAAGATTTATTGTAATTTTGAGGCTCATTTCGGTTGCAAATTAAATCATTTCCATGGATGAAAACCTAATTATTTCGGAAAATAATCCTGAGCTCATGAACCTCTTGCTGGGAGACGAATTGTACATAGTGCATGAGCAAAAATGGTATGTCAATATCGCTCATGATGGCAATAATAAACACCGTTTTTTAAATGTGTTTGCCCATCAGGGAGCTACCCCAATCCCTGCTGAAGACAGAGACTTTTTCTTTAGAATCATTACGTCCATCAAAAACGATAAGTTTTCAATGGATGCAGATGGTTTTGCTGTTGTTAATGCAGAGGCATTCCCCGGTCTAACCTGGAAAAATTTAGAGCAAGTATTCAGTCCAAGGTATTGTATTTTTTGGGGTGTTGATCCTATTCAGTTTGGCATTAATTGCAAATTGAATGGCGGGATAGTCGTTAATCAATGCAGGATTTTGTTCACAGATCCTATAGATCAAATAGCCAATGATGTTGAAAAGAAAAAACGTTTATGGCAAATCTTCCAGAGAATGTTTGATATTAACAAAGGCAGCTAATGGAATTGGTTCTAGCTTCTAACAATGCACATAAAATTGACGAAATCCGTCAGATTTTACCAGCACATATTAAGGTTTTAAGTTTAAAAGATGTTGGGTTTACCCAAGACATAGCAGAAACCGGTAAAACATTTGATGCCAACGCTGAAATAAAGGCGAATGCCATTTTTGAACAGGTGCAATTACCCGTTTTTGCAGACGATAGCGGCCTTGAAGTTACTGCCTTAAATAAAGCGCCTGGTGTTAAAAGTGCTCGATATGCTGGCGAACCTGTTGACGCTGAAAAAAACATAGACTTATTGCTTAAGAATTTAGAGGGTAAAACGAATCGTAAAGCCCGTTTTGTAACGGTTATCTGTTTGAAGTTGCCACAAAAGAGTTTCTTTTTTGAAGGGGAGGTTTGGGGGCAAATTACGACAGAACGAAGAGGTCAAGGCGGCTTTGGTTATGATGCTGTTTTTATGCCTGATGGCTATCAGCAAACTTTTGCTGAAATGTCTGCAGATGCTAAAAATCAAATCAGTCATCGCAAACAAGCCCTCGAAAAACTATTGCCATACTTAGCCTTTTTAGCATGAGCATTCATTTAATAGACACCTTTGACTATGCATTGCCAGAGCAATTGATTGCTCAAACTGCCATGGAGCCCAGAGATGCCTCAAAGCTTTTGTTTTATCATCAAGGTCAAATTCGCAATCAAATCTTTAGAGATTTGCCAGATGTCTTACCGAAGGGCGCTCAATTAGTTTTTAATAATGCCAAGGTCATACAAGCCAGGTTGTTTGCCCGCACTCAAACCAATGCTAAAATTGAGGTGTTTTTACTACAGCCTCATGGGTTGGAGTACAGTCAAGCCCTATCGGCCACTCAGCATACCCAATGGCAGTGCATGATTGGGAATAAGAAAAAGTGGAAACCAGAAGAACAAATACTGATTGAGGTTGGACAAGCTCAATTAAGGCTTAAGCAATTAGCCGATCAAGTGGTTGATTTTACATGGGACGGCGGCATCAGTTTTGGAGAATTATTAGAATTGGTTGGTCAGTTGCCTTTGCCGCCATACATTAAGCACACGCCAAGTAAAGCAGATCAAAGTCGCTATCAAACGGTTTTTTCCAAAATTGAAGGTTCAGTTGCGGCGCCCACTGCAGGTTTGCATTTTACGGAAAACGTTTTAAGTGATTTGGATCATAAAGGATTTAAGCGCAGTGAACTTACCTTGCATGTGAGTGCTGGTACATTTTTGCCAGTTAAAGTAGAGCAATACCGAGACCACACTATGCACAGAGAGTCCTATGAAATTAATATTGAAACATTAAAGGCCCTAATGGATTCTAATTGTCTCGTAGCAGTTGGTACTACAGCCACAAGGGTTTTAGAGAGTTTATATTGGGCAGGAATACAATTGTTAAATGGTGTCGAAAGGCCTTTCGAAATCCCACAATTTGTGTATGAATTGCCTTGCAAAGTCTATAGCAAAGAAGAAGTCATTCAAGCTTTGATTAATGATTTAACCAAACGCCAACAAACAACGATATATGGCAACAGTGCCATCATGATTGTGCCTGGGTATACTTTCAAAATGGTAAAAGGTTTAGTGACTAATTTTCACCAACCAAAATCAACTTTGTTGTTGTTGATTTCGGCCCTGATAGGCGATAATTGGCGCCAAGTGTATCAGCATGCCATTGAGCATAATTACCGTTTTTTAAGTTACGGCGATGCCTCACTTTTGTTGCCTTAATGTTTTTAATTGCATTTTAATTTCATTATTTTTGCCCATCTCAACAATTTTGGCATGTATTTCGTTGTTAGAGTTGTTGTTGAACGTATTATGAAATTCAAACTGATTTTAACGCTCTTGGCTTTTTGGGTAGGCCTCAATTTTGCGCAGGCTCAAAAGTTTGCCTATGTTGATTCTGATTACATATTAGGACAAATGACTGAGTATAAGGCGGCTCAAAAACAGTTAGATGAAATGGCGAGTAAATGGGATGCAGATTTAAAAATCATGCGCGATGAAGTAGAGAAAATGAACAAGGACTTCAAAGCAGAAGAAATTTTGTTAAGCGCTACTCAAAAAAAGGAAAGACAAGACGCGATCAAAGCTAAAGAAGATGCTACAGTTGTGTTTGAACAAGAAAAGTTTGGTGTGAATGGCGAACTCTTCAAAAAACGCCAAGAATTGATTAAACCGATACAAGACAAAATCTTTGTAGCCATTCAAAAAGTGGCTAAAAACAATGGTTTAGACTTTATTTTTGATAAGTCTGCCAACATGAATATTTTATTTAGCAACCCTAAGCACGATCGCAGCGACGATGTTTTAGATGAACTTGGCGTTGCCACCACTGAACCAGAAAAAAATAAATCGAAATGAATAAATCTATCTTAATGACAGCAGTTTTAATGCTGTTCAATGTTTTAAACAGCACTGCATCTGCTCAAAAAATCGGTCACTTTAATTTTCAAGCCCTTATTCAGTCAATGCCAGAATACGAAAAGGCTTCTAATGAATATGAATTATACAAACAATCACTTGAAGATGAATTAAAATCAATTGAAGCAGAGGCGGCTTTGATTCAAAAAAAATACGAGGCTGAAACTAAGAAGCCAGCACCTGTTCAATCTAAATTGCAATTATGGGCTAAAAATCTTGAGTCTATGCAAGTATATTACCAGGAAAAACAACAATCTATTCAAGACAGTTTAAATGTTAAAATGTCTGATTTGTTAGCACCTATCAAAACAAAAATTGAAAAAGCAGTTGAAGAGGTTGCTAAGGAAAAAGGCTATTCTCATGTAATTGACAATAGTTATGGTATGTTGATCTACGCTGCTGAAGAGAACAATATTGAGTCAGCTTTAAAAGCGAAATTAGGCATTAAAGACAAGCCAGCGGCTAATCCTGCTGCCGGTAAACCTGCAGTTACACCTGCTCCGGGTAAGTAATGAGTCCTAAAAGTCATTTTAATCCTAAGCCAGCAAATGCCATTGGGATTTTCGATTCCGGCATTGGCGGATTAACAGTGGCTAAGGCCATTAACGATTTATTGCCCAACGAAAAAATTGTCTACTTCGGTGACACTGCTCACATGCCTTATGGGGAAAAGTCAGCCCATGCTATTCAATCCTATGCCATAGAAATCACTCGATTTTTAATGGAGCAAAACTGTAAACTAGTGGTTATTGCCTGTAACTCTGCATCTGCTTCAGCTTTTAAACAGGTTCAATCTATGTTGCCTGATAAGCATTTTGTAATCAATGTGATTGATCCGGTAGTACAACATATTACCCATGATTCTATTCATAAAAAAATAGGCTTGATTGGGACCAAACGTACTGTTAGCAGTGCTGTCTATAAAAAAAAGATAGAGAAAGCTAATACTGGTCAGGTGCTTAAATCATTAGCCACACCTTTGTTGGCTCCAATGATAGAAGAGGGTTTTTTTAACAATAAAATTTCAAAAACAATTGTTCATTCATACTTAGAGAATCCCCATTTGTTGGGTATTCAAAGCATAGTTTTGGCCTGTACGCATTACCCCTTAATTATGAGTGAAATATCAAGTTTTTACAAGGGTAAGGTAGATATTATCAATTCGGCAGCTATTGTTTCTGAGGCAGTTAAATCCTTTTTGAATAAACATGAATTGTTAAACGCAAGCAAGCGTGAGCCTAAGCATGCGTTTTATGTGTCTGATTATACAGAGTCTTTCGAACAGACTGCTAAAATCTTTTTTGGAAGCAGTTTGAAGCTCAAAGAGAAGAACCTCTGGAAATAAAGGCCTCATTTGGGTTTAAATTCCCCTGATTTGGACTTGAGATTCTCATCTCAATGCTGTACATTTGCAACACAAATTTTAATCATGGCATTCGATATTAATATGATCAAGAGCGTGTATGCCAATATGCCTGAACGCATTGCTGCCGCTCGTCAATTACTCCAAAAACCACTTACACTTACAGAGAAAATCTTGTACAGTCATTTAAGTGCTGGTAACGCTACAACCACTTATGAAAGAGGGAATAGCTATGTTGATTTTGCGCCAGACAGAGTAGCTATGCAAGATGCAACTGCTCAAATGGCCTTGTTGCAATTTATGCAAGCAGGTCGTAAACAAGCTGCTGTTCCTAGTACCGTTCACTGTGATCACTTGATCAATGCCAAAATTGGTGCAGAAAAGGATTTGGATTTCGCTAATCAAGAAAGCAAAGAAGTATATGATTTCTTGGCTTCTGTAAGTAATAAATACGGTATTGGCTTCTGGAAGCCAGGTGCTGGTATTATCCACCAAGTGGTATTAGAAAACTATGCCTTCCCTGGAGGTATGATGATCGGAACAGACTCTCACACAGTAAATGCTGGTGGTTTGGGTATGGTGGCTATAGGTGTTGGTGGAGCAGATGCTTGTGATGTTATGGCCGGATTGCCTTGGGAACTTAAATTCCCTAAATTGATTGGTGTAAAATTAACCGGTCAATTAAGTGGTTGGGCTTCTCCTAAAGATGTGATTTTAAAAGTAGCTGGTATTTTAACCGTTAAAGGCGGTACTGGTGCTATAGTAGAATATTTTGGCGAAGGTGCTGAGTCAATGAGCTGTACTGGTAAAGGTACAATTTGTAATATGGGTGCTGAAATTGGTGCAACCACTTCAACCTTTGGTTACGACGAAAGCATGGAGCGTTATTTGCGTTCAACAGGCAGAGCAGATGTGGCAGACTTAGCCAATACAGTTAAGGCCCATTTAACAGCAGATCCTGAGTGCTATGCCAATCCTGAAATGTATTTCGATCAAGTGATTGAAATCAATTTGTCTGAATTGGAACCACATATCAACGGACCATTTACACCAGATTTAGCTACACCTATTTCTAAAATGAAAGAAGTAGCAGCCGCTAATAACTGGCCATTAACAGTTGAGGTAGGTTTAATTGGTAGTTGTACCAATAGCAGTTATGAAGACATTTCAAGAGCTGCAAGTTTGGCTAAGCAAGTGGCTGAAAAGCAATTGAAGACCAAAGCTGAATTCACCATTACTCCAGGTAGTGAATTGGTAAGAGCAACTATTGAACGCGATGGTTTCATCAATACATTTGATCAAATTGGTGCCACAGTGTTTGCAAATGCTTGTGGACCATGTATCGGTATGTGGACCAGAATGGGCGCAGAAAAGAAAGAGCGCAACTCCATTGTTCACTCATTCAACAGAAACTTTGCGGCCAGACAAGACGGTAATCCAAATACCCATGCCTTTGTTGCCAGCCCTGAAATCACTACAGCATTAGCGATTGCTGGTCGTTTAGACTTCAATCCATTAACAGATACCTTAGTCAATGAAAAAGGCGAAACGGTTAAATTGGATCCTCCAACCGGTGTTGAATTGCCAAGTAAAGGCTTTACAGCTGAAGATATCGGCTACCAAGCACCAGCAGAAGATGGTTCTTCAGTTGAAGTTGTGGTAGCGCCTAGCAGTTCAAGATTGCAATTGTTAGCTCCATTTACAGCCTGGGAAGGTACAGACCTTAAAGGCCTTAAATTATTAATTAAAGCCAAAGGTAAGTGTACTACTGACCATATCTCTATGGCTGGTCCATGGTTGAAGTTCAGAGGTCACTTAGACAATATCAGCAATAATATGCTTATTGGAGCTGTAAACTTCTTCAATGAAAAAACCAATTGCGTTAAAAATCAATTGAACGGTCAATACGATGAAGTGCCTCAAGTTCAAAGACAATACAAGGCCGAAGGTATTGGTAGTTTGGTGGTAGGAGACGAAAACTACGGTGAAGGATCAAGTAGAGAGCATGCCGCAATGGAACCAAGACACCTTGGCGTAAGAGTGGTTTTGACTAAATCATTTGCCAGAATTCACGAAACCAATTTGAAAAAACAAGGTATGTTGGCTTTGACCTTTGCGAATAAAGCTGATTACGATAAAATTCAAGAGGATGACAGCATAGACTTAATCGGTTTGACCAACTTTGCACCAGATCAAGCCTTGACTATGGTTTTGAATCACAAAGATGGTTCTAGCGATAGTATTATCTGTAACCATACCTATAATGCCCAACAAATCGAGTGGTTTAAAGCCGGTGGCGCTTTGAACATTATTCGCAAAAGTGTGGCATAAGCATTAACATTAACTTTCAAAATGGGGCTTAGGCCCCATTTTTTTTGAAATAAGCTTAACTGCCTCATTAAAAGGAGGTTAACAGATTTAAACACCTGCTAGGACAGCAGTTGAGGCCAATAAAAAATCTGAAAAAAGTTTGTTATTTTGAGTTTTATGTCTATTTTTGCAGTCCCAAAAAAAAATAACTCACCATGGATTTAATCAAGTTTGTAGAAAAAGAATATTTAAAAACTGATATTCCTTCTTTTAAAGCAGGCGACAAAGTAACTGTGCATTATAAAATCAAAGAAGGTAACAAAGAAAGGATTCAGTTGTTCCAAGGTGACGTGATTCAACGCAGAAATGCTGGTTTGAACGCAACCTTTACCGTTCGTAAGATTTCTAATGGTGTTGGTGTTGAGAGAATTTTCCCATTACACTCTCCAAACATTGACAAAATTGAAGTGAACAAAATTGGTAAAGTGCGTAGAGCTAGAATCTTCTATCTAAGAGGATTAAGCGGTAAAGCAGCTAGAATCACTGAAAAGCGATAGTTTTTAGAGAGGTTAATAGTTTTCATAGGTAAAAAGGTCGATTTTCATAGTCGGCCTTTTTTTTATGCCGAAGAGCATAAAAAAAGCAAAAGGCATAGTCGGCCTTTTTTTTATGCCGAAGAGCATAAAAAAAGCAAAAGGCATAGTCGGCCTTTTTTTTATGCCGAAGAGCATAAAAAAAGCAAAAGGCATAGTCGGCCTTTTTTTTATGCCGTTAAATTATGGACAAATTTTATTTATAGGATTTCAGTTCTATAGTGTGTTTTATAAGGAGCATAAAAAAAGCCTGCACAGGGCAGGCTTAATACTAAAAGTTAATTTGATTAGTGTTTGCTTAAGTAATCAGCAACACCTTTAAATGTAGCATTCATGGCATCATCGCCTTCTTTCCAATTGGCAGGGCAAACTTCACCATGGTTTTCAACGTGTAATAAGGCATCCACCATTCTTAATGTTTCATCAACACTTCTGCCCAATGGTAAATGGTTCACCACTTGGTGCATAACAGTGCCAGTTTTATCAATCAAGAACAATCCTCTGAAAGCTATCATTGGACCATTAGCGCATAATTCGCCTTGTTCTGTATAATCAAAGTTTCCAAATAACACACCGTAATTGGTGGCAATGGTTTTGCTGGTGTCAGCAACAATTGGGTAAGTAATACCCTGAATACCGCCTTTGTCTTTAGGCATTTGTAACCAGTTGTAATGGCTTTCTTCTGTATCTGTGCTACAAGCCACCAATTTAACACCTCTCTTTTCGAATTCTGCTATTTTCTCTTGAAAAGCATGCAATTCGGTAGGGCAAACAAAAGTGAAGTCTTTTGGGTAAAAGAAGAACACTACGTGGTGTTTGCCAATGAATTGATCAAGGCTAAAGTTTTCGACGATTTCTTCGCCATTAATAACTGCTGCGGCACTAAAGTGCGGGGCTTTTTTTCCTACTAATACTGACATAATGATTGCAAAATTGAGGGTTTATAAGTCTATAAAAAAATAGATAAGTTAGATTAACTTATTGGGGGTGTCTATAGTTGTTTAATCCACTATAGATGATTAGGCTACACCCATGTGTTTTAAATGTGCCACATGTGATGCTATAGCCATTCTAACCTTAGGGTATTCAATATAAGGGATGTTATATTCGCTACACACCTGTTTAACTATCTGACTGATTGCTGGGTAGTGAATGTGTGAAATGTGCGGGAATAAATGATGCTCAACCTGAAAATTCAAGCCACCAGTAAACCATGATACTATTTTATTGGTAGTTGCAAAATTGGCAGTGGTTTTCAATTGGTGTACAGCCCATTCGTCTTCAACTTTACCAGTTTGTACATCTGGAACTGGGAAATGGGTGTCAGATACAGTATGCGCTAATTGAAACACTAAACTTAAAACTATACCTGCAAACAAACCATAGATTAAAAAGCCGATTAACCAAGTTTTAAAGCCTACAAAATAGATTGGCAATAAAACAAATAAGCCAAAATGGAAGATTTTAAAACCCCAAAAGCTAATATGCTCAGTTACTGACATTTTCTTGATTGGCATTTCACCCACTTTACCGGAAAAGTATTTTTTATAGTCGGTAAAGAAGATCCAATAAATGTATAACAATGCATAAGCAAAAATGAAGTATAAGTGTTGGAACTTATGAATCTTGTATTTCTTTTGGGTTTCGCAAAGTCTTAAAAAAGGTTTGGCGTTGATATCGTCGTCCATTCCTTCAATATTGGTAAATGTATGATGTACAACATTGTGTTTGGTCTTCCACATGAAAACATTAGCACCCAACACATTTAATGATAAACCTGCCAGTTCATTCAGCCATTTCTTTTGGCTAAAACTGCCATGAGCACCGTCGTGCATAATATTAAAGCCAATGGCTGCTGTAAGTGTTCCTAAAAGCAGACATTCAAAAATATTTAACCATACAAAAGGGGAAGTAAATACCACTAAATGCACATAAACCGCAATAAAGCTTAGTACTAAAATCAAAGCCTTAGTGTACAACTTGCTGTTACCTGTTGGTTTTGAATTGATGTTTACAAAATAGTCGTTTATGCGTTTTCTTAATTCGGCATGAAACGAATTGCTAGGGTTTAAAAATTTAGGTACAATCATTTATAAGTCAATAGTCTAATTGAAGTGGTGCAAATTTAGGTGAATTCTTGTCATATATTTTTGATGATTTATTTCATTTGATGTTGGCAATTGAATAACATCCTGAAAATCAAATTAATATATATGTTTTTTGTCGTTTAATCACTCGTATTTTAAGTCGGGTTAAAAAGCAGAAAAGCCTTATCTTTGCAGTTCATGCCATTTAATAGAAACAAGTCGAATAAGCCGTATTCATCAAAATCATCAAACGACCGCTCAAAGTCTGATTTTAAATCCAGTGCCAACAAAGGCAGCGGACCAAGATCGAACAAGCCTGGTTTTAAAAAGCCATTTGCTAATGACGGTGATGAATTAGCGCCACCGCGTTTTATTCCTAAAAACAGAGACGGCGGTGATCGTGAGGATTTTAGGTCAAACAAACCTAAAACCTATGGCGATAAACCTTATGGTAAGAAATCAAGTTCAGATAAAACCTATGGTGATAAACCATATGCGAAAAAATCATACGGTGACAAACCTTACGGCGATAAGCCTTATGCCAAAAAATCATATGGTGACAAACCATATGGCGACAAGCCTTATGCAAAGAAGTCATATGGAGATAAACCCAATGGCGATAAACCATACGGCGATAAGCCTTATGCGAAAAAATCATATGGTGATAAGTCATATGGCGACAAACCATTCAATAAGCGCAGAGAAGGTTCTGATTCTGGGTTTGACAGAGATAGAAAACCATCTTTTGATCGTTCAGATAGACCATCAAGACCAAGCGACCGCTTCAATGATAAACCTCGCTTCAAAGATGATAGAGGGGCACGCAACGACCGATTTTCAAAAGACCAAGATGGCGATAAAAAGCCATTTAGACCAAAATACGATCCAGAGGTTAAAATTAAAAAATCATATTCTCAACGCAAACAAGACCTGTTAGGTATAGCGGATGATCCTTCTGATATCAGATTGAATAAATACATTGCTAATTCAGGTGTTTGTAGCAGACGCGAAGCAGATGATTTAATCGCCCAAGGATTGGTTACTGTTAACGGCGAAACTGTTGTTGAAATGGGATACAAGGTGAAGAAAACAGACGTGGTGAGATACGATGGAAGGAAAATATTGCCTGAGCCTTTTGTTTATATTTTAATGAATAAACCTAAGGATTTTATTACAACTACAGATGATGAAAAAGGTCGTAAAACCGTTTTGGATTTATTAGCTGATAAAATTTCTCAGAGGGTATATCCAATTGGGCGATTAGATAGAAATACTACCGGTGTTTTGTTGTTGACCAATGATGGAGAAGTGTCTCAAGCTATGACACATCCTTCTTTTCAAATAGGCAAAGTATATCATGCAGTTTTAGATAAAAAAATAAGTGGTACTGATTTAGATAAGTTGGTACAAGGGATTGAATTAGAAGATGGATTGGTGCATGCAGACGCCGCTACATTTGTTGACAACGAAGACCGCAGACACGTTGGAATTGAAATTCACAGTGGTAAAAATAGAGTAGTTCGACGAATGTTTGAAGCCCTTGGTTATGAAGTTGAAAAGCTGGATAGAGTGAGCATGGGTATTTTCACTAAAAAGGATTTACCAAGAGGTAAATGGCGCTTATTGAAAGAAAGTGAAATAGGTTTCCTAATGAAGCTCAAGTCTAAAATGTAATTTTACTTATAACCCTTAATGAGTAACTTGACTCTATGATATGGAATCAAGTTTATGAATCATTATTAGATGTATTTTTCCCGAGATTATGTTTGTTGTGCAAACATCAATTGTTCAAACAAGAACAGCATTTATGTTTGAGCTGTTGGTATGAACTGCCTAAAATTCAAATAAAGCAAGTTAGTCACAGTCCTTTGATAAAAGTTTTTCAGGGAAGGGTAGAGGTTAAGGCCGCTATTGCCTATTTGTATTTTTACCGAAATGGAAGCGCACAAATTATAATGCATGCCATCAAATACCAGGGTTTTAAAACATTAGCATTTACAATAGGGGCTCATTTTGTAAAAGACCATTTAGTAGCCATTCAATCATTGGGTATTCAAGCGTTTATTCCAGTTCCTTTACATCATAAAAAGCATAAACAAAGAGGGTACAATCAATCTGAGTTGATTGCTCAAGGTATGTCAAGTGTTGCTCAATTGCCAGTTCTATCAAATGTCTTGCAACTTTTGAATTACAAAAGTACCCAAACCCATAAATCTAGATTTGATAGATGGTTGAATGCAGAAAAAGCCTATTCTGTTGATGTAACTGCCTTGCCTGAAAATATTTCATGTGTGGCCTTAGTGGATGATGTTGTAACAACAGGGGCAACTGCCGAAGCTTGTGTTAGAGCGATTCAAGGGGTTAGTCAAGTGCAAATTGTTGTGTTATCTGTGTGTTTTCCTTTGAATTAATTTAGTATATTTGCCATTCTAAGATTTACTTTCATGAAAAAATTCACTTTAGCAGGGCTGTTTTTATTAGCCATGACCATGCAAATGTTTGCGCAAAAACCAGAAGCTGGTCAAGTATTGGGCGAGAGAGTTCCACTCGTATGTGGTTCAACAGGCACTTCAGCTGCAGATTCTACGCGTTTACCAATTATGTTCCAGGCCAGAATCAATGGTTTGACTCCAGGCGCTAAGTATAAGTATTACACCCGTTTTATTGTGCTATCAGATACGGCAAGTAACACTACAACTGGTGCAGGTTTGCCAATCATTATCAGAAAGAATGGTTCTTGGTCAAGTATTAGTAATCCTAATTTAGCTTCACCAGGAGGTCACGATACAATCGTGTTGGGCAATGGTCAAAGTGATTTTGTTGGTTGGTTTGGAGCTGTTTATGACAACGATAGTCGTTTTACTCCAGGAAACTATATCTACCCAATGATCATTATGCAAGAGGTTGATACCATTGCACGTCCTATTACAAAGGCATATGTTTCAGATTCAATTCAAGTCTTACAGTTTTCAACTGTTAACTCATCTACAAAGGGAACTGCCATTTTTGGTGCCTCATCAACCCGTTTCAAAAGCATGATTTTGTTGTATACTCAAACCAATGGAATGACAACAAGACCAGTTAGTATTGCTTATGCTGAAAACGAAGGCTTGATGTTCTCAAAAATGCAAACCTATTACAACAACAAAATCAATGGTGTTTCAGGTGCTTGGGGTACGATTATACCTAATGCAATGAGTACTGGTATTACTAGAATAGAGAGCAGAGACCCAGGCTTTGATACGGTTATTTATGCGAACATCGAAACGGATGGCATTTGGGGCAATGACTCAACTATCAATCGTAGAGGTGGAGCTGTTAAGCCAGTATATATCAAAAATGATTTTGCACCCTTAATGCGACCAGAGTTTGAGTTCGTAACAACCTTATTGCCGGTGACTGAAGCAAATACAACAGTTGGTTTGATATTTAGACGCAAGTATGGCAATAACGATACCAGTAAAGTGTCTGCATTTGTTACCACTTCAACTGCTACTAATGGGGTTGATTTTAATTTTTTGTCAACCAATCAATTTAAGTTTAAACCCTATGGAGAATCAACAGATACCATTAAAGTAAAAATCAATGATGATCTATTAAGCGAACCTATTGAGAACATTGTTGTTAGATTAAACAACCCAGTTAATGCTAAAATTGGAGCAGTATCTACTTCAACAATCAACATTGTAGACAATGATATTTGTGTAATCACCTTTGCAAAACCTACTCAAACCGTTAAAGAAAGTCAAGGTATTTTGAAGGTTAAAGTTAAGATCGTGAATGGTTCTGTATCAACCACCAACTTCCATGTGGCAGTCAAAACTAAAACAGACAGTACATTTATTCCTTCAGAATTTAAATTGGGATCTACCAATAAAGATACGACCATTAGCTTCACCAGTGGTAAATTGTTAGATAGTTTAGAGTTTAATATTCGCATCATTGATGATGTATTTAAGGAAGACAGACCTGATACAGTTGTGCTTGCATTGAGAAACCCGACTTCGCCTTCTACCTTTGGTAAAGATTCACTGTTTACTTTGGTGATTACTGATAATGATGCACCACCAATCTATTCGTTCTCAACAAAAGGTATTACCGTTTCAGAAGGTGTTGGCAGTGTTAAAATGCGCATCAATCGTTTAGGGGGCAATAGCAATCAAAGTGATATTATTTTATCTGCCTTAACCAATCCTAATTATGCCCAAGCTGGTTCTGACTTTACCTTCTCTTCACAGTTGTTAAGTTTTAGCAGCACAGATCCAGATAGTTTTATTTATACTTTACCTATCGTAAACGATAATTTGAGTGAACTTAAAGAAGATGCTGTATTTGTAATTAGAACTTCTTTTAATGCTAAAATTGGCAAACCAGATACCCTAAGAATTTCAATCATAGATAATGATTTGCCAGAATACAAAATCAATAAAATTACTGCTTGTAAGGCACCTAATTTTACTCCAGATAGTATTAATGTTAGATGTGCTGTTAGAGGTGTAGTTTATGGGGTTAATTTAGGCCCAGTTGGTACACCAAACGGTTTAACCTTCACTTTAATAGACAATACTGGCGGTGTTCAAGTATTCAAAGCTAACGGTGGTAGTTTTGGCTACACTGTAACTGAAGGCGATAGCTTACTTGTATATGGTAAAGTAGCCCAGTCTAATGGTATGGTTCAAATCACACAACTAGATACACTCTTTAAGTTAGGTAGTAATAGGAATATAAGAAACCCTAAGTTAATTGGCCTATTAGGTGAGAACACTGAATCTGACTTGGTTAAATTTAATTTGGTTAAATTGTCTAATCCAAATGCATGGCCTTCATCAGCAATGTCTCCAAATACTACTGTTACCCTAAAAGTCAAAACTGCTTCTGATTCATTCGATATGGTTATTGACAGTGAGACTGATATTGACGGTAAACCAGCCCCAACAGGATTCTTTAACTTAACAGGTATTGGTGCTCAATTAGACGCTACTAGTCCTTATACTAGTTCATACCGCATTATGCCTCGCCGCATGACTGATATTGCTAACTTGGTTGTACCAGTCTTTAATTTTACCTCTGCAACCTCTTCTGCTAAAGAAAATAGAGACAGTACCGATGGCTTTACTTTACAATGTGCTAATTTGGCTAGTAATCAACAAATCACTTTGTTTATTAAAGGTGGAACGGCATCAAGAAATGTTGATTATCAATCAAACGCTTCAAGGTTGTTTATTTTGACTTCAAGTGCGCCTAGTGTTGTGGTTAAATCTAAATTAAATGATGATGCTACTGTTGAATTAAATGAAACCATTACTTGGGTAATCAGAGATAATTCTTGGGGAACAGTAATTGGCCCAGACAGTATACATACGGTTACTATTATTGATGATGAGTCTAACAGTGTTCTAGAAAATGCACTTGCTGCTAAAATCAAGGTTTATCCTAATCCGGCTCAAGACTTGGTGAGATTAAGCAGTGAAATGGCAAGCATTCTTCAAGTGGCTATATATGATGTGAATGCTCGTTTGATTCAAACCATTGCATTGGATGCAAATCAGGAAGCTGCATTCTCTGTTGCTTCATTGAGTAAGGGCATTTACCAATTGCACATTGAAACCGATAAAGGCAGAGTGATTAAACCATTAAGCGTACAATAAAATTAAACTAAAGCGCCGAAAGGCGCTTTTTTTATCTATGGGCAAACAATCTGTGTTTAATCAAAACTATATTGAGTTTTTTATAGGCTTAGCGCAAAACAATCATAAAGATTGGATGGATGCTAATAGGTCTACTTATTTAAGTGCTGTTAAAGGGCCGTTTGAAGCCTTTGTAGGCGAGTTAATAGCTGCCTTTAAGGATGCATATCAATTAGGCGATTTAACTGCCTCAGAATGTATCTTTAGATTGAATAGGGATATTCGTTTTAGTAAAGACAAAACACCCTACAAAATTCAAATGTCAGCATTGATCAAAAAAGGGGGTAAAAAGAATATGAACGAGCCTGGTTTGTATTTAGAGATAGGACCTGAATTCGTAAATTTATACAGCGGAGCATATTTGCCTAATCCAGATCAATTAGAGGCTATTCGCCATAAAATGGCTCAACAGCCTGATTTAATAGAAAGCATTATTAACGAAAAGACTTTTAAAACATATTTCGGTCAAGTATTAGGGGAAACGAGTAAGCGAATACCCAAGGAATTGAAGTCAGCAGCAATCAATCAGCCTCTTTTGTTTCACAAGCAATTTTATATTCTGCATCAAATGGATGCGGAACTTATGTTGGAATCGACTTTTTTTGATAGCGTTCAAAAGGTTTTTAAGTCAGCAGGGCCCTTCAATCAATTTTTATATCAACTAGATACACCATGATCAATGCAAAAGAAATTATAACAGTAACCTTTACTTTGTTTGCTGTAATTGACATTATAGGCTCTATTCCTATCGTGGTAAATTTGCGCGAGAAAATAGGACATATACAGTCAGAAATTGCCACCTTGGTAGCGGGCTTATTAATGACCATTTTCTTTTTTGTTGGCGAACAGTTCTTAAATGTGTTAGGCATAGATATTCATTCCTTCGCATTGGCGGGTTCAATAGTCATATTTATTATTGGTTTGGAGATGATTTTAGGGCGCGATTTGTTTAAAGTGGATCCTGATCCAAGATCGGGGAGTATAGTTCCAATTGCATTTCCTATCATTGCTGGAAGCGGTACTTTAACTACGATTATGTCATTAAAATCTGAGTTTGATGCCGTCAATATTTATATTGGTATACTGATTAATCTCATTTTTGTGTATTTGGTATTGAAGTCTACTAACCGCATAGAAGCTATACTGGGCAAGGGCGGGCTATTGGTGGTACGCAAATTTTTTGGGGTTATTTTAATCGCCATTGCTGTTAAAATATTTAAAAACAATTTGTTTGTTTAAGTAAGCTTTGTTAATATTGTTTAACCTTAAATTTAATTAAGATATGAAAAACAAATTAATCCTATCAATTTTAGCCGTAGCTGCAATCAGCTTCGTGGCTTGTAAAAAAGACAGAGTATGTGAGTGTACTTCTAACGGCGTAACTTCAAAAGTTACTCTAGTTGAAGTAACCAAACGCCAAGGTAAAGCCAATTGCGTGAGCACATCTATCGATGATGGTCAAGGTGGTGTTGAAAAAGAAACATGTGAATTAAAATAATACAGTTATGAAAAAGCTATTCGCATTAAGTTCAGTTATTGCATTGGCGGCTGTTTTATTGGTTTCTTGTAAGAAAGATAGAGTTTGCGAATGCACCTATGCAGGGCAAACTGAAAAAGTAACCCTTACAGATGCCACTAAACGCCAAGCTAAAGATGCATGTATTACACGTTCATACGATTTCAATGGCACATCTATGAAAATAGAATGTAAATTGAAATAACCCTTTATAGTCAAATATTTTAAAAACGCCTGGTCATAGATCAGGCGTTTTTTATTTATACTTGTATTGTGAAAAAGCTATTTGCCTACCTGCTGAGTTTAATGATTGGAATTGTCATGATGAGCTCTGCTTGGTTTAAGTTGTTTCCTATAGAACCATTTGAATATAAAATTGTAGCAACTACTTTTATTTCATGGGTGCCAGCGGTATTTGTGGCCCGATTGGTTATTGCTTTAGAGTTTTTTTTAGGGCTTTTGTTGATATTTACTTACGATTTAAAACGCAGTTTGAAGTGGACCATAGCCACGCTTATAGTCTTTTCTCTGCATTTGAGTATAGATTTGTTACTCAATGGCAATGCCTCTGATTGTGGCTGTATGGGAAGTTTAATGCAGTTTACGCCCTTGCAAGGGATACTAAAAAATCTTGTGCTCATTGGCATGGCGTTATTGGCCTATCAATGGGCCTATCCATTTGTTTTGCCACTGCCGCATTTGCCTTACTATGTATTTTTATTATCTGCTGTGACGATTTTTATAGTCAATCCAATAGATTTGAGTTATTCAGAACGGTATTTGAGTCAAAGCTATAAAGTTTTTGATTTGAATTTAGACACCCTGTACCATCAGCAAAAATATGATGATAAAGTAGAAGCTCCAGTTCAAGATATTCGTCAAAAGCAATTGATTTTAGCCTTTGTGAGCGCTTCATGTCCTCATTGCAAAATAGCAGCTCAAAAAATCTCAGCTATGCGTAAAAAGAATCCGCAATTACCATTTTACTTCTTTATCAATGGAGACGATGATAAGATTCAATTATTCTTGCGCAATACAGAAACCTCAGATGTACCTCACAGCCGTTTAAATGGGCCACTATTTGTTCAAATGGCAGGTTTGAATTTGCCAGTTATATATTACTATAATAGAGGTAAAATTGAGCGTCAGGTAGATTACTTTACCCTAGAACAGTTCCATGTTGAAGCATGGTTAAATAAGAAAAATTAAAGTGAATCCAATTTTCTGGCGATAGATGTTTCTTCGAATACTTCAAATACGTCGCCAACTTGAATGTCTTGGTAGTTCTTTAATGAAATACCACACTCAAAACCTTTAACAACGTCTTTAACATCGTCTTTGAAACGTTTTAGCGAATCAATCGCACCAGTATGCACAACAACGCCATCTCTGATCACTCTGATCTTAGCTTGACGGGTAATCTTACCATCAGTTACCATACAACCAGCAATGGTTCCCACTTTGGTGATCTTGAATACATCTCTTACATCAACGCTACCGATAATAGTTTCCTTGATCTCAGGGCTTAACATGCCTTCGATAGCGGCTTTAATTTCATCAATGGCTTGATAGATAACAGAGTAGTGTCTGATGTCAATTTGCTCAGTTTCAGCAATCTTTTTGGCGCTTGAACTTGGTCTAACTTGGAAACCAATGATAATGGCATCAGATGCAGAGGCCAATAACACATCACTTTCTGTGATTTGTCCTACACCTTTGTGGATCACTTTTACCATGACCTCCTTGTTAGAAAGATTCAATAATGAATCACTCAAGGCTTCAACCGAACCATTCACATCCCCTTTGATGATCAAGTTCAATTCTTTGAAATTACCAATCGCTAAACGTCTACCAATTTCATCAAGGGTGATATGCTTGGTGGTACGAATACCTTGTTCTCTTAATAATTGTTCGCGCTTGTTCGCTAAGTCCTTAGCTTCATCTTCAGAACCTAATACGATTAATGGATCACCAGCACTTGGGGCTTCAGAGAAACCTAACATACTTACAGGGGTTGATGGACCTGCAAATTCTACTCTTTGATTACGCTCATTAAATAAGGCTTTTACCTTAGCGTAATGTGCGCCAGCCACTAGGTGGTCACCCACTTTTAATGTGCCTGCTTCGATTAAAACACTGGCTACAACACCACGGCCTTTATCCAAACGGGCTTCTACAATTGTACCTTTTGCCTTTCTATTTGGATTCGCTTTTAAATCCAATAATTCAGCTTCAAGTAATATTTTTTCAAGCAATTTATCAATGTTGAGGCCTTTCTTAGCAGAGATTTCTTGAGATTGGAATTTACCACCCCATTCTTCTACTAAAATATTCATGGCTGATAAAGCTTCTCTGATTTTTTCAGGATTTGCACCCTCTTTGTCCACCTTGTTAATGGCAAATATCATAGGGACATTGGCTGCTTGAGCATGGCTAATTGCCTCTCTTGTTTGGGGCATTATGCTATCATCAGCTGCAATAACGATAACGGCAATGTCTGTTACCTTAGCTCCACGAGCACGCATAGCGGTGAACGCTTCGTGACCCGGTGTATCTAAGAAAGTAATTTTTTGACCTGAAGGGATTTGAACTTCATAGGCGCCAATGTG
Source organism: Bacteroidia bacterium (assembly GCA_044368575.1). Classification (GTDB taxonomy): domain Bacteria; phylum Bacteroidota; class Bacteroidia; order NS11-12g; family UBA955; genus JABMMZ01. Next base: position 36,455 of record JBIPPH010000018.1, read on the forward strand.
CTGAGTGATACCACCAGCTTCACCTGCAATAACGTTGGCTTTTCTGATATAATCCAATAGGGATGTTTTACCATGGTCAACGTGACCCATTACAGTTACAATTGGCGGACGAGGCACCAAGGTGCTTGGATCGTCTTGCTCTTCTTCGATGGCAATAGTGTCTTGTGCGTCAACAAATTCAACTTCGTAGCCAAATTCATCTGCTACTAGGGTAATTGTTTCAGCATCTAAACGTTGGTTAATAGACACCATTAAGCCCAAAGAAAAACAGGTTGAAATAACCTGAGTTACTTGGACATCCATCATTTTGGCCAAATCATTGGCAGTCAAGAATTCTGTTACTTTTAAGATGGCATCTTCTTGCTCTTGACGCTCTCTTTGCGCATTTCTTGATTGGAAGTGATCATCTCTCTTTTGACGCTTGAATTTCGATTTTGTGGTTTTACCTCTATTCGAAGAGTCAATTTTATTGAGGGTATTCTTTAGCTTTTCTTGAATTTCCTTTTGAGTGATTTCTTTCTTAGGCTCATTGTGTTTCATATGAGGCCCTTTGTTCACTCTTATCTCTTGTTGGATATTAACTTTCTGTGCGCCTGTTTTGCGTTTGCGTTTTTCTCTGTTCAAGTTATCTTGATCATGAGATTTAGGTTTAATTACAGGTTCAGGTTTAAGTTCAATTTTACCTTTGATTGTTAAGCCATCTAACTCCACCAAATTGGCTTTAACCAATTCGCGGTCATCATCAATCATTGGCTCAATTGTTTCAGGTACTATGTTTACAGGTTCAGGGGTAGGTTCAACCACTTTGGGCGTTTCAACTACCTCTTCTTTTTTCTTTTTGTTACCTGGTAAATCAATCTTGCCTTTAACCACTAAACCTGGCATGTCGCTTTCGCTTGGTTTATTTTTGGCTTTAGCTTTAGGGGTTTCTATGTTGCTTTCTTCAGAATTGCTTTCTTCAACTACTGATTTGGCTTTGACTTCAGGCTCAGTTGTTACTGGTTTTTCTTCGGCCTTAACTTTCGGAGCAGCTTCTTCAGTTTTAACAGCATCTTCTCTTTTCTTGAGTTTTAGACCAATTGATTTAGATTGCTCTTTGGCTTCTTTGTCTGATGAGAAAACACTAGAAATATAGCTGTACATCTCCTCTGTTAATTTTGCAGTTGGTTTGTTTTCAATTGCAAAACCTTTCTTCTGCAAACTCTCAATAATGGTTTGCGTACTTACATTAAATTCCGATGCTGCTTTTCCTAGTCTTATTTCTGCCATTCAGTTATAGTGGTTGTTTGACAATTCGTCAAGATTGCAAAGGTACAACTATTGTCCTACTTATGCAAAAAAACTAAGGCATTGAATTACAGTCAGTTAACTACTTTAAACACTTGAAATAATCAAAGGGTTCTAAGCAGTCTAGACATTTGTATAAAGCTTTACACGCAGTGCTTCCGAATTGACTTACAAGGCTAGTGTTACGGCTATTGCATCGAGGGCATTCAACTGCATGTTGATGATTGAATAATGTATTCAAGTTAATGTCTTCATCTTCAGGTGGTGCAATGCCGTATGCCTTGAGTTTTTGTTTACCTGCGGCAGTCATCCAATCAGTCGTCCAAGCAGGACTTAGTACCAATTCAACTTTACAAGGAAAACCGTTTGATAACAAATGAGTGGTAATGTCTGTCGCAATAGTATTCATTGCAGGGCAACCACTGTAGGTTGGTGTAATTTGAATATGACATTCATTGTTCGAAGTGTCAATCGCTCTTACTATGCCCATGTCAACAATAGATAATACTGGGATTTCTGGGTCACTGACCTGCTCTAAAAGTTTCCAAATCTGAAGGTGATTTTCCGGGTTCATAGTTGGGCAAAACTAACTTAAAAAAGCATTATTTGGATCGGAATTCTAAAACGATTTCATGACATTGTTCAAAATCAAATCCTCGACTTCTCAAATATTGAATGGTTTTGGCTTGGCGTTCGTATTCTGTTTTGTGTTTTACCTTCATCCAATATTTTTCAGCGGTTTTGTACAAAGTGTTTTTATAGAGTTTAGGGTCAATGGATTGCAATGCTTTTTCAATGCAATAAGCGCTGATTTTTTTTGCCTTTAGACCCATTTCAATTTTTTTGAGTCCCCATTGTTTTTGTCTGAATTTTCCACCCGCAAAAGCCATGGCAAAACGTTCTTCATTAAGAAAATTATTTTGCACCAAATGCAAGCAGATTTCTGAAGCATCGCTGGCATTTAATCCCATAGTTTTCAATTTATTCATTACTTCTAACTGACAACGTTCCTGATAGGCACAGTATTTCTCTAATTTTAGTAAGGCTTCTTTAAAGCTTGGGACTATGTTGTTTTTCATGGCGCTTTAATGAGTTTCACATAGCTGTAACCACTTGTGCTTTTAATTTTAAGGGTGTAACAAGCAGGTACAAGCATTGGTAATTCTACTCTCGAAAATTGTTGGTCTAATGATTCTAAAATGATTTGTCCTTGGCTATTGATCAATTGCCAATGCTCAATTTCATTGATATTCGAAAATTCAAAATAAGATTGAAATGGATTTGGGTATACTTTAAAGTTTAATTGTTTAATGGTATGAATGGTTTGAGCATGCCATTCATATTGAGAATAGACGGGATAATGATCGCTACAAACTTGAGCATAATTGAGTATAAATTGGTTCAATCGCCATGTGTGAATCGAGTCTTTTAACCAATGTTGCAAAAGTGCATTAGATATCCACTGATGATCAATGGTTTCAGGGTAGGAGGTAGTGGTAGCCTCTTGTAAATCCGTCAATCGTTTGCTAATGAATTGGCCTTTACTTGAGTTAATCATTGCTGAAAATGGCGATGGTAGATTGTTGTGTATGGATTGATCAATATCGTCATTCCAATCCCCTAACAATATGATTTTATCTGTTTTAGTACTTTGATTGACATAGTCTTTAAGCCATTCTGAAGAGCGTTTTCTGCTGTTGTATGCCAGAAGTTTTTGACTGTCAGAGCCTGTGTTCGCTTTTAAATGCAGAATAAGCAATTTTAATGTATCAATACTGCTATTTTGTAAAGTTTTTAAAGTAATCTCAAAGGGAAATCTTGCTGTAGAAAAGCTGTCTCTATTAGCAGTGCCCAATAGTTTGGAGGACAACATTTGAAACATGTCCTTTTTGAAAAGAAGGGCTGTTTTTTGCTCTGGACTGTAATTGCATAGTATGCCCGTGTATTGAGGAAGCCGTTTGCACAATGTATCAAAGGCAACTGCATTGGAAACTTCGCACAATGCCCAAATGTCTATGTCTGAAGCCGAAATACTCTTAGCTACTAAGCGTTGTTGAAGGCTGTCGTTGTATGGGCCGTATCCTGGAAGGGTTTTGCCAAACCATTCTAAATTCCAATTGCCAATTTCTAGGGTCTGATAACGGCCTATTTTAGGAATGGTTTGTGAATTGAGTTCAACAAACAAAAAAAGGCAAGAGAGCAAAAGAATGGGGTTAAGCTTCTTTGTCAACAAACTTTAAAGAAATGTTTTTAATGAGCCAAGCAAATAACAAAGTAGAGAAAAAGGTCAAAATTGCATATACCATTGCAGGTTTTTGCATATTGTCATTGTGTAAAATATTCCCTGCAATTAAGAGGGCTAAAGCGGTGTTTTGAAGACCAACTTCAACCATTATCGTGACTTTGTTTTGTAAATTGGTTTTAAATCCGGTCCCTAACAAATAGCCTAAAAACATACCAGAAAAATTCAATAGCAATACCCAAATGCCTTGTTCTAAAAGTTCTGCTTGTGTGAGTGCTATGCCGCCTTTGTCAACCGGAGCAAACATTTTAGTAAGGAAAATAAATAACAATAAGCTTGGCAATAAATATTTTAAAATCGGTCTAAGTGTGTCTGCGATTTTTGGTAAACGGTTTCTAATCATTAAACCTACTGAGGCGGGTAAGACAGTAACCAAGGCAATGTGTTCAATCGTTCTAATGACAGGAAGTTCAATTAAATGGGTTTGATTAATAAAATGATCAAGGGCTAAGTTGACCAATATAGGCAATGAAAACATGCACAATATACCATTGACAACGGTTAATGAAATGCTCAGCGCTACATTGCCTTTAAGTAAATAACTTACTAAGTTGGAGGTAACACCACCAGGGCAAAGTGCAATGATGATAAAGCCTACTTTAACCTCAGGATTGAAATCTGACAAGAGCATAAGCACCAAGGCTGACAAAGGCAATAATACCATCTGCGCAATAAGGCCAATGGTTAATGGACCTGGGAAAGCCACAATATTTTTGAAGTCTATTTTGCTTAAATTCAAACCAAGACTCATGGTTATAAATGCCAATACGAGGTCAATTAAAAAATCGATGTGTTGAAAAAGCAGATTAATCATTTAGATGCGAGGCATTCGTTAACAAACATAATTGTTTTTTTTGAATTTTAAGTCCCTTTTTTAAAAGTGCAAGAATTGCTGTATTTAATCATTAGTTTGCTTACATTTGTACTATGAAATGGGGATTTGCTTTTGCCATAATTGTATCGCTTGTGGCCTGTTCAGAAAATGGCAAAATTGCTGATCAAATGAACGATATACCTAGTGCAAAGTGGAATTATGACCAAATACCAGAGTTTCCTTTTACTGTTCAAAATGCGGGGCTAAACCATGATTTCTTCTTGAAATTGAGAATGCAAAAATCTTATCCTTATGAGAACCTTTTTTTGTTGGCACACATTAAAACCCCTGATGGCAGAATCGTAACAAAACGCGTTAATTTTACTTTGACGGATGAGGCCGGAAAACCATTGGGTCGTTCAACAGGTGGCACGGTTAATTATGAGTTGCCCTTGATGATGAATAGAAAAAT
>JBIPPH010000078.1:0-3981 GCA_044368575.1 Bacteroidia bacterium
TTTTATTGGTTTGTGGATGATGGCTTTAAAAAAATTTAATCTACTTTTGTGATATGCTTGATAAGATTGAACAATTAAAAACAAAAGTCAATACTTACACTATTCAATCTAAAGAAGATTTAGAAAATTATAGATTGCAATTTCTTTCAAAAAAAGGAGAAATTACTACTTTATTTGATGAATTTAAAACCATTACTGGAGATCAAAAAAAAGAAATTGGAAAAGCGTTAAATATACTCAGACAAACAGCTGAAGGTATTTATAATACCAATAAAGAAACTTTTGGAGACAATCAACAATCACAATCAAATACCATTGATTTAACTTTACCTCTTCAAGCCTTTACAACTGGTTCTCAACACCCTATTTCATTAGTAAAAAATAGTATTTTAGATATTTTTGAATCAATTGGTTTTACAGTTGAAAATGGTCCTGAAGTTGAAGATGATTGGCATAATTTTTCAGCTTTAAATTTTCCAGAAAATCATCCTGCAAGAGATATGCAAGATACTTTTTTTATTAATACTGAACCTAAAGGTAATTGGGCTTTAAGAACCCATACCAGCAGTGTTCAAGTTAGATTAATGGAAAATCAAAAACCTCCTATCAGAGCATTGATGCCAGGTAGAGTATACAGAAATGAAGCTGTTTCTTCTAGATCTAATTGTTTCTTCCATCAAATAGAAGGTCTGTATATTGATGAAAAAGTAAGTTTTGCGGACCTTAAGCAAACTTTATACTACTTCGTTTCTCAATTTTTTGGAGAACGTGAAATTCGTTTTAGACCTTCTTATTTTCCATTTACAGAGCCAAGTGCAGAAATGGATATTTTCTTAGGAACAGAGACTGAACAAGATAAACGATTAACTAAAGGAACGGGTTGGTTAGAAATTTTAGGTTGTGGGATGGTTGATCCTAATGTTTTAAAAAATTGTGGCATAGATCCTGAAAAATACTCAGGCTTTGCGTTTGGTATGGGTATAGATAGAATTACTATGCTGAAATATGGTATCAAAGACATTCGTCAAATGTTTGAAAATGATATCAGATTTTTAGAACAATTTTAAACCCAATGAAATCGTTTTTATTAATCCTTTTTAGTGTTTGTTGCTTGAGTTTTGCACCAAAGAAAAAGGATGTTTATGAAATTAAATTTGGTAGTGGAGGTGGAATTACTGGCTTATATTCTTATCATTTATTAAATCAAAAATCGGAGCTATACACTCAGCAAGGTAATACTTCAATATACCAAAAAAAGGTAAACAGCAGTAAAACCGCTAAACTTTTTAAAACCATTCAGAGCGATCAATTGTTAAATTGTAGATACAACAAACCTGGCAGCTATACCAATCAAATTTTTATCATAAAAAATCAAATCATTATTAATCAAATTCAATGGAATAGCAATGATTCTACAGCTCCTAAATACATAACAGACCTCTATAAATCATTAAACAACTTACTTAAATGAACCAGCAGGCTAAACCTAAAATTTGGAAAATGTTACTCTTATCGTGGCTGTTTGTATACCCTACAATTAACCTCATGTTTTGGTTGATTTTTCCATTACTTAAAGAACAACATCAATTGGTTAAAACGCTTGTATTTACTCTGATTTTAGTCCCTGTTATGGGTATTTTTATTCCAAAAATTCATAAACAATTTTGGTCGTGGATCGTCAAATAAATATTGGTATTGTTTGTTATCCTACTTTTGGAGGAAGCGGTGTAGTTGCCACTGAATTAGGAAAAGCATTAGCCGCTAAAGGACACAATGTGCATTTTATCAGCTATAGCCAACCGGCTCGATTAGATTTTTTTAGCCCCAATGTGTTTTTTCACGAGGTTTCCATTTACAAATACCCTTTGTTTGAATATGTGCCCTATGAAACCATTTTGGCCAGTAAAATCGTTGATATTGTTAAACTAAACCGACTTGATGTGCTGCATGTTCATTACGCTATTCCTCACGCAAGCGCAGCATTAATGGCCAAAAACATATTGAGCGAACAAGGCATTAATATTCCAATCGTGACTACTTTACATGGTACCGATATCACCCTAATAGGAAAAGACCCAACATTTGAACCCGTTGTGTCTTATTCCATTAATCATTCCGATGCTGTAACAGCTGTTTCAGATAGCTTAAAACAAGACACCTACAAGAATTTTAACATTCAAAAAGAAATCTCAGTTATTCCTAATTTTATCGATTTTTCAAGGTTTAAAAAACATAAAAAAGACCATTTTAAGAAGGCCATTGCCCCTAACAATGAACACATATTGGTGCATACATCTAACTTTAGAAAAGTTAAACGCATCGAAGACGTAGTTAAAATATTTAAGCAAGTCAATCAAGCTTTGCCATGTAAACTGTTGTTGATAGGAGATGGGCCCGAAAGAACCAATATTGAAATGTTGGCCAGAGAATTAGAAGTGTTTGATAAGATTACTTTTTTGGGCAAACAAGAGCAAATCGAAGAGATTTTATCGGTTTGCGATTTGTTCTTATTAACCTCAGAAACGGAAAGCTTTGGTTTGGCGGCCTTAGAAGCTATGGCCTGTGAGGTGCCTGTGATAAGCACCAATACGGGCGGCATTCCTGAAGTAAACATCAATGGAGAAACTGGATTTACAAGCCAAGTAGGGGATGTAGACGATATGGCCAAAAACGCTATCGCCTTGCTAAAAAATGAAGAGCTATTGAAGACCTTCAAAAAAAATGCGCTAAAACAGGCTTTAAACTTTCATATTGATAAGATTTTGCCGCTTTACGAGGATTTGTATAACAAAGTGCTTTAAAGCGCTTAAAACGGCTTAAAAACGTTTTTTCGATTATTTCTCCTTTAAATACCTTTATTTTTGCTTTATGCATTTGTTCAAACATACCACATCAATGGTTTTGGCGACTTTTTTTGCCCTATCCATGTCTGCGCAATCAAAAGCGCCATCTGCTTCTAATCCAAATAAAAATCTAGAGACTTTATTGTCTGCTTATCAGTTTCGTTCAATTGGTCCTGCAGTTACTTCGGGTAGGGTTATTGATTTAGCAATCAATCCAAACAACAAATTTGAATGGTATGTAGCAGCTGCAAATGGTGGCGTATGGAAAACAAATAATGCCGGTGTAAGTTTCTCTCCGATTTTTGACGGCCAAGGGGTATTTTCAATTGGGTGTTTAAAGATGGATCCCTTGAACACCAATGTGCTTTGGGTAGGTTCTGGAGAAAACAACAATCAAAGAAGTGTTGGTTATGGAGACGGTATTTATAAAACAATAGATGGCGGTCAAACATGGCAAAACATGGGTTTAAAAAACAGCGAACACATTGGTATGATTGCTGTTGATCCTGTTCAAACCAATACAGTTTATGTTGCTGCTTATGGCCCATTATGGAGTGCTGGTGGCGATAGAGGCATATACAAAACTACTGATGGTGGTAAATCTTGGAATAGGGTATTGTATGTGAGTGAAAACACAGGATTTAATGAAGTACATATTCATCCAAAATACAGCAATATTGTATATGCAACGGCACACCAAAGACGCAGACACGAATGGACTTATGTTGGAGGAGGACCTGAATCTGCGATTTATAAAAGTGAAGACTATGGCCAAACTTGGACCAAATTGCAAACCGGCTTACCAGCGGGTGATGTAGGCAGAATTTCATTAGCGGTTTCGCCGGTTGAAACAGATTGGGTATACGCTCTAATCGAAGCTGAAGGCAATGCTGGTGGCTTATACGCTTCAACCAATAGAGGCGCCTCTTTTGAAAAACGCTCAGGCCATTTTACTGCGGGCAATTACTATCAAGAATTGTTTGCAGACCCAGTGAATCCATTGGTAATTTATTCGATGAATACTTGGGCTCAAATCAGCACAGATGGCGGTAGATCATTCAAGGGTATTGGCGAAAACAATAAGCACGTAGACAACCACGTAATTTGGGTAGACCCTTCTAATACCAAGCATTTTTTA
>JBIPPH010000049.1:0-13133 GCA_044368575.1 Bacteroidia bacterium
CGATTGCTTTCTTTGTGTATCTGATGGGCCAAACCCGAAAACACAACTTGCCTTTGACTAACTGCACACAAGGCCAACATGACAGGAAAAAGATCAGGCGTTGAAGTCAAATCAAAATGCAACAAAGTTGATTCAATAGCAGCGCCTTGGGTTTTGAATACTTTTAAGCCAACTGGTGAATCAGCGCAATGTACACCCCAAGCTTTCATGTATTGAGCAACAACGGCATCACCTTGAGCTGAACTTAATGTTAAATTTGGCAAGATAATATCAGCCTGATCTGATAAGGCAGCCCAGGCTAAAACAAAAGCTGCTGAACTCCAATCAGCCTCTATGGTTTTGGGCAAGTCATCAGCAAACAGATTTCTGGAAGAGACTTGAATTTGCTCTGGCTTTATTTGTTCTACTTTAGCTACTGACTTTAAGCACTGTTGAGTTAATTTGGTATAGGTTGATGAAACCGCTTGTCCAATACAGTTAATGACAAGACCATGCTCGAAATAGGGCGCAATCAACAGCAAAGCACTTAAAAACTGACTGCTCTCATGCACCTCAATTTGAGTGGTTGTGGCTTGACGATTAACCGCCTTTTTAACCCTCAATGGCAATTGATAAGCATGCTCCAAAAACTCAAACTCAGCACCCAAAATTTCCAGAGATTTCAACAAGGCTTTGATTGGTCTTTCAGACAAACGCTTACTCCCCAATATGACCCCATCAATACCTTTAAAAGCGGCATAAGCCAAAAACAACCTTAAGGGAGTGCCGGCATCTTTAAAATCGTATTCAGTTGATTGATGACTCAAGTGTTGATGCAAACATTTAACATCATTGCTCCAAGCGGCATCACAGGGATATAAAGCCTGCCCTTGCAAAGCTTGTAAAATCAATAAACGATTGGCAATACTCTTAGATACAGGCAAGTTCAAACTTCCCTTTAATCGAATAGATGGCATAGGTCCTAAGCTGTACATGCAATCACAAAGATAAAGCAAATCAAGACTGCAGCAGCAAGCCAAACGCATTTGTTAAAAAATATGTATTTTCGCATGTGAGCATGAAGACAATAGGCATAATTGGGAATGGCAGTTGGGCAACCGCTTTAATCAAAATTCTTTGCAACAACGCGCATTCTAAATCCATCACATGGTGCATGCGATCCGATGCAGATGTTGAATTCATTCAACAATACGGTCACAACCCAAGGTATTTGAGCGATGTCATGATTGACCTCAAAACGGTTCAACTTTGCACTGACATTAACGCTTGCATACAAAACAATGATATCATTTTATTGGCAGTGCCCTCAGCCTTTGTGCATGATACTTTAAAAGATTTGCCTAAAGATTGCTTCAAAAACAAAACCTTGATTTCTGCGGTGAAGGGCGTTATTCCAGCAACCCATCAAATCATGAGTCATTATTTTGAAAGTGAATGGCAAATGGACGCTAAACAAATTGCTGCCGTGAGCGGCCCCTGCCATGCGGAAGAGGTGGCTATGGAAAAACTGAGTTACCTCACCATTGCCTCAACTGATCAGAGCACAGCAGACAACATTGCTCAATTATTTGACTGCCATTATATATTAACCAAAACCACTAATGATATTTACGGCATTGAATACGCCGCAGTTTTGAAAAATGTATACGCTATTGCTTGTGGCATATGCCATGGCTTAGGCTATGGCGACAACTTTCAATCGGTATTGGTCTCGGCTGCATCAAGAGAAACCGAACGCTTCATTGACGCCAGTCATGAAATCCACCGCGACGTTAAAGAGAATGCCTATTTAGGCGATTTATTAGTGACTGCTTACTCTCAATTCAGTCGCAACAGAACTTTTGGCAACATGCTGGGCAAAGGCTACACAGTAAAAAGCGCACAAATGGAGATGAACATGGTTGCTGAAGGGTATTATGCCACCAAAACCATGAAAGAAATCAATGACAGCATTCAGGCCTACACCCCTATTTTAAATGCGGTTTACAGCATCATTTACGAAAAAGCCAATGCTAAAAACACCATGGCCAAATTGACCCAAGAATTGATATAATGCCCATCTTAGACAATAAAGACATTGCCAATTTACTCAACGAGTACAGCCAATTGTATGAGTTGCATAACGGCAATCCATTTAAAGTCAAATCCATTGCGGCAGCAGCCTTCAACATCAAAAAAATACATGAGCCTTTGACAGAAATGTCTTTAGAAACGCTCAGCTCTCATCCTCAGATTGGCAAATCCATGGGACCAAAAATCCATGAATTGATTCAAACTGGCCACCTCGCAGAACTAGATGAACTGATTGCACAAACCCCAGAAGGCGTTAGAGCAATTTTAAGCATCAAAGGTTTAGGCCCTAAAAAAGTTGAGACACTTTGGCGCAATTATAATATTTGCAGCATTGCTGATTTACTCGACGCTTGTCGCGAAAACCGTTTAGTTGAAATCAAAGGTTTTGGCTATAAAACACAAGCTCAAATTCAAAGCAATATTGAATTCAAATTCAACAACGAAGGCAAATTCCACTGGGCTAAACTCCAAAGATTGGTTACCTTTTTAAACGAAGTCTTCGAACACAGTATGCTGGTTCATCAATACCAAGTTGCAGGCGATTACCGCCGATTAAACGACATTGTTGAAACGCTTGAATACGTGGTTGAATGTAAAGATGGCAAAGCGCTGCTTGAACAAATTTGTAGCTCTGAAAACTTTAAAGCTGAATCGGAAAACGCCACAAGCATTAGCTGTTGGTATATCGACTCTGTTAAAGTCCTCATTCACCTTTCAGACCGAACACATTTTGCTTACGATTGCATCAAGTACAGTGCCACCGAAGCCCATTTAAATCTAATCCATTTTGAGAAGGCCCAAGCCGCAGAAAACGAAACGGCCGTATATGCCTCATTAAACCTTCCCTACATTATCCCTGAATGGCGCGAAGGCTTAAAGGAATTAGAAAAACTTGAGCTGCAAGACGAGTTGATAAAAGTGGCTGATTTAAAAGGGTGTATTCACAACCATAGCACCTACAGCGACGGCATTCATACTTTAGAGGAAATGGCGGTATATGCTCAGCATATGGGCCTTGAATATTTAGCCATTTGCGACCATTCTCAAACGGCTGCTTATGCAGGTGGTCTTAGACCTGAAAAGGTGTTAGAGCAATGGCAAGAAATAGATAAGCTCAACCAAAAACTAAGCCCCTTTAGAATTCTAAGAGGGATAGAAAGTGACATCTTAAACGATGGTCAATTAGACTACAAAGACGACCTATTAAAACTATTTGATATTGTTGTGGCCAGCGTCCACAGTCCTTTATCAATGAGCCTTGAAAAAGCCAATGCCAGATTAAGCAAAGCCATTGAAAATCCTTACACGGATATTTTAGGGCATCCTACCGGAAGGCTATTGCTCTTGCGCAGTGGTTACCCAATTGATCATGCCTACATCATTGATGCCTGTGTGGCCAATCAAGTCGTAATAGAATTGAATGCACACCCCTACCGCCTTGATTTAGATTGGCGATGGATAGATTACGCCATCAACAAAGGTGCATTGATCAGCATCAACCCCGATGCCCACCAAAAAGAGGGCATGAATGACATGGTATATGGCGTTCAAGTGGCGCGCAAAGGTTATCTAACACCAAAGCATTGTTTGAATGCTATGGACTTGAATCAGCTATTAACATTTTTAAGCCAAAAAAGACAACGCAGAGCATGAAGATTTTGGTATTAAGATTTAGTTCCATTGGCGACATAGTATTATGCTCTCCTGTTGTAAGGTTATTAAAAACTGCTCAGGCTGATACCATTGTTCACTTTGCCACTAAAGCCAACTACGCTGCATTACTCAACAACAGCCCCTATATTGATGCCGTTAAGTTACTTGAGAACAACGAGGCCGCATTTATACAATCGCTAAAAGCTGAAAACTATGATTTAATCATAGACCTTCACCACAATTTAAGGACCTTAAAAATCAAATGGGCGCTAGGTGTCAAAGCTTATTCATTCAATAAATTAAATTGGGCAAAATGGCTCATGGTGAATTTCAAAATCAACCGTTTACCCCAACAACATATTGTTGATCGTTACATAGCAACGCTTAAACCTTTAGGCATTGTTAACGATGGCAAAGGCTTAGATTTTTTCATTCCTGAACAAACAGACATAAGTCAACTCCATTTACCAAATCATTACACCGTTTATGCTTTGGGCGGTCAACACGCCACCAAACAATTGCCTTTGAACAAACAAATAGAATGGCTCAACAAACACCCTGAACCTATTGTATTAATTGGTGGCAAAGAAGACTCAGCTGCGGCTGAAGCTTTGCGCAATGCTTGCTCAACAAGTAAGACCATTGTGAATGTATGTGGTCAAGTCAATTTGATGCAAAGTGCTAAAATCATAGCAATGGCTGATTTGGCATTAAGCCATGATACCGGCATGATGCACATTGCCGCTGCCCTAAAAAAACCTATTCACAGCGTTTGGGGCAATACGATTCCCGCCTTTGGCATGACACCATACTACCCAGAAGGTTCTGAGATTCATCAAAAACAATTTGAAGTGGCCAATTTAGCCTGCAGACCCTGTTCTAAAATCGGTTTTGCTGCTTGCCCTAAAAAGCATTTCAATTGCATGAACATGCAAACTTTTGAATAAAAAAAATCCGCTCTTTTCAGAACGGATTTCATTATTGAATAATCAAAAAACTTAAGCCAATGGTTGCATATCACCTACCATGTCTTCAGGCTTCACCCAAGCATCAAATTGCTCATTGGTCAATAACCCTAGATCTAGCGCAGCTTGTCTTAAACTGGTATTTTCCTTGTGTGCTTTCTTTGCAATTTTAGCAGCGTTTTCATAACCAATATGGGTATTTAAAGCAGTCACCAACATCAAAGAATTTTCTAATTTATTTTTGATCTCTGGCAAATTAGGCTCTATGCCTGCTGCGCAATTCACATCAAAACTCAAAGAAGCTTCACCTATTAATCTAGCAGATTGTAATACGTTGGCAGCAATCATTGGCTTGAACACATTCAATTCAAAATGGCCATTAGAACCACCAATGGTAACCGCAACATCATTGCCCATAACTTGAGCGCATACCATGGTTAAAGCCTCACATTGAGTAGGATTTACTTTACCCGGCATAATGCTACTACCTGGCTCATTGTCAGGAATTAAAATTTCACCAATACCACTTCTTGGCCCTGAACTTAACATACGGATGTCATTAGCGATTTTCATCAAACTAACCGCCACACGTTTTAAGGCAGAGTGCAATTCAACCATGGCATCGTGAGCAGCCAAGGCCTCAAATTTATTTTCAGCGGTAACAATTGGCAAACCAGATAATTCAGCAATGGTTTTAGCCACCAACTCTGAATAACCTTTTGGCGTGTTGATACCAGTCCCTACTGCAGTACCTCCTAAAGCGATTTCGCTGGCAGGCACTAATGCACGGTTAATACAATCGATACCATTTTTCAACTGTTGTACATAGCCTGAGAATTCTTGCCCTAAGGTTACAGGTGTGGCATCCATAAAGTGGGTTCTACCAATTTTAATGATGCTCATGAAGTCTCTTGACTTGTGCTTTAAAGTGGTTTTTAAAGCTTGTAAACCAGGAATGGTATAGTCTATCACTTGCTTATAAGACGCAATACTCATAGCCGTTGGGAAAGTGTCATTACTTGATTGTGATTTATTGACATCATCATTGGGATGCAGCACTTTCACTTCGTCTAAAAGCGAACCGCCTTGCATCACATGTGCTCTATTGGCAATCACTTCATTGACGTTCATGTTACTTTGAGTACCACTACCAGTTTGCCAAATCACCAATGGAAATTGATCGTCTAATTTACCCTCTAAAATTTCATCGCAAACTGAACAAATCAAATCGCATTTGGTTAAAGACAATACCCCTAATTTGTTATTGGTAATGGCTGCGGCCTTTTTAAGGATAGCAAAAGCTCTAATGATCTCAATTGGCATTTTTTGATTGCCAATTTTAAAATTTTGAAGTGAGCGTTGGGTCTGAGCACCCCAATAAACATTGGCTGGCACTTTCACTTCACCCATGGTGTCGCGTTCGATTCTGAATTCTTGTGCGGTTTGCATAATTGAAAAATATGCTGCGAATTTATAGAATTCTAGACTAAAAACCACTGCAAACTGAGCAAGATTATAAATCATCTCTGCCTCGATTTCATCAGTTTTTTTGATTATGTTTGCGAAAGATGATCGCATTCCAACAAGCTTCGGTATTATGGGCATTGTGGCTGTTGGCCATACCAATCGTTATTCATCTATTCAATTTCAGACGTTACAAAAAAATCATCTTCACCAAGGTTGATTTTTTAACGCAAATCGAACAAAGTAGCCAAACCGGCAATGTGCTCAAAAAACGACTGATCTTATTGAGTCGCTTGTTGGCTTTGTCTGCCTTAATTTTGGCCTTTGCTCAACCCTATATCCCGCTTAAATCAGTCAATCCGCGCAAAGGACAAACAAGTGTATCAATTGTTTTAGACAACAGCTACAGCATGAACCTCCCTGGCACTGAAGGTCCATTGCTTGAAGGGGCCAAAAACAGAGCAAGAGCAATTGTAAACGCCTCTGACCGCTCATGTCAATTCAATATTATAACCGCAGATTTGAATGCGGAATATTTACATTTTACCAATCAAGCGACATGCTTACAATGGATAGATGCCATTAAAATCACTGAAAACAGTTTCCCCCTAAACCAACTGTTATCTGTTCAAGCCAACAGTTTAAAACCTTATGGCAACAAGGGTGTAGCCTATTGTATCTCTGACTTTCAAAGCGCTCAAACTCAAAACCTAATGGCTACTGAGTCGAGCATTTGGATAAAAGTAAACGGCAGTATCAGTAGCAATTTCGCCATAGACACTGTGGCTTTGAGCAATCCAATCATTCAGGCCAATCAGGCCATTGAACTGACTATAGGGGTAAGCAATTACAGCAATGAGAACAGTCAAGATTTACCTATCGAACTATGGGTAGATGGCAAACCCAAAGGCGTAGCAAGCGCCTCTGTGAATCGTTTTGCCAAAGCCAATACCAACTTGCAATTTGTAGTTGAAACGGGAGGTATTCACTACTGCGAACTCAGATTACCTGGCGACCAAATGCCCACAGACGACCGTTTGTATTTTACGCTAAACCTAAACCAAACCTACAGTGTTGCGAGTATTGAACAAAGCAACTCCCCTAATAATATCAGAGCCCTGTTTTCAAACAACCCTGGCTTTGATTTTAAAGTATATTCTAGCAACAGCATCCCCTATCAATCTTTTGCAGACCACGACTTGATCCTACTCAATCAATTGGATAAAATCGAAACAGGCTTTTTATCTGAATTACTGCGATATATGGCATCAGGGGGGTCTATTATGGTTTTTCCTCAGCCAAATCAACCTTACGGCGGCTATAAAGCTTTGTTGAACAGCCTCGGATCAGATGTCAAAGAGGCAGCTGTCATCAATCCGCAATTGACCCTAGACATTGCTAAAGAGCATCCATTGTTCCAAGGCATTTTCAATCAAACCACACAAAGTAAGCAATGGCCTCAAGTACAACGTTATTTCGCTTTCAACAGCCAAGCTGCCAGACCAATATTAAATCTCTCAGATAAGACCGTTGTATTCGCTGATTTCAAACAAGGCAAAGGCCATTGTTATGTATCTGCTCTTCCATTAGACAATAGCTTTAGCGAGCTCCCTAACCATGCCCTCATCGTGCCGATTTGCTTGAGAGCCGCCATGTTAGCGGCCTATCAATTGCCGCTTTATTACCAATGCAACACTTTGGCCAATATTGAAACAGGACTGCCTTTTCAAGCCGAGCAATCTCTCATTTTACAACATCCCAATTACCAAATGATGCCTGAAGTTATTAACAACAACGGGCAATTGTGTCTGAATACCAATGGCGAAATCAAAACAGCAGGCAGCTACAATTTAAGCACCAAACAAGCCGACACCAAGCTTATGGCTTTGGCCTTTAACTTTGACCGAAGCGAAAGCGACACAAGAGCTTTGAGCGATCAAGCCTTTGATGAGCTGACTGAGCGACTTGGTGTAAAATCTTATTTGGGCAGTGCAGAGGCTTTACAAGCGCAGCTTTCAAAACTTGAAAATGGCAAACCATTGTGGAAATGGTTAATACTTTTTTCTTTGTTATGTCTGTTGATTGAAATACTTTTGATAAGATTTTTCAAAAACCATGTCAAGCTTTCTGCTTAAGAATATACAAATCAACGATCTCAATTCTAGCCTTCATGGCCAACTAGGCGACTTAGGTGTTCAAGATGGCGTCATTAAAGCCTTTGGCATTGATGTTAAAGAAGCTGAATACCAACACATCATTGAATTCAGTGGCTGTTATTTAAGCCCAGCTTTTGTTGACCTTAGATGCAACAGTTCAGACCCTGGCTATGAATACAGAGAAACCAATCAGACTTTAGCGTCTTCAGCATTTGCCGGAGGTTATAGCCAAGTAGCTGTATTACCCAACAGCTTACCTTTTAGACAAAGCAAAGGCGACATTGAAAACTTAAAACACCAAAGTCAACATTTACCAGTTCAATTATTACCAATAGGGGCTATTTGCACTGATCTTAAGTCTGATGATTTAACGGAGATGTATGACATGAAACAACATGGAGCAGTTGCCTTTTCAAATGCCAACTATGCCATAGCCAATATTGGTACTATGAGCAGAGCCTTACAATACAGCAAAACCTTTGATGGCCTATTGTACAGCTTTTGCCAAGAAACCGATTTAACTCAGGGCGCTTATGTGGCTGAAGGCCCAATCGCTGTTAGCTTAGGCTTAAAGGGCATGCCTCAAATGTCTGAGTACTTAATGGTACAGCGCGACATCGAGCTTGCAGATTACCACCAATGCAAAGTGCATTTTTCTAAAATCAGCACTGAAAAATCAGTTGAATTGATCAGACAAGCCAAAGCTCAAGGCATTGCCGTTACTTGCGATGTTGCGGTTATGAATTTAGCCTTAACAGACGAAACCATTATGGATTTTGATAGCCATTTAAAACTCAACCCGCCTTTGCGTCAAGCCAATGATGTAAAAGCCTTATGGGAAGGTTTACGCGATGGCACCATTGATGCCATTTGCAGCGATCACCATCCACAAGACATAGAACGCAAACAATTGGAATTTGAATATGCTGCGTTTGGCGCCATCAGCATTCAGATAGCTTATTCAATTGCCGTTGAAGGCCGCAACAGATTTTGCCCTCAACTCAGCGATGATGTATTATTGAGCAAATTCAATCAAGGCCCAAGAGCAGTTTTAGGCTTAAGCCCTTGCACGATTGCAGAAGGTCAAAAAGCTGAGTTCACCATCATCAACCCTCAGCACCAAACCATTTTGACCCGCCGCAACAACCGTTCTAAATCAGAAAATACTTACTACATGGATAAGCCACTGCCAAATTTCATTGAGGCAACGTTTAATGGGCTGCACCATGTCTTTAACAAAAACAACTAACATGCTTGATTTATCAATTGTCATTCCTTTATTGAACGAAAACGAATCTTTGCCAGAATTGGAAGCATGGATTGTTAAGGTCATGAATGCCCATTCATACAGTTACGAAATCGTATTTGTAGATGACGGCAGCACAGACAACAGCTGGGAAGTGATTCAAACCCTATCGGCTAAAAACCCAAACATAAGAGCCATTCGTTTTAGACGCAACTTTGGTAAATCTGCCGCCTTAAATATTGGCTTTGCAGAAGTTAAAGGCAAAGTGGTTATTACAATGGATGCCGACTTGCAAGACAGCCCTGATGAAATCCCTGGCCTTTACCAGAAAATCATGACCGAGGGCTACGATGTGGTGTCTGGTTGGAAGAAGAAACGCTACGACCCCATCACCAAAACCTTACCGACAAAATTATTTAATTGGGCCACACGCAAAATGAGTGGCATCTATTTACACGATTTCAATTGTGGCTTAAAAGCTTATAGTCACGCAGTGGTTAAGAACATTGAAGTATATGGCGAAATGCACAGATACATTCCGGTGATTGCCAAATCTGCGGGCTTCAAAAAAATTGGCGAACAAGTGGTTGAACACCGTGCACGCAAATACGGCACTACCAAATTTGGTCTTAACCGTTTTGTGAATGGCTTACTGGATTTAATGTCGATATTCTTCATGGGCAAATTCGGCAAAAAACCAATGCACTTTTTCGGTTTGTACGGCCTAATTAGTTTTATCTTAGGCTTTAGCATTGCGATGTACATGTTGCTTGACAAACTCATACACATCATTCAACATGAACGCGCCCCATTGGTAGCTGAATCGCCTTTGTTTTATTTGGGTTTAGTCAGTATGATCATTGGTACTCAACTTTTTTTAGCTGGTTTTTTGGGCGAATTGATCAGTCGTTCGAGTGGAGACCGCAACCAATACGCCATAGCTGAAACCATTGGCATCGATGCATAAGAAAGTGGTTATAGTGGGCCCTGCCTACCCGCTCAGAGGAGGCTTAAGCACATACAACGAACGCTTGTGCAAAGGCTTATTAGACCAAGGCCATCAAGCCTCCATATTGAGTTTCTCTTTACAATATCCGAACATCTTGTTTCCGGGCAAAACCCAATACAGTACTGAGGCTGCCCCAGATGGTTTAGCCATTCATACAGGCATCAATTCTATTAATCCTTTGAATTGGATCAAGATTGGACAGCACTACAAAAAGGCCAAGCCTGATGTAATGGTCTTCAGGTATTGGATGCCTTTTATGGCGCCATGCTTGGGCACTATTGCCAGAATAGTTAAACGCAATGGCCATACAAAAGTCATGGCAATTGCAGATAACATTTACCCGCACGAAAAACATTTTTACGATCAACTTTGCACCAATTATTTCGTCAACAGTATGGATGCATTTATCACCATGAGCCAGTCTGTATTAAACGATTTAAAAACTTTGGTACCGCAAAAACCATCTCAGTACATTGCACATCCAATGTATGATAATTTTGGGGCCTTAATGGATAAAACGGCCGCCATTAAAGCGCTTGGATTAGACCCTCAATTCAAGTACTTATTATTCTTTGGCTTTATCAGAAAATACAAAGGTTTAGACTTACTATTAAACAGCTTTGCTGAAAGTCAATTGGCTCAGAAAGGGGTCAAATTGATCATTGCTGGTGAATACTACGAAGACCCTCAAGCAACTAAAGACCTCATAAAAACTTTGCAACTAACGGAAGCGGTTATTGAACGCAATGACTTTATTCCCAATGCAGAGGTGGCTACTTATTTTTCAGCAGCAGACATGGTGGTGCAAACCTATTTGAGCGCGACCCAAAGCGGCGTGACTCAAATTGCTTATCACTTTAATAAACCCATGTTAGTAACCAATGTGGGTGGGCTGGCTGAAACAGTGCCTCACAACAAAGTAGGCTATGTGTGTGAGCAAGATCCAACAAGCATTGCGGCTGCCTTGAATGACTTCTACGACAACAATCGTGGCGAAGCTATGAGCCAAGCGGCCAATGATTTCAAAAAAGCATTTAGTTGGGATACCATTATCAACGCCATTACCGCCTAATTACTTTTGGGCCTTCTTGTAAAGGTATAGGGCCACTAACAAGAAAATAAGGTTGGGAATCCAAACGGCTATCATCGGATAGATCTTACCAGTGGTGCCATAGGTGTTGAAATACTGGATTAAAAACAAATAGAGGAAACTAATAAATATCCCTATGCCTAAATTAAGGCCTACCCCACCCCTTGATTTTTTGCTCGACACACAAACACCAATTACCGTTAAGATAAAGGTTGAAAAAGGCGCTGAAAATCGGCGGTATTTATCTGTGATGTAATAATCTAAGTGGTCATTCCCTTTTACTTTTTCCTCAGCAATAAAGGCATTCAGCTCAAACAAATCAAAGGATTGAACGTCGTCTATGCGCCTAAAGAAGTCATCAGGGTTAAAAGGGATCATTGAATCCAAGAATTTGCCTCTGGTAATGACTTGACTGCCATCGGCTTTGTAGTCTCTGATCAAATAATCCTCTAAGCGCCATTTGTCGGTTTTATGGTTCCAAGTAATGCGCCTAGCGAATAATTTACTTTGCAATTTGTGTTGCTTGTATTGTTCCAAAGACACCCCTTCACCTATGCTGTCTGCCTTGCCAAAATACTCCACATAAAAATACATTTCAGGTCGAATTTGGGTATGCACATTATTGGTATAATCATCGTTGGTGTTTCGAATGTATTGGTTTTCAAATTCTAATCGCTTCTTATCTGAATGCGGTATAATGAAACCGTTTAAAAAGAAAGACAAAACCGACAAAAGACCTGCGGTAATGACATAGGGCCTTAGAAAGCGTTTGTAACTCACGCCGGCAGATAGTGTGGCTACAATCTCGCTGCGAGAAGCCAATTTAGAGGTAAAAAATATGACCGATATAAAAATAAATACAGGACTAAACAGATTTAAAAAGAAAGGCACATAATTGAAATAGTACTTGAAAATGATTTCAGACATCGGGGCTTCTTTTTGTAGGAAATCATCTAGTTTTTCTGAAATGTCAAATACAATAATGATGATGATGAATAGGCTTAAGGTCACCACAAAAGTGGTTAAAAACTTTTTGATGATATACCAATCAAATGTTTTTAAAAACCGCATCATAGCCTTTGTTTCAATTGTTGTACCATTTTAGTTTTCCAAGTCGAAAAGGTATTGGCCAAGATGTGTTCGCGAGCGGTATTGACCAACCACAAATAGAAACTCAAGTTGTGCAAACTGGCCAATTGCGGGCCTAACATTTCGCCGGCCATAAACAAATGTCTTAAATAAGCCTTTGAATGTTGAGGCAAATGTATAGGGTCTACAGGACTAAAATCCTTTTCCCATTTTTTGTTTTTAATGTTGATGCTGCCTTCAGAGGTAAACAACATACCATTCCGACCATTGCGCGTTGGCATTACACAATCAAACATATCTACCCCAAGGGCTATACATTCGAGTAAATTCTCTGGAGTTCCAACCCCCATTAAATACCTTGGTTTATCGGTTGGCAAAATCTGACAAA
>JBIPPH010000079.1:0-3882 GCA_044368575.1 Bacteroidia bacterium
ATATTGGTAACCCAGATGAAATAACCATCAACGAATTTGCTCAAGAAATTATTCAATTGACAGGAACAACTCAGAAAGTAGTGTATAAGCCATTGCCGACAGACGATCCAAAACAAAGGCAACCAGATATCAGCAAGGCAACTGCGTTGTTGGGCTGGACACCTAAAGTGAACAGACAAGAGGGGCTTAAATTGACTTTTGATTACTTCAAAAGTTTAAGCAAAGACCGTTTGTATGAAGCACCTCATGGCAGAGATTTTCCGCTCAAATCATAAGGGCTTTCTGAAGCTCAACCCAAACTGTAAATCCCTCATGTGAATGCGGTATTGATTGGCGTTCACCGTCCATGGTTGCAAATAATCTTTGTAGCCTGCGTATACACCTATATAACCAATGTTGTTGAATTGCGTGTACAAGGCAAGCTTTGCATTTAATGTAGCATTTAACATCTCTTGTTTGCTAACGGTTTTATTGTCGCCCCAAATCATATCAATATGGGTGTTGTTTTGACTTTGTATATAAGTTAACCCTAAGCCAGTACTTAATTGAGCAAAACTGTGTTGGCTAATGGCAAAGTCACGGCTGAATTCAATTGGAATGCTGATGATTTTGTATTTATTGGTGGTAGCCAAGGCATAGTTGGAAGAGGCTAAATACACGGTTGTATCGTTGCCCAATATCACTTTGATTAATATCTGTGTGTATTGTAATATTTTACCAGAATTGTCTCTCGCAGCAATATCAAAACTGCTTTCATTCAATTGAATGGCTTCAGATCTTTGTCCGTATTCGCATCCAATGCTTAAGCCATATTGTTGTTTCTTGCCCAATTTGTATTGGTAGTTAAGTTTGGCGCTAAAGCCACCACCTTTATTGGTCATTTTGTTTTTGTTGTCCCATAAGTGGTAATGCACCCATGCTTGAGAATCCTTGTTGATGTCTATACTATTGTTAGATATTTGAGGCCCAAAACTAAGCTCTAAGTGGTGTTTACTCATCAGGCTGTTCATCCACTTGGGTGCTTTTTTGCGATAAGCAGATTGCGTAGATGCGTCTTCATAGGTCCAATGTTTAGTGTGATAATCGCTCATTAATAAATGGGCTTTGTCTTCATTGGTTTCATTTATATCAAAACTTGGGATGAAAGTATTTTCTAATGCCATCAGTGGATATTGATTGGATGCCATGATGCCGCCTCCTCGAGTTGCTTGCCATGTGTGATTGTGGTGTTTGTGAACTTTCATGTAAGGTTGCAAGGCTGTTAAATCAATACTAGGGATGCCATTTGGTACTGGCAAAATTGTTTTTTCTGCCACGGCAATAGGGAGGCGTTTGCTAGTCTTTGTTTGGCTTTGCGCTTTTTTGTCTGATGGTTTAGATTGCAAGTAATGGCCAATGCCCAAGGTACACAAAGCCACAATGGCTATGCTTAAAAAGAGGCCATACTTTCTTTTAGGCTTTTGCTTAAGCGCTGATTCAATGCCCTCCCACAAGGCAGCCTGAGGGGCCTCGTGTTCATGCTCAAATGCTTGTTTTAATCGCTTATCAAATTCTTCGTGACTCATGTCTTTGTAATTCTTGTTGATACATCTGCCATAACATCGTTCTGGCTCTGGTTAAATAACTTCTTGAGGTGCCTTCAGGCATATTGAGTTTTTCGCCAATTTCTTTGTGGTTAAAGCCATCAATGGCGAACATCATTAATACGATTTTGTAGTTTTCAGGTAGTTTTTCGAGCAAAATCATCACCAATTCAGCATCGAATTGTTCAGGCACATCGTTAAAATGTTCTGGTAGCTTCAAATGTGGTTCTTCAATATTGACTTGTAAAGCCAATCGTTTGCCGGCTCTGAGTTGGTTAATGGCTTCATGGATAAAGATGCGGGTCATCCATGTTTCTAAACTACTTTTGAATTCAAACTTTTCTAGGTGTTTGAATACTTTAATAAAGGCTAATTGAAAGGCCTCTTGGGCCAGTTCAAAGTCTTTTAAATACCGTTTGCAAATGGCCAACATTTTACCTGAGTACTTGTTGTAAAGTGCTTGTTGAGCAGAGCGATCTCCTCTAATGCAACCCTCAATAACTTGTTGTTCAGAAAACATGTACAGCACCTTAAGACCTTAGACAAATCTAAACAAGTAAACGCTACAATAAAGATAATATTTTTTAAAACAATTTTCCGAACCAGGTTTTCAACTTAAAAAGCAGCATACTATTATGCCCTTTAACATCGATTCTTTGCACTTTGTAAGGGTGTGCAAGTGGTAATTGATTCAAGCGGTTCCCAATTCTAAATGCTACTGATATATTGGCTGTTTTAAAGGCCTCTTCTAAAATATTATAGGCTTGCGGATGGTGTTTAGGAAATTGTCCGTAGGTGTAGGCCCAAGCATTGAGCATAGGCAACTCAGCACATTTTGCTTTGGTGCTTTGAATGTGTTGCAGCCAATCTTTGGGGTCAATTTGCATTAGGTTTTCGTGGGCCAAACTATGATAAGCAAATTCGGTATACTCAGCCATATCTGAAATCTGTTCATGGCTTAAAAATTGTTGTTGAATGCCATCGTGTTCAGTATGCTTGTTGATGAAATCAGCAACTAAGAAAATGCAAAACGGCAATTGCCTTGATTTGAATTCAGGATAAGCCAGCTCAAAATTATTCGCATAACCATCATCAAAAGTAATGAGCAATGCATTCTTGGGTAAAGTTTTGCCCTTTTCGATATGCGCAATGACCTCGCTTAATTTGACTACTGTAAAGTGCTTTTGAACATAATCAAGTTGCCTTTGCAATTGTTCTACACTCACCGTTAAAAAGTCCCTCTGTGTAGGCGAGACTTTATGATACATCAAGACCCTTAATTTACCCATGGTTTAATTGATTGAGTTTGATGTATTTGAGGGTATGATACCAAGCGCTTAGGTAAGACCATGTGAAGCCAGCAGATCCATTTAAGACATTGCCATATACAATATAGTGTTTCAAGAAATAAGCAGGGTATAAAGCATAGCACAGCCAAAGTGGCCTGTGCTTGCCTTTGGCTTGAAGTTTTAAAGCCCCTTGTTGCGCGTACTTTTCAAGCTTTTCAAAATAATGCGATTTGTCTCTGTAGCTGTAGTGCAAAATACGCCCCTTTAAATGACCTAATGGCCCATGGTGTTTTACTTTTTCGTGAACAATAGCAGCGTCGAAATTGGCAGATGTTTTATTGAACAAACGCGTGTGCATGTAACGGCTTTCTTTTCCGTAGTTAAAGACTTTGCCTAAAAACACATGTTGAATAGGGATTTCATAGGCATCTGTGTTGGCTTGTGGAGAGAATTGAGTCAACTCCTCAATTAAGGCATCAGATAAATATTCATCGGCATCTATATTCAACACCCATTCATTGAGTGTTTGTGCTACTGCAAATTGTTTTTGTGGGCCGAAGCCGTCAAAGCTGCGTTTGAATACCCTTGCATTGAATTGGGTTGCAACGTTAGCCGTCTCATCCGTGCTGTTGTCGTCAATCAATACGATGTCATCACACCAATGCAGCCTGGGCAATATTTTTTTCAAATTGCTCGCTTCATTTTTGGCGATAATGATTGTAGAGATTTTCACTACGCAAAGATATTCATTACTCTGATAATATGAGCCAACGCTCAGAGAGTTCGTCTATTTCTAATTGTATCTGCTCTAATTCTTGAGCCCAATTTAACAAGACCTGATGGTCTGCATTGCCAGCATTCATAAGCGTTTGTAATGCGTCCTTTTGAGCCTCCAATTGTGGGAGTTTTAGGTCAATTTGTTCCAGTTCTCTTTGTTCTTTGTAACTGAGTTTCTTTTTAGGACTATTGATGACTGTTTCTTCAATGGGCAGCTTTGCGGTTTCAACTGG
>JBIPPH010000094.1:0-3015 GCA_044368575.1 Bacteroidia bacterium
ATGAGCTCTCCTGCATATGGAAAGTGCTCTTTTAAGTAGAGGCTGTTTTGTATGTTGTCTTGATCGAGTTCTTGAAGTGATTGATTGACTTCTTCGAAGATATCAGCAACTGGATTTTTAGAGTTAGAGCGTTTGCGGGCTATGTACCTGTTGCCAAACTGCGGATCGAGTTTGATGACCCCTATGCCTGCTCCGTCCTGGCCACGGTTGATTTGCTTGGCCATTAGGAGTTGCAACTTTTTTAGTCCGTAAAAGGGCGTGCCATATTTTTGGGTGAAATGTTCAAGTGGTTTGAGGAGTCTTATAAAGGCTACCCCGCATTCGTGCTTTATGGCATCACTCATTGGTGCTTGTAATTTGATGCAAATTTAAGCATTTATTAATGGATTTAAAAAATGGCTTTTTAGGCAGTGTTTTTATCTGCTTTTGTTGATGAGCTGGGTGTAGGTTTGCACTTTGTTTTTAAAGTGTTGCCATACTATGCTGCCTTTGTAAACTTGTGGGCTGTAATAGGCTGCATGGGTGGTATTGCTTTGGCGTTTTTTGGCCCATTTTGGGAAGTAGATAATAAAGTGAATATGGGCTATGGCTATGGCTTTGTAGTCGCCAAATTTGCCTTGTACTAAGAACCATACTGCGGCGATAATGTCGAGTATCCAGCGCTGCGCGATGACGGTAAATAGTTTGTTCTTAGGGAGATTTTTATAGAGGAGTATGAGGCCGTTTCTGAAGTTGTAATAGGTTTTGCGCGGGTTGGATTTTTGAAGTGTGCCGCCGCCTACGTGGTAGACTGTGCTTTGCGGGCATACCCATACTTGGTGGCCTGCGTTTTGTAATCGCCAACAGAGGTCTATTTCTTCCATGTGGGCGAAGAAGTCGTCGTCTAAGCCTTGTAATTGATGGTAGAGGTCTGCTTTGATTAAGAGGGCTGCTCCGCTGGCCCAAAAGACTTGTTTGGCGTCTTGGTATTGTGCGTTGTCTGTTTCAATGGCTTCGAATATGCGGCCTCTGCAAAAGGGAAAACCGAGTTGGTCTATGTAACCGCCTGCTGCGCCTGCGTATTCAAATTGTGTGGGTGTGTGATGCGCCAATAACTTGGGTTGTACTGCTGCTATTAGCGGATTGCTTTGCATGAGTTGAACCATGGGTTCTAACCAATTTGGAGTGACTTCTACATCGCTGTTGAGGAGGACGTAATAGTCTGCGCATACTTGCTTGAGGGCTTTGTTGTAACCCCCTGTAAAGCCGTAGTTTTTATCGAGGCTGATGCATACACATTGCGGATAATGCGCTTTGACATAAGCGACAGAGTCGTCTGTTGAGGCGTTGTCTGCAATGACTATTTCTAAGTTGGGGTAAGTGCTGCCACATACCGATGGTAGAAATTGTTCTAAGAAATTTCTGGTGTTGTAGTTTAATATGACGACTGCAATTTTAGGCTGCATGGTCGTCTGGATTTGGGGCGGGGGTTTGTTCGTAGGGCACGAATACAAATTGCGCACCGTGACTGCTGACTAAGAACAAGCAACATTGTTCTTTTGGGTTTTTAAAGGCTTGTTTGAAGCGTTCTACATTAGCAGGTAGTACGATGTTTTTCTTAACAAGGTCTTCGAGCGTGGTGGCTTGAATGGTGAAGTTGGTACCGAGTTCTTCGCGATCGATTATGACTTCGCCCAGTGTTACAGTTTCTTGATGAGCTATAAAAATGGGGTATTGACTGTACCCTTCGGCAATGATCTCATCGCTGACTTCTTTAATGGAATCTCTGTAGAAGTTCAAATCCAAACGCAGGGTTTGCAAATACGATTTGAGTATGTCTTCTGGCATCATATACGGCACAAAAGTAATACAAATAACAGACAGAGACAATGAACAAGTACAGAATCAGTGATTGGATGTTCAAGTTTGTATTTGATAAAAGTTATAGGTTTACTATCTTTGAAATTTATAATTTAAGACCCATGATTAAACGATTTACTACCTTGTTGTTGCTTGTGTTTTCCTATACTGCTATCAAAGCTGAATGGCGAGAATTAATTGGCACAAAAACCTACTTTAATGGCGTTATAAAATCAACTTGTAGTGATTCAACGGGTGCTATTTTTGCTGCTGGTGCTTTTAAAAATAGTAATGGCAAATACTATGTTGCCAAATGGGATGGCATAAAATGGCAAGAACTTGGTGGCGATAATGCACTTAAAGCGAATGGTGTAATTTTTAGTATTTGTAGCGATGCAAAGGGTAATATTTATGCTGCTGGCAAATTCACCAATGCCAATGGCAAGAGTTATGTAGCTAAATGGGATGGCAATAATTGGAGTGAGCTTTTAGGCACTAATTCACTTGCCGCGAATGATACGATTCGCTGTTTATTTATTGATAAAAAGGGCTTATTATATGCTGCTGGTAATTTTAATAATAGCTCATTTGAGCAATATGTAGCGGTTTGGAATGGCAATAATTGGAGCCAACTGGGAGGCACCAATGCTTGGGGAAGATTTAATGTGATTAAAAGTATATGTGCAGATGATTCTGGCTATATATATGCTGGAGGTGGCGGTATTTATGGTAGTCAATTTTACACGCCTTTTGTAGCGAAATGGAATGGCTCAAAATGGAATAATTTCATTACAACCAATAACAATCTAAACCTCATGGGCTCTAGTGTTGAATGTGTCTTAAGTGATGCCGATTCGATCTATATCTCTGGCGCTTTATATAATGATTTATCAAAAAATTTGTGTGTATTAAAATGGAGTAATAATTCTTGGAGTGAATTAGGTAACACAAATACCAACGAAACAAATAATTTCATTATGGGCATTTGTAAAGATAGAGCCGGCAATATTTATGCAGGTTTTTATCAAAAAAAATTAATGAAATGGAACGGTAGCAATTGGACTAGTCTTAAAGAAAACGATTTAAGAGATGTTTCTGGTGGCTTGAGTACTAGTTTAATTATCGATAAAAATGATCATGTAATATTGGGTAGTGAAGATGGCAATGGTTTTGACG
>JBIPPH010000080.1:0-3796 GCA_044368575.1 Bacteroidia bacterium
GGTATTAAACATTGAAGTGCTTAATAAAATGGCCAAGCGTGTTAAAACCAATCAAGGTGATTTTGATGCAGACATAGTCATCTCTGGAGCAGATTACCATCACACTGAGCAAAATTTACTCAATGCAAACAACAGAGTGTATGACCAAAACTATTGGGAGAAAAGAAGTATGTCTCCAAGTGCATTATTGTTTTACGTAGGATTAAATAAACGCATAGAAGGCATTGAACACCACAGCTTGTTTTTTGACGAAGACTTCGAACAACATGCCATAGAAATTTACAAAGACCCAAAATGGCCAAGCAAGCCATTATTTTACTTAAGTGCCGCTAGTAAAACGGACAATAGCATTGCCCCTGAAGGTTGTGAAAACTTAGTGTTTTTAATTCCATTAGCACCAGGATTAACTGATAGTGACGACATGCGTGAACACTATTTCAATGTTCAAATGGATAGATTAGAACAACGAACCGGGCAAAGTTTAAGAGCCAATGTTGTTGTTAAACGCTCTTATGCCATGCGCGATTTTGAACGCGATTATTATTCATTTAAAGGCAATGCCTATGGTTTGGCTAACACCTTGCTTCAAACAGCCTTTTTAAAACCTAAAATCAAAAGTAAAAAGGTCAACAACTTGTTTTATACCGGTCAATTGACAGTGCCAGGACCAGGTGTTCCGCCAACCATTTTATCAGGTGAAATTGTTGCAAAAGAAGTGTTGAAACAAATTCAAGCCAAAAAGATTTAAAACCATTTGCCGATTTAATTGTTTACCTTTACATAATTATGTTCGAATTGTACGAAAAAACAGCCAATGCCTGTAGCAAGACCACAACCAACTTGTACAGCACCTCTTTTTCTTTGGGCATTCGAATGATTGCCAAAGACTACCGTTGGGCCATCTATGGCATTTACGGTTTTGTGCGTTTGGCCGATGAAATCGTTGATACCTTTGACCGCAATGACAAAGCTGAATTGCTCAATCAATTTAAGCAAGACACATACACCGCCATTGAGAAAGGTATTAGTCTCAACCCAATTTTACACAGCTTTCAGAAAGTTGCCAATCAATACAATATAGGCAAAGACCTTATTGAGCCATTCTTTAATAGTATGGAGGCAGACTTAGACACCAAAACATACAATAACGACTTATACAACGAGTACATTTATGGCAGTGCTGAAGTAGTTGGATTGATGTGCTTAAAAGTATTCTGTGATGGCCAAGAAGAAGCCTATATACACTTGAAACCAGCCGCACAATCATTAGGCGCAGCCTTCCAAAAAGTGAATTTTTTAAGAGACATGAAAAGCGATGCCGAAGACAGAGGTCGCGTGTATTTTCCTCATGTCAATTTGAATCACTTTAATGAAGATACTAAAAAGGCCATCATTGAAGACATTAAATTAGACTTTAAAGCCGCCTACGAAGGCATTAAGCAATTGCCATTGAGTTGTCGATTTGGTGTATTCACCAGTTACAAATACTACTTGCGCTTGCTTGAAAAAATTGAAAAAGCCAATCATCAGGAAGTATTAAAGTCTCGTATTCGTGTGCCTAATTCTGAAAAAATGGAAGTATTGGCCAGAGCCTTTGTGAGATTTACCTTTAATGCGCTTTAGTCTTTTCTGTCTGGCTATAATCTTAATGGGGGCGGTTGAACCCAAAACCCTCTCAAGCTTGAGGACTTATTATGCAGAAGCTCAAAGTAAAGAAGCTTCAGCCAACGCATTATTAAAGCTTACCAATCAGTCCAATGAGCCCCTTATGATTGCCTATAATGGAGCAGCTTATGCCTTTTTAGCCAATCACTATTTTAACCCCTATTCTAAACTGACTGCATTGACTACCGGCCTTGATCAAATCAATAAAGCGGTAAACAGTGCCAATACTGATGTTGAAATTCGTTTCATACGATTCTCTATTGAAGAAAATATCCCAGGCTTTGTACCCTGTACCAAACACCTTGCAACTGACAAAGCATTTTTACTAAAAAACTTGAGTAAACAGCACAGTTATTTCAGCACCATGAAAGCCTATTTACTGGCCTCTGCACAACTAAGTGCCCAAGAAAAAGAATTGATTAAAGCCTTGTGATTATTCCCAAGGGGTATCGTCTTCAGTAATATTAGCACCTGTATCTGTATCATCCAACCAATTATCTGAAGCAGAAGCATCTGCTGCAGGGGCATCGTTTTGATGCAATTGATTTAAGCCCAATTGATACATGTCTGGCCCCTCTTGATCCGTATTCATTTTACTGGTATAAGTTACAGTTGTTGGACCATCTTCAACGGTGTTGCCGTATGGATCATCGCTCCAATTTTCAAATTTAGCAAGGTTAGCAATGTAACGCACTTTAGCCTCTCCTGTTGGACCATTTCTATGCTTGGCTATGATAACCTCCCCCATGTCTTGTTGACCTTCAAAGGACTCGCCTAATTTATAATAATCAGGGCGCCAAATAAACCCTACCATATCCGCGTCTTGCTCGATACTACCAGATTCCCTTAAGTCACTCAATTGAGGTTTTTTATCGCCACCGCGTTTTTCAACGTCACGACTTAACTGCGCTAAAGCAATTATTGGCACGTTCAACTCTTTTGCTAAACCTTTCAATGATCTAGAAATGTAACCGATTTCTTGTTCACGGTTAGAATTTTTATTGCCTGATTCATCGCCTCTCATCAACTGAAGATAGTCAATAACGATGAGTTCGATATTGTGTTTAGAATGTAAACGACGACACTTGGCTTTTAGTTCAAATACCGGCAATGATGGGGTGTCATCAATGTAGATTTTGGCCTTAGACAATTTAGTGATCTTGGTGTGCAATTGAGTCCATTCATGGTCTTCCAACTGACCCTTTTTTAATTTTTCTGAAGAGATGCCACTTTCAGAGGCAATCAAACGCGTTACCAACTGAGCAGCGCTCATCTCTAATGAAAAAATAGCAACAGGTTTTTGAAAATCAACTGCTGCATTGCGCAACATGGTCAAGGCTAAAGCGGTTTTACCCATACCAGGACGAGCCGCTAAAATCACTAAATCCGATTTTTGCCAACCAGCAGTAATGTTATCTAGGTTTCTAATACCACTTGGCACACCTGTTAAACCATCTTTTTTGAGCGCATTGGCTTCAATCAAACCAATCGCATCATTGATGATATTGGAGATCTCTTTGTAGGAGCGCTTCATACCATCGTTCTTTACTTCATATAGATCTTTTTCGGTGGCGTCAAGTAATTTAAAAGCATCAGCAGAATCATCATAGGCATCCGTAATGGTTTGACCAGAAATACGAATCAACTCCCTTTGAATAAACTTTTGAATAACAATGTGGGCGTGGTATTGCAAGTTAGCAGCTGAAGACACCTTACTGGTTAACTTAGCAATAAAATAAGGCCCTCCAACAATATCTAAGTAGCCTTTGGTTTTAAGTTTATCGGTCACACTTAAGATGTCTACTGGCTGGTTGTCATTGTACAAATCCAACATGCATTCGTAAACATACTGATGTTTGTCTGAATAAAAATGCTTGGATTGGAGTGTCTCCATAGCGTCCTTCAATGCTTCCTTCTCGAGCATGATAGCACCCAAGATGGCTTCTTCAAAATCAACCGCTTGTGGTTGGATTTTTCCGCCGGCATCTAAAGAGGTTACCACAGTCGGTTTAGGTTTACGAGAAATAGGACGATCAAGCATGATGCGAAACTACTTTAAAAGAGGACACTAGAGGGAGAAATTTATTCACTCTAAAATTGTGTACACATTGTGAATATCATTGATAAAAAA
>JBIPPH010000050.1:0-12621 GCA_044368575.1 Bacteroidia bacterium
TTTTATTGTAAATCGAATGTAAATCTAAAAACTATGTTCGAATTTCAAAATTGAATAAGTGAACCACAAAAAGGAGAGCGAGAATGAGAGCGTAGAGCGAACATTCTGCTCTACTTTTTTCTTCATTTTGTTTCTGTTTCTCATTCTGTCTATTGCTTATCCCCTTTTTTTATTGTAAATCGAATGTAAATCTAAAAACTATGTTCGAATTTCAAAATTGAATAAGTGAACCACAAAAAGGAGAGCGAGAATGAGAGCGTAGAGCGAACATTCTGCTCTACTTTTTTCTTCATTCTGTTTCTGTTTCTCATTCTGACTATTGCTTTTTTCCTTTTTTTATTGTAAATTGAGCATAAGTCTAAAAACTATGTTTGAATTTCAAAATCTGAAGGTGTATCAGAAGTCTAAGAAGTTTTATCTGGATACAAGAGAACTCATTTCTAGTGTTAAACCTGATACCTATATGAGAGACCAGTTATCCCGTGCTGCATTCAGTATTCCCTTAAATCTGGCTGAAGGTTCCGGAAAGTTTTCAAAAGCTGACCGCAGGAATTTCTTCACGACTGCCAGGGCATCGGTATTTGAATGCGCTGCAATAATCGATATCCTGAAAGACGAAGGATACATCACAGAACCTTTTTATTCTATTCATCTTGAAAAAGCAGACGAACTATCAAGGATATTGTATTCAATGATTCAAAATCTGAAAAAATGAACCACAAATGACAGAGCGAGAATGAGAGCGAATGCGATCATCTCCTCTGGCATTTCTCTTCACATTCGGACTCACATTCACCTTCACACTTCCTCTCACACTGTTATAGGGTATAGGGGCTAGGGTTTAGGGTATAGTGAGATTTTTTCGTCGCATTCGCTTTCACACTTCAACTCACTCTGGATTAGGTTATAGTGAGGAGGACACTTACACTCAACTTATACATTAGAAAATGTCTGCGAAGGATAACGCTATTATTTTAACGAAATGCCATGCAAAATTCTTGAAACAAATAATTTATATAGAGTCATCTGAAAACAGATTGTATAACATTTTTGCATTTTTATCTGAAATTTCCAAACTCAAACTACTTTTAATATTCCAAATTAGTAATATTTAAAATATTTTATATATTTGAAAAAAGTTTAATTTTTAAAATTTAAAACCAATGAAAAAATTCGCATTTTTTTTAGTAACATTTGCTGTTATCTCTGCAGTTTATTACAATAGACGTGCTGAAAAAATTGAAACCAATAATGAGTCTGAAATCGGAGTGGCCGAAACTACAGAAGAAGATTTAGAAAAAGGAAGAGAGGAAATTATGGAACAAAGAGCAATGAGTGAATCCACATACTCAGAGGAAACATCATCAGAGAGTTCTTCTTATGATAATGATAGTTATCAAGAGAAGGTTTCAAATTGGTATTGTAGTTGGTGTTGTAAAATTATTCAAAAATCAGAAGAACCATATGGAGGAAGATGCAGAGGTTCATATAAAAACACAACTTATGCTGGTGTTACTCAAAGAGAAAGTAATACTTCAACTCATTCTTGGTATAAATTATCTACAGTTGGTAATCGAAAATTCGAATGTTCAAAATGTCAAGTTACAGTTGATTCTGAGGATGAACCTGATCACGGTATGTGTGATGGTGGAGATAAATTAGAATGGCATAGTTGGCGTGAATTATAATACATAATTATTGCAGTTTCAATTAAGGACTGCGCCAAAATTTGAATATTTCCTTTCTGATAATTAGTGTTTAATCTAATCATCTTAATAGTTAATATTTAATTAACTCTTCTATTATTTTCATCAAAATAAACTCAATAAATTTATCATTACTAAGTATATCTTTGTGCGCTATAATAAAGGGCAATTAGCTCAGCTGGTTTAGAGCACTACCTCGACAAGGTAGGGGTCACTGGTTCGAACCCAGTATTGCCCACAAAAAGGAGAGCGAGAATGAGAGCGTAGAGCGAACATTCTGCTCTACTTTTTCCTTCATTCTGTTTCTCATTCTGCCTATTGCTTTTTCTCTTTTTTTGTAAATTTACCGTAAATCTAAAAACTATGTTCGAATTTCAAAATCTGAATAAATGAACCACAAAGAGGAGAGCGAGAATGAGAGCGTAGAGCGAACATTCTGCTCTACTTTTTTCTTCATTCTGTTTCTCATTCTGCCTATTGCTTTTTCCCTTTTTTTATTGTAAATTGAGCATAAGTCTAAAAACTATGTTTAAATTTCAAAACGAAGTTTTATGCGCTATTTTATACTTATGTTTTATTTTTTTTATTTATAGTTTATATTTTGATAAGATTTTAAAATTCAATATAGTTAACACATCCATAGTAGACATTACCTGTTTTTTTTATGGATACACCGCATAAAAGGTTGAAGTATTTATGAAGATATCCGTTGTAACCACTGCTAAGCATGATTCCTTTATGCGGTGGAGAATTTAACCAAGCCTTAACACATCTTTCTGCTAATTCTTCATAAGTGCTAGGTTGACTATTGATTTTAACTGCAATTTCATCAATTGAGTATGATGGAACACTATCTGAATTATAAACCAGCTCATATTTATCATTTATTTTTGAAAATTCTTTTCCCAAAGTTGCAATTTGTCTATAAAAATCAAGATTTTCAGGATTTCCAGGATGAAACAATCTATTCTCTTTAACCATTGTTGAAGATTGTTTTTGAGATATGTAAGTTCTTAATTTATTTGATGGATATACTATACTCAACCCCTTATCAAATCGTACTTGGTTGATCTTATCTAAGATTAAAGAATCCGCAAACTTCTCGTCGAATACAGATCCAATTATGGTTTGAGTTTGCTTGGTCTCAACTGTTTTTTCAGGGATTTCATTTAAAACATCATAGGTCTCTAAGCAGTTTAAATGAAATATTATGGGTTTGAAAATTACAGAATCTAAAACCACTATACTTGCTTCAAGATGACAGTGTGCTTCATTTACATTTTGAGTAAAAGGGATTTGTATAGCATTAAACTTCTGAGCAAATGAGTGATTAATGCCTAAAATTATTACTGTAATAGTGATTAAGTTGTTTTTCATAGTTTAGTTATTTCAAAAATAGAAAGGCGCAAATGGTTTTAAAACTTCATTCCTTAGGATAGGGAAATTCATATGCAAAAACCAAAACGACAATAAATCTTCTTTTTTCTTTTAAAATACCAACTCCAATATATTTTATATCTTGAGAGGTCATAATGACTTTGTGCCCTAAAGAGTTCATTAAAGATGAAACACTTTCATTGACCAAATCTGCATTTGACAAATCAATATCAGCACCATAAGTTCTATATTCGTGAATAACTTCACTTTTTACATAGTGTTTTTTATTGGTTAAGTTTTTACCTCTTAAAGGAGCCGTTTCATATCTTTTGTCAGATTCATCATGTGAAAGTACATGAGTTTTTAAATAATTGACATGAAATACCGCTGGTTTATTAATTTCAGAATCTAATTTAAGTGTATCTAAACAAAGTTTTTTGCGTTCTTCGTTTACTTTTTGAGTAAAAAGGATTTGTAAAGTATCAAACTTTTGAGCTTGTAAATGATTACTCCATATTGATATTAGAAAGCCGAAAAAGATGATGTAGCTTTTCATAGTATAATTTTCTTAACTTTATTAAACTCTTTAGGCATTGGTCTTTGATTCTATTTTTAAACGAATTTGCTTAATGAATTATTGTTTTAATGCATGTTTGCTCTCATAACTAAGCTTTAAACTGCTTTTACCAATTCTCTTGCAGAACATAAATGATACTATACCGTGTTTAATAACTAATTGCGCCAATACCACTTTCACAAAATAAATTCACTTGCCATGCACTTAGCCCTAATTCACTACCTTTGTGGTTTAGTATTTTGAAACAGAGTCCAAAATTTGATATCGCCAGCAACATCGCCTATGAAGACAACCATTTTTTGATTGTCAATAAACCATCGGGGGTATTGGTGCAGGGAGATCATACCGGTGATATGCCATTGAGTGAAATGGCCAAATTGTTTTTAAAGGAAAGAGACCACAAACCAGGTAATGTGTTTTGCGGTGTAACCCACAGAATTGACCGCCCCGTAAGTGGCTTGGTGGTATTGGCAAAGACCAGCAAAGGCTTGTCTAAAATGAATGAATTGTTCAGAGAAGATGGCCTCACTAAAACCTATATGGCTTTAATCAACGGATGTCCGGAACAGAATAAAGCTACCTTGGTTCATTATCTCCGAAAAAATGCTAAAACCCTCAAGGCCGATGTGTTCGACAAACCAGTAGCCAATGCCAAGCTATCAGAATTGGCTTATGAAGTTGTGGAACAAAGAATGCATCAAACATTGATAAAAGTATGGCCAATTACAGGGCGCTTTCACCAAATCAGAGCGCAGTTATCAGCCTTTGGTTTTCCGATAGTAGGCGATATTAAATACGGCGCCCCACAAGCGCTTAAAAACAAATCAATTGCCCTTCATGCCCATGCCTTGTCGTTTATGCATCCCATCAAATTGACGCCTCTTGAGGTCAGTTGTCCGCCTCCATTTTGATGATATAAATCTTAAAAAAAGTTAAGGGATTAATCGGAAGTAATTATAATTTTGTAGCCCATGCCCATTATTCCATTTCACAATACAGAAATTGCCTTTGCTCATAAAAACAACGCTGAACTCAAAAAAGCCAGCCTATTGTTTAAAAGTTTCAATTACCCTGTGCTCATCAAATTCGGACCAGGCATTGCGGCCTCGCTTATCAATGTCATCAGGCCCATCAAAACCCTCATCAAAAAAACCTTATTCGCTCAGTTTTGCGGTGGCGAAAACATACAAGATTGTGAGCAAGCCATACAGCAATTATCTGCCAATAAAGTCGGCACTATATTAGATTATTCAGTCGAAGGGGAAGAAACAGAGATAGTCTTTGACGCCACCACTGCAGAGATCATAGCCACCATCGCAAGAGCCGCCAAAGACGCCAACAAAATCCCTTTTTCTGTCTTTAAAACCACCGGCATAGCCAGTATGGATTTGCTCAGCAAAGTCAATGCTAAAGACAGTTTAAGCACTCAAGAGCAAGCCCATTTTGAAAAAGTAAGAAGCCGTTTTTTTAAGATTTGTCAGGCAGCTTATGACCACAACGTCAGACTATTCGTTGATGCTGAAGACTCATGGATACAAAACATCATTGATGATTTAACCTATGAAGCCATGCAGCAATTCAACCAAGAAAAAGCCATTATATTCAACACCATACAATGTTACAGAACAGGTAGGGTAGAACACATCCAAAATGTATTGGCCAACACCAATTACTATTTAGGGTTTAAATTGGTAAGAGGCGCCTATATGGAAAAAGAGCGCGAAAGAGCTCAAAAAATGAATTATACTAGTCCCATTCATGTCAGCAAAGCCGACACCGATAATGAATACAATCAAGCGCTAAAACTCTGTGTTGAAAATATTCAAAGGATCAGCATCTGTGCAGGGACTCACAATGAAGAAAGCTCACAATACTTGGTGGATTTAATGGAAGAACACAATATTGCAGCCTTTCATCCCCATATTTTCTTTGCCCAGTTATTAGGTATGAGTGACCACATCAGTTTCAATTTAGCAAAGGCCGGTTACAACGTTGCCAAATACGTACCCTACGGACCAGTCAAAGCAGTGTTGCCTTATTTAAGCCGAAGAGCCACTGAAAACAGTTCAGTAAAAGGTCAAGTAGGCAGAGAGCTCGGTTTGATTTCGCAAGAACTCAAACGCAGAAGTATGGCTTAAGGCCTGTTTAATAACTGATAATATTTAATTGAACAAAGGAATTTAAGATAAAATGTCTTAAATTTGCCACACTTTTTATATACCATGTCAACAGAAACAAACGCTTACATTCCTTACAAAGTAAAAGACATCTCATTAGCTGAATGGGGTCGTAAAGAAATCAAATTAGCCGAGGCTGAAATGCCAGGTTTGATGGCATTAAGAGCTGAATATGGCAAAAGCAAACCACTTGCTGGTGCTCGCATTGCAGGTTGCTTACACATGACCATTCAAACTGCTGTATTGATTGAAACCTTAGTAGAATTAGGTGCAGAAGTGACTTGGTCATCATGTAACATCTTCTCAACTCAAGACCATGCTGCTGCTGCAATTGCTGCTGCTGGTATTTCAGTATATGCTTGGAAAGGCATGACTGCTGAAGAGTTTGACTGGTGCATAGAACAAACTTTATTCTTTGGTGCAGACAAGCAACCATTGAACATGATCTTAGACGATGGTGGTGATTTAACCAACATGGTATTTGATGTATATCCTCAATTAGCTGCTGGTATTAAAGGGCTAAGTGAAGAAACCACCACTGGTGTTCACAGATTATACGAACGCATGAAAAAAGGCACTTTGTTGATGCCGGCTATCAATGTGAACGACAGCGTTACCAAATCTAAATTTGACAACAAATACGGTTGCAAAGAATCATTAGTAGACGCTATCAGAAGAGCAACAGACATCATGATGGCTGGTAAAGTAGCAGTTGTAGCTGGTTACGGTGACGTTGGTAAAGGTTCAGCTGAATCATTAAGAGGTGCAGGTTGTAGAGTATTGGTAACTGAAATCGATCCGATCTGTGCATTGCAAGCAGCTATGGATGGTTTCGAAGTGGTGACTATGGACGAAGCTTGTACTAGAGCAAATATCTTTGTTACTGCAACTGGTAACGTAAACATCATTAAAGAACGTCATTTCAAAACCATGCGCGATAAATCTATCGTTTGTAACATTGGCCACTTTGACAATGAAATCGATATGAATTGGTTAAACAACCACTACGGTTCAAGCAAATACACCATCAAACCACAAGTAGATGTATACAATGTTGACGGCAAAGAAATCATTGTATTAGCTGAAGGTAGATTGGTGAATTTAGGTTGTGCAATGGGTCACCCATCATTTGTAATGAGTAACTCATTCTCTAACCAAACATTGGCACAATTAGAATTGTGGAATAACAGCGATAAATACGAAAAACAAGTATACGTATTGCCTAAACACCTTGACGAAAAAGTGGCTGCTTTACACTTAGCTCACATCGGTGCTAAGCTTGAAAAACTTGATAAAGAGCAAGCTGACTACATTGGTGTAGAAGTGAATGGTCCATTCAAGAAAGACACATACCGTTATTAATCTAAAAAGACCTTTCAAAGTCTTTGCCGCTTCCTTACTCTGTTTTGTGTTGCTGAGCGCTACGCTTGTGCAACCCGAAAATCAATCATTCAATACTGTTCAATCAGGCATTGTGAATGACTCTGTTAAAACAGATTCATTGATACAGTGGGCCAGTCAATACCTCAAAAAACCCTATTGTTATGGGGCTAACCCACCGCAATGTTTTGATTGTTCTGGCCTGGTCAATCACGTATTTAAGCAATTTGGAGTGTCATTGCCCAATTCATCAGGCGCTATCGCCACGAATGGTCAGTTCGTCAGTTTTAACCACGCCCGAAAAGGCGACTTAATCTTCTTTAATGGCAGACAAGCCAATACGGAAACCGTTGGCCACGTTGGCATAGTAACACATATGCAATCAGATACCATTTTCTTTATCCATGCATCCGTGCAATCTGGCGTAATTGTATCTCATACCAAAGAAGCCTATTACAGTCAAAGATTGTTGTTTGTAAAACGGGTAAAACTCTAAACCTTAAATCCTTACTTTTGTGTTGACATGATCAG
Organism: Bacteroidia bacterium; assembly: GCA_044368575.1. Taxonomy (GTDB): domain Bacteria; phylum Bacteroidota; class Bacteroidia; order NS11-12g; family UBA955; genus JABMMZ01. The sequence continues at coordinate 7,749 of JBIPPH010000050.1, forward strand.
CACAGAAAAAGATTCACTATACCCTGATTTATCCGAATTATCAACCGCAGAGGTCCTCAAAGCCATCAATACCGAAGACCAAACTGTGGCGCAATCCGTTAATCAAGTATTGCCACAAATTCAAGTTTTAGTTGACGCCATTGTTGCCTCATTCAATGCCGGTGGAAGACTATTCTACATTGGTGCAGGCACCAGCGGGCGCTTGGGTATACTCGATGCCAGTGAATGTCCGCCAACCTATGGCGTGCCCCATGGAATGGTAGTTGGGATTATAGCAGGGGGCGACTCAGCCATTCGAAAAGCAGTTGAATTTGCTGAAGACGACACCCAGCAAGCCATAAAAGATTTGCAAGCCTATCAAATCAATCAGAAGGATATTGTCGTTGGAATATCAGCCTCCGGTAAAACCCCTTACGTATTAGGTGGTCTTGAAGCCTGTAATGCCTTGGGCATTCAAACGGCTTGTATATGTTGTAATAATGCTTCACCAATTGGCGCCGTAGCTCAATATCCAATAGAAGTTGAAGTTGGTCCAGAGGTCATAACTGGCAGTACAAGAATGAAATCCGGAACCGCTCAAAAATTGATTTTAAACATGTTAACGACCACAGCTATGGTCAAGATTGGCAAGGTTCAAGGCAGTAAAATGGTCAACATGCAATTGTCAAACAATAAACTCATTGATCGCGGTACCCGAATGGTAATGGAACAAACTGGCTTAGCCTATGAGCAAGCCCAGTCGCTCTTGACCCAACATGGCAGTGTGAAACTGGCAGTAGAAGCCTACAAAACAGGCAATTAAGTTTTATTATTGATCCTTGTTTTTTTTAAAACAATTTTAAAAAACAGGTATTTTTCTCCTCAAATTTTTTGTAAAATCAGTTAATTTCCTTTAGGTTTGTATGTTTACAAGTATAAAAGGCAAAATAAAACATGAATAAACTTACCCTATTTTTTAGCGCTGCTATCTTGTCTGTAGCCATGTTATTTACTGGCTGTGCAGGTTCAAGTTTGTCTAAAGCAGATGAAGCAAAGAGCAGAATGCAATACAAAATTGCAGCTGACCTTTACACGATTTTAGGCCCAAAAGTTAAAGGCCCAACCGCTAAAGAAGACCAAGCTAAGGCTAGAGAAGAAGCTGCTTATTGCTACAGAATGGCCAATGAATACGAAAAAGCCTTAAAAGCTTACGAAAAAGTATTAAAGAAAGATCCAAAAAATACCGAAGCCCTCTACCAAATCGGTATGATGAGCATGAAAGTATCTGGTGGTAAAAACGCTGATTCTCGTCGCGAAGCCAGAGAATACTTCAAAAAATATTTAGAACAAGTGCCTAACGATGAGCGTGCATTGATGAAAATCGCAGCCATTGACTCTGCAGACAATTGGGAAAAAGAAGCGCCTAACAGCCGTTTCAAAGTGAGCAACTTAAAAGTAGTTAACACCAAGGGCATGGAATATAGCCCAATGATTGCTAGCAAAAAGGACGATGTATTGTATTTCAGTACTGACCGTGAGGGTGGTGTTGCTAAGAAGAAAATATACGGTTTAACTGGTAACAGTTATTCTGATTTGTGGTTGATCAGAGCCAAGAAAGGTTCAAAAAGAAATGCGGCTAAAACGTGGTCACCACCTGAATTGGTTTTAGGTACTGTGAATACCAAATACAACGACGGTTCTTCTGTCTTTGACAGAAAGTACAGTACGATTTACTACACCCAATGTAATGGTTCTGATGGTAAATCTAAGACTTGTAAATTGTTCCAAGCTAAAATGAGTGAAACCCAATGGGCTGAAGAGCAAATGTTAGGTTTCTGTGTGGATGATTCTTTTGACTATGGTCACCCAGCATTGTCTAACGATGGTAATACCCTTTATTTCTCTAGTAACCGCGAAGGTGGTGAAGGTGGGTACGATATCTGGTGTGTAACTTACAACAAAAGAGCTAAGTCTTGGGGCGAACCTTTCAACTTAGGTAAATCTGTTAATACGGCCAAAGATGAAATGTTCCCTGGCGTTAATCCGCATACCAATGCCTTATACTTCTCTTCTAATGGCCATTTAGGCATGGGCGGTTTAGATATCTTCATGGTTGAAGGCAGCGGTACCGAATGGACTGCTCCAGAAAACTTAAGAGCACCTTTGAACAGTGGTGGTGACGATTACGGTATGACCTTCGACAACACCAACCCTGACCACGGTTTCTTCACTTCTAACAGACAAGGTGGTAAAGGAAACTTCGACATTTGGGAATTCAATATTTCACCATTGGTGATTGAATTAGAAGGGTATGTGTATGAGTGCTTGCCTGAGCCAAATGACAAATCTCACAACTTGTCAAAACCATTGAAGAATTCTGTATTGACCATTACCAACGATAAAGACTCAACCAAGATTGTTGTCAAAACCGATGATAAAGGTTACTATGGTAAAATCCGTTTGAAAGAAAAGACCAATTACGAAATCAGCTGTGATAACAGAGAGTTATACTATTTTGATGCTACACCAGTTCAAAGAACCACTAAAGGCATTAAAAATTCTACCGTATTGAAGCAAGATTTTTGTTTGAAGTCACAAATCATTATCATGACTGTGCCTATCTATTATGACTTAGACAAAGCTAATATCAGACCAGATGCGGCTGCTACCATTGACGAAAAGATTTTACCTTTATTGGTGAAATATCCTAAGTTAAGAATGGAGTTAGGTTCACACACTGACTGTCGTTCATCATACGATTACAACATTGACCTATCTCAACGAAGAGCAGACAGTGCTGTAGCCTACCTTGTAAGAAAAGGTATTGATGCCAGAAGATTGTTAGCAAAAGGATATGGTGAATCACAATTGGTTAACGATTGTAAATGTGAGGGCGCTGTTAAAGTGAACTGTACAGAAGAACAACACCAAGAAAACAGAAGAACCACCATCAAAACGCTTGACGTTAACTTTGATCCAAACATGAAAGTGGTAGATGGTCCTGATGGCAACAATGTGAACGTTAAGCCAATCATTGTTAAACTTGAAAAGAAAGATGCTAATTATTTAGTGAATGCAGCTGCCAATGGATTAGAAACCACAACCAATTCTTTAGTGATGGCAGGCAAAGACATCAGCATCAGCTTAATGGAGTTGAAAAATCAAATGATCAAAGGTCAAGTGAAACCTGAACAATTAACAGGCATTACGCAAGCTGATATCATGGCCAACCGTTTGAAACCAAATGCAACGGTTAAGTTGAATACTTTAAGATTCGGTCCTAAAGACAGAGGCAACACTTTCACAGAAGTAACAGCTAAAATCATTAGCGGTGGAACGCCATTTGTTTTTGGTTTAGAAGCCTTAACCGCATTGAATGGTACACTGAATGCAGAAGAGGGCGAAATGAGCTTTAAAAACGTTAATAACAACGCACTTAAGGGTGGTCCAATAGAAAGCAATGGCACCAAAACCAATGGTACTACTGGTTCAGGTACAACTGCTGGAACAGGCACAACCACAGCACCTGCTGTAGACACTGTTTCATTGGCTGACTACAAACGTGTCGCTTTAGTTTCTGAAAATGGTAATTTGTACATTCCTAGTACAGTGAATGATAAAGAATCAGTTAATTGGAAATACGATATCAAAGGCAGAAAGATTTTAATTTCTGAAGATATGGCTATTCAATTACTAGAAAATGGCGCCATCACTAAGAAAGATTTCGATCCAGAAGGTGAGACCATCAAACTTAAGAACGGTACTAAAGTGCCAAGTAATGTATTGATCATTGCCAGCTTAACTATTGGCGATGTGACATTAGAAAATGTAAAAGCAACTGTTGATAGCAGCATAGAAGAATCGGTTATGGGTGCTATGAATACCACGCTAAAGAAAGTATCTGCTGTTGTTAAAGGCAAAACCTTATTCATGAAGCCAAAAGAAAAACGTACCAAGCCAGGTGCGTCTGAAGAATAATCTTTAAACCCTAATTTAAAGGCGCATACAACATGCGCCTTTTTTGTTATGATTGATTTACACATACAAGATAGAATAGCAACCATTACCCTTAATCGTCCTGAAAAGCGCAATGCTCTTGACGATCAAATGGCTCAAGCATTACACACAACATTATTGGATTTAGCAAGCAACGATGCTTGTAAGGTTTTAATCATACAAGGTGCTGGTGAAGCATTTTGTGCGGGTGCAGATCTAGCTTATCTTCAACAATTGCAACAGAATAGTTACGAAGATAACCTTAAGGATTCAACTGCCTTAATGGCCATGTTCAGAACACTTTATGCTTTTCCTAAATTGACTATTGCCAAGGTGCAAGGCCCTGCATTTGCAGGTGGCTGCGGTTTGGCCAGTATCTGTGATTTCTGTATTGCCTCTGATCAAGCGCAATTTGCTTATACTGAAGTTAAAATTGGTTTTATACCAGCCATTGTATCTGTTTTTTTAAGCCCTAAGATTGGCGAAAACAATGCCAAACGATTATTGCTCACAGGAGATGTAATTTCTGCAGCACAAGCCTTGCAAATGGGTCTGATAACAGAAGTTGTTGCAGCCAATGATTTAGATACACATACCGTATCATTTGCTCAGCGATTAGTAAAACAAACCTCAATAGAGGCGGTTGCAGCTACTAAACAGTTATTAATGCAATTGCCAGGTCAAAACTTAACTGATCAATTACAAATGGCTGCGGCTGCTAATGCTGTTGCGCGTTCATCCAATGATTGTAAAAAAGGTATACAAGCCTTTTTAAATAAAGAAAAGTTAAGCTGGTAATGGAATTTATTGATACCCATGCCCATGTCTTTGCAGAGGAGTTTACTACAGACCTCAACGCGGTTATGCAAAGAGCAAAAGAGGCCCGTGTAAAGCATAT
>JBIPPH010000081.1:0-3755 GCA_044368575.1 Bacteroidia bacterium
AAAAGCCATAGCCTCAGACATTGCAAAGAATGCTGCGCTCATGGCAGAAGGCAACCTCAGTAAAGCCATAGAACTCGCCTCAGAATTAGACAACCCTCAGTTTGAAGACTTCAGACAATGGGTCTTAGACTGCTATCAGGGCAATATGACTAAAGTGATTGGCGATATGGACAAATTCTCGGAAAAAGGCAAAGAGGGCATAAAGCTCTTTTTATTGTATGGCATTCAACTTTTCAGAGCCTGTTTATTAATGGCACAAAATTCAGATAAACTACAACTCAATTCAGCTGAAAAAGAATTTGTGTCAAAGCTATCAAAATGGGTCAATCAAAGCAATATTCAAGCCCTATACGAAACCTTTAATAAAGCCATCTTTGAAATAGACCGCAATGGCAGTGTAAAATTAATCTTAATTAACGTATCTTTGAGGCTCAAAAATTGTTTGCAAACAGCCATGGCTCATGCAAACAAACCTTAAATAAAACTCAAAAATGGGATGTGGAAGTTGCGGTACTCAGGGCGGTTGCTCTCCAGCTGGTTGTAAAAGCAACGGCGGATGCAGCAGTGGTGGGTGCAATAAATTAAATGTATACAATTGGCTAAGCCATACGGTTATGCCAGATCATTATGTGCCTTTTGATGTGGTTGAAATCCGCTTCAAAGGCAGTCGTAAAGAATTTTTCAGAAACGCCAACGGATTGGAATTATACACCGGAGACACCGTTGTATTAGAATCCGAAATGGGCTACGATGTAGGTCAAGTCTCTATAGCTGGCGAATTGGTGCGCTTGCAACTCAAGAAGAAAGGCATCAAGGAAAATTCAGAAAGCATTAAGAACATTGTAAGAAAAGCCACTGATAAAGACTACGAAAAATATTTAGAAGCCAAATCAAGAGAGGTTAAGGTGCTTGAAAGAGCCAGAACCATTGCCCTTATGATGAAGCTTGAAATGAAACTCAGTGACATTGAAATCCAAGGCGATAACAAGAAAGTGATTTTCTTTTACACAGCTGAAAGCCGCGTGGATTTCAGAGAGCTCATCAAACGCTTTGCTGAAGAATTCAAACTGAGAATTGAAATGCGTCAGATTGGTTACCGCGAGGAGGCCTCAAGACTAGGTGGCATAGGTTCATGTGGTCGTGAATTGTGTTGCTCTACTTGGTTAACCGATTATAAATTGGTTAATACCTCTGCGGCGCGTTATCAAAATTTATCCATTAACATGTTGAAGTTGTCTGGTCAATGTGGCAAACTCAAATGTTGTTTAAACTATGAACTTGATACCTATATGGAAGCATTAGACGCTTTCCCTAAAGGTAAAACGGTAAAGGTAGATACGGAAGTGGGTACAGCCATTATGGTCAAAACCGACATATTGAAGCGTTTAACTTGGTTTGTGTACGAAGACAAACACAGTTGGATTTGTATGCCGCTTGATACCATAAACAGCTACATAGAAATGAACGCCAAAGGGCAGAAAGCGCCAGAATTGGTGGGCGAACAAGTTGAACCTAAAATGGATGCAGATGGGTTTACCGCCCCATACATTGCTGCTGATTTAGCCAGTGACGACATTACGCGTCTTGACAAAAAATCCAATAACAACGGTAAGAAGAAACCGTATCAGAAACACAAAGGACCGTCTAACCGACCTAACGATGGCAAAGGCCCACAAGCCTCAGGGCCAAAGCCAAATCAGCACAGACGACCCCATCCGAACAATAACCAACAACAAAACAGAAATAAAGATAAACAAGGGTAATCAATAAGCATGCTGACACTACAAGCCATCAGAAACAATACGCAAGAGATCATAGAAAGGCTCTCAAAAAGAGGCGTTGACAGGTCTGAAGCCATACAGGATATTCTTAAAACAGACGAAGAAAAACGTTCGGTACAAACCCAAGTGGAACAGTTGTTGGCCCAAAGCAATGCCATGGCTAAAACCATTGGAGACCTCTACAAAACAGGTCAAAAAGACCAAGCAGATGAGCAAAAAGCAGTGTCTCTTCAATTAAAAGAAGACATCAAACAGTTGGAAGCGCAATTGGCTAGCATTGAAGCACAATTGTTACAAAAGTTATATGAGATTCCGAACGCCCCAAGCGCTCAAGTGAAATACGGTAAAACCCCAGAAGAGAACGAAGTTGTATTCGAATGGGGCGAAGAACCGGTATTATCATCTGACCCAAAACCACATTGGGACTTAACCACCCAATACAGTTTGGTTGATTTTGAATTGGGTAATAAAATTACAGGTGCTGGTTTCCCAGTATACACAGGCAAAGGGGCCAGATTACAAAGAGCCCTCATCAATTTCTTTTTAGATGAAGCCTTAAAGGCAGGTTACTACGAAGTACAACCACCCATTTTTGTAAACGAAGCCAGTGGTTATGGTACCGGTCAATTGCCAGACAAAGAAGGGCAAATGTACCACGCTGTTCTTGATAACCTTTATGCCATTCCAACGGCTGAAGTACCTATTACCAATATTTACCGCGACGTTATTCTTAAAGAAGAAGAGTTGCCGATAAAAAATGTAGGATACACCCCTTGTTTCAGACGCGAGGCAGGTAGTTACGGCGCCCATGTGAGAGGCCTTAACCGTTTGCATCAATTTGATAAAGTTGAAATTGTTCAAATAGCAAAGCCAGAACACAGTTACCAAGCCTTGGAAGGCATGTTGGAACATGTGAAAGGCCTTATGCAAAAACTAGGATTGAAATTTAGGATCTTGCGTTTGTGCGGAGGCGATATGGGATTTGCCAGTGCCTTAACCTATGACTTTGAAGCCTGGAGCGGTGCGCAACAAAAATGGTTAGAAGTGAGTTCAACCTCTAACTTCGAAACCTTCCAATCTAATCGCTTAAAGTGCCGTTATAAAACCAAAGAAGGTAAAAACGAATTGGTACATACGCTTAACGGATCGGCTTTAGCTTTGCCAAGAATCGTAGCCTGTTTGTTGGAGAATAACCAAACTGAAACCGGTATCAATATGCCGGCTTGTTTACACCCATATTTGGGTTTTGAAACCATCTAAATACATATTACTCAGCATTGTTTGTTTTGGCAATGTAATTGGCCTCAAGGCCCAATGGACGGCTTGCATAGATTCCAGTAGAATCAACGCCATGTTTCAATGCAATGATCCTGTATACAACCCCGTGTGTGGTTGCAACCAAATAACCTACCGCAACGAATGTACAGCCTTTAATGTGTATGGTGTAAGAACCTATACCAGTGGGGTGTGTTCAGGGCTCGATATGGATGTGTTCCCTGTGCCAGTTGGCCCTAACAGCGATTTGCACATCAACCTGTCTTATCCTGATTTAGTGACTGGGTCAATGGACTTTAAAGTCATTGATTTATATGGCAAAGTCATAGAACAAAGACTGTTTAGTTCAGTCAATCGGGTAAATCTGCAGCTCAGTGTAGCCACCTGGCCAACAGGCGTCTTTGTGCTATTGCTCAGCAATGGAAGACAATCTGTGGTCCAAAAAATCTCTAAATATTAAACATAAAAAAAGCCCCTGAAAATCAGAGGCTTTAATACTTTTTAAAGTGATGATTATCTTTTGATGTTGTCAAGGGTTAGCGTGAAACACAAGGTGGTGAATGGCTCAATACTCATTTCACCAGTGTATGGGTTTCTGCTGCCTTCTTGGCCATAAGCCAATTGCCAAGGAATAATGATTTCAGCTGTAGAACCTTCTTCCATCATGCTCAATGCTTCTAAGAAACCTTTGATAGCGCC
>JBIPPH010000051.1:0-12572 GCA_044368575.1 Bacteroidia bacterium
AAACCAAAGGCATAATTATTCGATTAGTTAAACAGGGGGAATCTTCTGCGGTATTGACCGTCTACACCGAACATTTTGGCTTGATGGGTTTTCATTTACCTGGCTTATTTAAAAACAAAGGAAAAATCAAATTGGCCCATTGTCAATTGCTCAACTTGGTGGAGTTATCATTTGAATACAAAAAAAATAAACAGCTTCAAAAATTAACGGATTTGCATTGCGTCAACGCTTGTATTGGCCTTAACTTTACTCAAACTGCCATGCAACAAGTTGTGGTAGAATTGCTTCAACAATGCATTAAAGAAGATGAAATCAATAGCGGTTTATTTCAATATTTATATGCGGAAGGCGTCCCTGGATTAAACACCGAAATTCATTTTTGGCAATTGCCACATCTGTTACTTAGTTTTTTGTACCACTATGGCTGTGCTCCCAATACAGAACAATTCGAATCAGGCGCATGTCTTGATTTGATCAATGGCACATTTACGCTGTTACCATTATCTAAAACCAATAGTGCTGATCCTAACGTTTCGCTCACTATACATAGCATTTTAACAGAGGGCATTCAGCAGTTAGAGTCAGATAAAGTCTTAAGGCATCAGGTCATTTTGAGCCTGAGCAAATACATTCAATTGCATGTTCAGCCCTTTTTTGAATTAAAAAGTTTTGATGTTTTAGCTCAAGTTGCAGCTGCTCATTGAAACAATTTCGCCATTGCATTGTTGAATCTGCATGGGGAATTATTTAATTATCGGTGCATCAAACGGTATTGGCAAAGCCATAGCGGAACAACTTTCAAGTGAACATCAGGTATTTGGCACTTACCACCAACACCCTGTTCAATCTGACCAAATCACTTACCAAGCCTTTGATGTGTGCAACGATAGCCTTTCAACAGATTGGTTGCCACAACAACTTGATGGCCTAGTGTATTGCCCTGGCAAAATCCATTTGCAAGCCTTTAACAGAATCCCAGCCGAGCAATTCGTCAAAGACTATGAACTCCAAGTTTTAGGCGCCATTAAAACCATACAAACTTGTTTGCCTTTATTGAAACAATCGCCGCAAGCGAATATTTTATTATTCTCGACTGTTGCAGTGCAAACCGGCATGTCTTTTCACAGTGTTGTAGCCAGTTCTAAAGGCGCTATAGAAGGCTTGAGCAAAGCTTTAGCAGCTGAACTAGCCCCTAACATTTCTGTTAATTGTTTGGCCCCATCGCTCACAGATACCCCTTTGGCCAGCAGCTTTCTGAACACTGATCAAAAACGCGAAGCAGCCGCACAAAGACACCCACTCAAACGCATAGGCACCGCAGAAAATATAGCCGCTTTAGCCTGTCATATCATCACCCAGGGTGGTCAGTTTATGACGGGTCAAATCATTGGAATTGATGGTGGTATGTCTGCCATTAGATAGCGTTTTGAAATATCATTTCTAAGCTTACCTTTGTTGCATGATAGTTAGAGATAGCAACGGCAACGAGTTAAAAGATGGAGACAGCGTCATTTTAATTAAAGACTTAAAGGTAAAAGGTTCTTCAACAGTGCTTAAAAGAGGCGCCGTTGGCCGCAACATCAGATTAACAGATGATGAAGGCGAAATTGAATGCAAAATGGACAAAGTGATGATGGTCCTAAAAACCCAATTCATTAAAAAAGCCTAGCATGGTATTCAAAAACCCACTTGACAATTTTACTAAGATCTTATCGGCTTTAGTTTTCCTAATCCCGCTGGGCATCTTTTTCTTTGTCAATATTAGTGAAGGATTTGAGTTGACGAGTTTAATTGTTTTTATCATTATCCTTCCAATATTTGCTATTACTTGGGCTTTGCATCCTCAGGATTATACAGTGAATGAACAAGGGATTAGCATAAAGCGCCCTTACAAATCCATCCTTATTGCCGCTAATGACATCAAAAGCATTGAAGCCCTTACCCCAGCTGATTTAAAATACAGCATGCGTTTGTTTGGTTCAGGTGGATTCTTTGGTTATTTCGGTTTATTTGCCAATCAAAAACTTGGCCGTTACCACATCTATGCAGGTAACAGGGTCAATCCTGTTTTAATTCTTACAGAAAAAAAGAAGTATGTATTAACCCCGACAGATCCAGAAGGATTCATTGCAGCGGTTAAAGGGCTTAATCAAACTTAACTTGAATAGCTAATTCTTGCAATTGTTGTGCATTGATGGCTGATGGCGCATCAATCATAACGTCTCTACCTTGATTGTTTTTAGGAAAAGCAATGAAATCTCTAATGCTATCAACCCCTCCGAACAAACTGCACAGACGATCAAAACCAAACGCAATACCACCATGTGGCGGAGCGCCATATTCAAAGGCATTCATTAAGAAACCAAATTGGTGTTTAGCCTCCTCTTCTGAAAACCCTAAATGCTTAAACATTAAGGCTTGAAGTTGTTTATCGTGAATTCTTATAGATCCACCCCCAACTTCTACTCCATTGATGACCATATCGTAGGCATTGGCTCTAACCGCACCCGGATCAGTCGCTAATAAATGGATGTCTTCAGGTTTAGGACTGGTAAAAGGATGGTGCATAGCATGCCAACGCTTACTTTCTTCATCAAACTCTAATAAAGGAAAGTCAATGACCCACAGCGCACTGAATACTGACTTATCTCTCAAACTCAATCTTTGGCCCATTTCAAGTCTCAATTCTGAGAGTTGTTTTTGGACTTGTTTTAATTGGCCTGACAACAATAAAAGTAAATCACCAGGCTTGGCAGAGCAGGCATTGGCCCAATCCGCTAAATCTGTTTGTGCGTAAAACTTATCGACTGAAGATTTGAATGTCCCATCGGGTAAACACAATACATACACTAAACCTTTTGCGCCAATTTGTGGGCGTTTTACCCAATCTTGTAATTCATCCAATTGTTTGCGGGTATAATGAGCACAAGCTTCTGCTTTAATACCCAAAACAACTTCTGCTTGATCAAAGACCTGAAAGCCTTTCCCCTTTACTAAATCCGTTAAATAATTAAAACGCATTTCGAAACGGGTATCTGGCTTGTCATTACCATACCAATGCATGGCATCGGCATAGGTCATTCTTGGCAATTGGCCGATCTCATATTGCTTAACCGATTTGAACAAATGCTGAACCATACCCTCAAACACATTGAGAATATCTTCTTGTTCAACAAAACTCATTTCACAATCAATCTGAGTAAATTCGGGTTGTCTGTCTGCTCTTAAATCCTCGTCTCTAAAACACTTGACTATTTGATAGTATCGGTCAAAACCACTTACCATTAAGAGTTGTTTAAAGGTTTGAGGGCTTTGAGGCAAAGCATAAAACTGACCTGGATTCATACGACTAGGCACCACAAAATCTCTAGCCCCTTCAGGTGTCGATTTGATCAACACAGGGGTTTCTACTTCAATGAACAATTGTTCATCGAGGTATTGTCTGACCTGCTTAGCCACGCGGTGTCTGAGCATTAATTGCTGTCTTACAACATCGCGTCTGAGGTCCAGGTATCTGAACTGCATGCGTAATTCGTCGCCGCCATCGGTATCATCTTCAATGGTAAATGGTGGTGTAATCGACGCGTTTAAAATTTGTAATGCAGTGACTACAATTTCAATATCGCCTGTAGGAATTTTATTGTTTTTATTGCTGCGTTCAGTCACAACACCAGTCGCTTGAACAACGAACTCACGGCCTAATTTGCGTGCGGCCTCAAGCAAATCATTTTGATGGGCTTCGTTAAAACTCAACTGGGTGATACCGTATCTGTCTCTAAGATCTATAAAGGTTAAGGCACCAAAGTCTCTGCGCTTGGCAACCCAACCAGATAAAGTCACTGTTTGACCAATCTGTTGACTGGTTAACTCACCACAAGTATGTGTTCTAAACATGTTGCAAAAATAGGATTTTAAACCGACGGGAAAAATATCAAACCCAATTACAAGGTTGACAAAACAGATTGTATGGCTTTAAGATCAGGAATATCCGAGGCTTTTTCTAGGACTTCAGCATAACGAACAACACCTTCTGCATCAATAACAAATGCTGAGCGTTTTGACACACCTTTCATATCCAAAACAAAAGCTTCATATAAAGAGTCATAATCTGTTGAGGCGGTTTTATTGAAGTCACTTAACAATGGAAAATTTAAGTGCTGCTCTTCTTGAAACTTTTTCAAACTAAAAATTGAATCCACAGAAATACCAACAACTTTGGCATTCAATTGCTGATAATTAGCAATATCATCACGCACAGCGCATAATTCTGCTGTACAGGTTGACGTAAAGGCTAATGGAAAAAATAACAGCACAACAGGGCTGCCTTTTAATTGACTCAATTGCACCAATTCTTTTTCGGTGTTGTACAAACTGAAATCAGGGGCTAGGTCTCCAATGTTTATTTTCATAATTATTGTGCGAATTTACAATGAATTGTTTTGATTTGTAAAAGCATAATGAAGTTTCATCATAAAATATGGTTGATTGTTCTTGTAAGCTTATGTGCAATGAATGCACTAAAATGGGGCAAGCACTTTGTAGAGGCCCCTTACCATCCGCTTGACTTTCGCACCTATTACACAGCTTCAAAGGCTTATTGGCAAAACCAAGACCCATACAGCGATTCCATTAAAATTACCACCTGGCAAAGCCTGGCAAAATCTGAGCATATAGATTGGCAGGGCGATCTTAGTTTTCCGCATGCAGTGTGTGTGTACGCACCAAGTTTTGTTTGGTATTTTGGACTTTACAATACCCTGCCATTTTCTGTTGCTAAATGGCTTCAACTTAGTTTAAACCTCTTAAGCATAGTTGTCATTTTACTCATTTTGATTCGACTTAACCCTAAGATTCCTGGGGTGTGGTTGGTATTTGGATTGTTAGCCTACAGAGGTATTTGGCAAGCCTTAGACAATGGGCAGCCAATTATACAAACATTGGCATTGGCATTATTAGCTTACCGATTAAGCTTATCTTCCAAAACCTATTGGCAATGGCTCGCTGGGGGTATCATGGGATTTATTGCCTACAAATTCACATTTGCAGTTCCACTCGCTATGGCCTTATTGTTTCAAAACAAATTCAAAACCTTTTTTGGATTTTTAATCAGTGCTGCTGCCTTTAATCTTATGGCTATTGCCTATGCAGAGTCTTCTTGGTTACTCGTAACGCATTGGAGAGCCAATTTGAATCAATTAATGGCAGTTATTTTTGAACCTGGCCCAATCAACGCCATTCAAAGTATAAGCTTAGGCATAGTTATTCCTATGGTTAAATGGCTAAATGCCCCAAGTTATTTAATTCATTTCTTGACGATTTTAGGCATGGGCATGGCCTATGGCATCTTGCATCAAAATAGAAAAAACATTGATTTTAGCATTACCATAGGTTTAGCGTTTTTAATTGGCTTTAGTTTGGGGATTCACTTTACCTATGATGTCATTATTGCCATTTGTTTTTTAATGATCAATACCGAAGCCGTCAGCAAATGGCCAGCCATTTGGCATTGGGTGTTTGCCATTGTCTTTTTACCTTTCGGTTTTTTTGCCCATTTTTTTCAATCAAATGATTGGCTATTGGTTCCAAACATATCACTCTTTGTGCTATGTATAGGCTTGTTTTTGTATTATTTTTGGAATAAAAAAAGTGCTATAAAAAACGCCAATTGAATCAAATAGATTGGCAAAGCTAGCTTGTTATTGGGCATTTTGATGGTTTTAATAAAAACGTATTGCAATAAAACACCTATCACAAACCACGCTATATAATTTTGCATAGGCACCACCTGATTGGCCCATGACCACATGCCATATTTTATTGCAAAAGGTTCAATAAAAAAATCAAGCGCTACCATGAGAGCCGCAGCGAACATACTCACTAACAATGGATCTTTTGCTACTAACTCAGCAATATTTCGGGTTATATATACTGTCGTTAACCAGGTCACCATCATCATTAATGGAGTTGACCAATAGGCATACCCTAAGGTTTTACCATAGGCATAGGCCCCAAATACCCATCCTGTATTGACGCCTAATACTTCGATAAAATAGCCAACACAAGCCACCATGAGTGCGGCCAATACAAATTCTTTGGTCCATTTTTTATGCCCCAACATGACCATAATCAAGGTAAAGACTAAGTTCACCCAAATCAATTGAGGCATGTAAGGCTTAGTTGCAGGAAACAAAAAACCAAAACAGCCAACTGCATATATGATGAGTGTGAACCATGCGATATGTGAGGGAGTGAGCTTAACCGCCATTATTTAATGATGATTTCTGAAACTGCGTTGTCTTTTAAAGCCTCGTTGATTAATTGAATGGCTTTGTCTTTGTGGAACCTCAACTCATTTTTTATCACTGAAGAATTACAGTATAAGGTCAAAACCCCTTCTTTGAAATACATAGCTGTTGTATGTTTAGCGATAGCATCACCCATTATTTGAGGCCATTGCTGTTTAATAAGCGCTTCTGTTAAGCCTTTTTTAATGCGCTTACTAGACAACAAGTCTTCAAGGGCTTCGCCTAAAGTAAATTCATGATTGGGCTTTTTTAACATATTACAGGCCTACGAAATTGATGGTTTTACTGCCATTTTCAAAATGTTTTTTTACCCTTTGACTATGGGTATCTGTGATTAAAATTTGACCAAAAGCATCTGTTTGAAGCAAATCAATAAGTTTCTGAGCTCTCACTTCATCAATTTTTTCAAATAAATCATCCAACAATAAAATTGGTTGAGTATTCATGTGTGCTCGTAAGAACTGATATTGCGCTAACTTTAATGCAATCACAAAAGCTTTACTTTGTCCTTGCGAGCCAAACTTTTTGAGCGCAAAGGCCCCTAATTGAAAGGTTAAGTCGTCCTTATGCACCCCAACAGAAGTTCTTTCCAGTACCAAATCTTTATCGGTGTTTTGCTTGAGTAATTCCGAATAGTCAGAGGCATTAAGGTCGCTATCATACACCATTTTCATTTGTTCCTTTTCTGACCCAAATAGATTGTAGTAAGTTTGAAAATGGGTATTTAAAACCTTTACTACTTCTTGGCGTTTTTGATGGATATATTGAGCAGCTGGAATTAATTTCTGATCATATACTTCTAACATGATCGGATCAAAATGTCTGTGCTTGGCAAATAATTTCAATTGCGCATTGCGCTGGTCTAAGACCTTATTGTATTCGGAGAGCGTGTTTAAATACACCCTATCTGTTTGACTGATACAAATGTCTAAAAACCTTCTACGTTCTTCACTATGACCAATAACCAATTCAATATCGTTTGGCGTAATCATGACCACATTGATCAAACCTATATGGTCTATTAATTTATCGTAGAACTTGTCATTCTTTTTAAGCTTTTTCTTTTTATTGGCTTCAATCTGCATTTGCAAATCAATGGCTTGCCCATTCTCAAAGTGAGCATTGATTGATGCTATAGTCTCCCCATGCTGAATGAGTTGGTAATCATATGCATTAAAATAACTCTTACAAGTGCTTAACATGTAAATAGCATCCAGCACATTGGTTTTACCCTGACCATTATTACCCGTAATACAAGTAATATCCGCATCGAAGTCAAGCTTTAACTGGCTATGATTTTTAAAATGATAAAGGGCTAATTGTTGTATTTTCACAGGTTTGTTTGATCAATTAATTTTATTTACTTTTGCCGTTCATTGAACGAATTATGGCTAAGGCTGCAAAAATAAAATTTAATCAGGAAACTTACCTTAAGTGGTATGAAATAATGTTGCTTGTTAGAAGATTTGAAGAAAAATCAGCTCAATTATACGGTCAACAAAAAATCAAAGGTTTTTGCCATTTGTACATTGGCCAAGAGGCCATAGTAGCAGGCATGGTTAGTGCCACAACCAAGGATGACAAATTTATTACCGCCTACCGCGACCATGGCCATGCATTGGCATTGGGTATGAGTGCTGATTCAGTTATGGCTGAATTATATGGCAAAGCAACAGGTTGTACTAAAGGTAAAGGTGGCAGCATGCACATGTTTAGCAAAGAACACAACTTTGTTGGTGGGCATGGCATTGTTGGTGGTCAAATACCATTGGGGGCAGGTATTGCCTTAGCTGAACAATATTTAGGCACTAAAAATGTATGCTTGTGCTTTATGGGAGATGGAGCAGTCAGACAAGGGGCTCTTCACGAAACCTTTAACATGGCAATGCTTTGGAAATTACCCGTTGTTTTCATCTGTGAAAACAATGATTATGCGATGGGCACATCAGTTGAACGTACCACTAACGTTAAAGATATTTACAAAATTGGTGCGGCATATGAAATGCCATCGTTCCAAGTTGATGGCATGAGTTGCGAAACTGTGCATGATGCAATTGATGAGGCCGTTGTTAGAGCAAGAAACGGTGAAGGACCAACCTTCTTAGAAATCAAAACTTACAGATATAGAGGACACAGTATGAGTGACCCAGCAACCTACAGAACCAAAGAAGAGGTTGCTCACTACAAAACGCTTGATCCGCTTGAAACAACCAAAGCCACCATCCTAAAAGAAAAATTCGCTACAGAGGCAGAACTTGATGCGCTTGAGGAGAGAATCATTGCAACTGTTAATCAATCGGTTGAATTTGCAGAAAACTCCCCTTACCCTGACCCTTCTGAATTGTTTACTGATGTATACGAAGGAAATTACCCCTATTTGATGGATTAAAATTAAAAAACACTATTTTCGCAACCCTTTTTCAGACTTATTATGAGCAATAACGATATCATAGACCAAGAATTAGATAATACTTCAGAGCAAGAACAAAGCCCATCTTCTCAAGGAAATGCTTTACTTGACAATTTCAAGCAATGGTTAAACCAACAAAATAAACCACTGGTATATTCGGTGGCCTCCATGTTGATTTTAAGTATTGCTTATTTTGGCTATCAGTATCTTTATAAATTACCAAAAGAAAAAGAAGGTCTTGAAGCTATTTACCAAACTCAAGCTCAATTTGACGTAGACTCATTCAATTTAGTGGTTAAAACAGCTCCTAAATTAGCTGACCAATACAGCGGCACTAAAGCAGGTAACTTAGCGGCTTACATGGCAGGTGCATCATATCTAAGACTATCTGATTACAAAAAAGCCATTACTTACTTAGAGCAATGTAGTTTTGAAGACCACGTTATGAAATATCAAGCCATTGGTTTATTGGGTGATGCATACATTGAAGACAAAAACCTTGACAAAGGCTTAGATTTATATTTAAAAGCTAGCAAAGGCTCTGAACTTGAATTTTCTAAAGTTCAATGGGGCTTAAAAGCTGCCTCAGTTTACGAGAAGAAAAATGAATGGCAGGCTGCCTTAGATATTTACCTTGATCTCAAGAAAAATTACAAGGAAAATGATGTCGTTCAAGAAATGGACAAATACATTGGTCGTGCAAAAGCCAAATTAGGAGAGTATTAATGTCTAGCGCTCAGCAAAATTTATCTTCATTTGACCCCGATAATCTACCCAATTTACCCAATGCAGTAATTGGGATTGTGGTAGCTGAATGGCATTCAGAAATTACCAATGCCCTATTAAACGGCGCTTTAGAAGCGCTTGAATTAGCAAAGGTGAAGCCCCAAAATATTCATGTTTTCAAAGTGCCTGGTACCTATGAATTGCCTTACGGTGCAGTCAAAACCATTGACAAACATCAACCAGACGCTGTAGTTTGCCTAGGTTGTGTGATTCAAGGGGAAACACGTCATTTTGATTTTATTTGTAATGCAGTGGCCAATGGGTTAATGCAATTGAATATTCAATACAAGATTCCGGTAACTTTTGGTGTTTTAACCACAGACAACTTAGAACAGGCCCAAAACCGCAGTGGTGGAAAACATGGTAATAAAGGATTTGAAGCAGGTTTAACTGCTTTAAAATCAATACAATAAGGCTCTTTTGAAACCTGAAATTGTCAGGTATTCGTCAAAAATTAAAACTCAATTCTTTTTACAATTTGAATTTCTGCAAATTTTTATATAGATTTGGGACTTTAATTCAATTATCAAGACATGAAAAAATTCTACCAACAACTGCTGTTCGCTGTGTTAGTGGTATTGAGCATGCAGCAAACTGCTTCTGCTCAAATGAACTTAGCACCTTCAGCAACCGCAACCGCATTCACATCTGACCCTAATGGCTTGTGGAACTGGTCTCAAATCAACAACAACAGTTTCAACACCTGTGGTAATCAGGAGGCGTTTATCTGGACATCAACCAATGGTATCCAAGGAAATGAGTACATGCAATGGACTTGGACTAGTGCTAAAAGTATTAGCAAAATCCGTTTTCACAATGCATGGAACAACACCAGAAACTTGACGGCTGGTGATGTTTATTATTTCAATGGTACTACTTATGTCTTTTGGAAAACAATCAGCATAGCACAAGCTTGTGTTGACTCTGCTTCTTTCCCAACTATAACCACTACAAGTTTGAGAATTACCAACTTCAAAATGACAGGCGGTGGTCAATTATCTAACCCTAGTTGGAGAGAGATCGAAGTGATCAGCGGTGCTAGTGTTAATAATGATGCTGGTGTTGCTTCAATTGCACCGTTAGATTTTTGTACAAACACCCAATCTTTAGGTGTTAAAGTGTATAATTTCGGTAAATTTGGAATGGATAGCGTTCGTCTTCATTGGAGCATCAATGGTACGCCTCAAACATCAAGATACATAACTGCAAGTCCAAAAATTGCATCTGGTAAAGACACTTTAATTGTTTTAAATTCAGCGTTTTCATTTACCAACAATACATTGTATCAGTTTAAATTTTGGACCAGTCATCCAAACGGTTCATCTATTGACTCTGTAGCGGCCAACGATACACTTAATTACAATATTAATTTCTATGGCAACCCACCTACACCTACAACACAAAACTACATTCAATGTGGTATTGGTAGACCATTATTGAGAGCTTCAACAGGTAGCAGCAGCGATACCATTATGTGGTACACAGGCGCTACAGGAGGCAATCCAATTGGCATGGGTAGTTCTTTTTTAGGGCCTAAAATTTCAGGCACTACAACCTTCTATGCTCAAGCCTTTAGATTTGTAACTAAATCTGCATTAAACAATGGCTATACTGGAAATACTGTTGTATCATTCAATTATGCGGCATATAATGGCAACTATTTTGATATCACAGCTTATGCCCCAATTAACTTGGATAGCATGCAGTTTAGAATATACAACTTCACCTCTACTACTAATTACTTGTTATATTATAAGTCAGGTACTTTTAATGGTTTTGAAACCAACTCTGGTGCATGGACTTTAGTAAACGGCGGTGGCGGAAGAGTATTTTCAACCGGTGGTCAGAACTTTATTAAATTCTCTACAAAGGGTTTAATGTTGTCTGCTAACACAACTTATGGTTTTTATTTTACCATTGACCCAACAACTGGTGGCGGTAACGATCTTTGGTTAAAAGGTTCAACAGCACCTAAAGCCAATGCGGACCTACTTATTGTTGGTGGAAAATATGCTTATGGCTTATTCAGTGCCACCGGCTTTGGACCAACTTGGACATCTGATTTAGAAGTTACCTACAGCAAAGCCTGTATCAATCCTACAAGAACTGCTTTAGTGGTAACTGTTAAACCAAGACCAATTGGTGCTGATGTGGTTAAAGGTACTCCTTTCAATGGTCAATTCAATATTGGTGACTTCACTAAGCCTGATGTGGCTGAAGTGGGTAAAACCATCACTTATGAGATTGCCCCTCCTACCGGTTACGTTAATGCTGACCACGGTAGCACTTGGATCCTTAACAATGTTGTAGCTAAAACCAAATTTGGCAGCATTGTACCTAGCAACTTATACACTGTAGTAGCGCCTTCTTCTAGTGGCAACGGCAGTATTTCTTTTGCGCCTACTTCTACTTACTTAGATAGCTTTATTACTTTCTCTACTAACTTCTCTGACTTAGGTCCTCATTATTGCGATTCTACTGTCAACAGAACCTTAATAGTAGCACCTACTCCTAGAACTAACTTTAAATTCCCTTCTGTGATTTGTTTAGGTGATGCGATCTTATTTGAAAACACTACCACTATCCATTCTGGTAATGCTTCTTACATGTGGTACTTTGGTGATGGTGACTCTTCTGACTTACAAGCACCAGTACACGAATACAAAAACTCTGGTTCTTACCAAGTTAAATTGATTGCTAAGAGCACGCCTTGGGGTGTTATGAAAGATACTACTATTCAATTGGAAGTGGGTGAGTTGCCTGTAGTTAGATTCCGTGCTAACAACAAATGTTTTGGCTTACCTGTAACCTTCCAAAACCAAACTACCGTTGGTAACGGTACTATCTCTTACGATTGGGATTTTGGTGATGGTTCTGCTCACAGCTCTGCTAACAACCCTTCTCACAATTACACAGCTCCAGGTGGTTATAAAGTAACCTTAAAAGCTTCTGCTAATGGTTGCGAAGCGGTATTGGTTAAGAATGCTTACAGCTTTGCTAAGCCTGTGGCTAACTTTGCTGCGCCTTTGAATCCTGTTTGTGCTAAATCTGATGTAATCCTACCAAATACT
>JBIPPH010000082.1:0-3730 GCA_044368575.1 Bacteroidia bacterium
AATTCAAAAGCGTCTTATATCTATATTGCAAATCTATGCTGTCTTTAGCGTAATTCCCTAAAACAACTTTGTCATTATCTTTCAACGCTCTCCATGATTTTCTTTTAATCTGTGGATGCTGATGGGTATAAAATTCAAATTCAGGTGCGTATAATGGCGCAACTAAGTAAAGCGTGTCTTTGGCGTTGTATTGTCTGAGTATATGACTCAATTCGTAATGCGTGTAGTCTAAATCAAGGTCTTGTTTGTCCCAAACGGCTTTGTGTTTTTGTGTTGAGGCCAATAAGCCTATCCCCATAATCATCCCCATAAAACCCCATTGCAAAGTTTTGGCGCTTAAGCGCATAAAGGCATCCTGCACATTGAGTGCTATAGCCATAGACAACAAAGGTAAAACAGGCATATCGTACCAATGAATCTTGGTTTTGGCTAGGGTTAATATCAATAAATAGCCAATACTGGCAAAGAATAATTGCTTACTAATAGGATTGAATTTAGCTTTAAGCACCATCAATGATAGAGGGAGTAACCCCCAAAAAAGGCTAAACCGCTTAAAGAGTATTTGGTCAAAATAGTAATACCAGGTTTCTTCATGGCCATCAATGTGGGTTTGCATTCGGCCAATAAAATCATTGAATAAACTGGCTTGAATATAACCGGGTGCCGCATAGGCTCTAATGCCAATAAACACTAAAAAGGGCAATATTGATAAGGCTAGCATATTGAAACACCTAATGGCATTGTTTACACTTGTTTTAAGTGCAATGGTCTGAATGCCAATAATTGGAATAATGATCATTGCTGCGGCACTTTTACTTAAAATGGCCAAGGCTAAAAACAGTGTCATATACCAACAATGTTTTTTGTTTTGATGGCTTAACCATAAATGCCAATGCATGAAAGTTAAAAACAAAAACAATGTAAGCAAGGCGTCGTAATCGCCGGTTAAACTGCCATGTAATTGAATAAAGCCATTGCTGCAAATTAGAATCAGGCCAGCCAAACTCGCAGTCCACAATGATTTTGATTGTCTGTAGGTGTAATGCATTAATAACACTATACAGGCTATCCCCGCAAAAATAGACGGTAAACGAATGCTGCTTTCATTGATGCCAAAAGCCTTTACAGATAAGGCTTGCAGCCAAATCATCAAAGGTGGTTTGGTGTTGTATAAGTCAGGGCTATTATTGAAGCTTGTTACGATTATATTGCCATTGGAGGCCATTTCAACCGCATTGATAGCAAGGCGTGATTCATCCCATTGTACAATGGGTAATGCACTGATTTGATTGATGTGCAAACCAATGCCCCAGGCTAAAACCAATCCTGCAAATACTTTGGGCAATATGGTTTTAAATGGTTTCATGGTTTTATAATGTTTTGAACCCAAATAGAATCTAAATGAACAGTGGTTTCTGCTTTTTGATCAACGGATTCTAAGTTGATTTGAAGCTTGGGTTGAAGGGCGGTTTTACTACAGTGAAATTGATAAATGAATGCTTGGGCTTGAGGGCTTGGGTTGACTTTTCTAATCAATAATAAATGCAACAAGTCTACATAGTTGCC
Organism: Bacteroidia bacterium; assembly: GCA_044368575.1. Taxonomy (GTDB): domain Bacteria; phylum Bacteroidota; class Bacteroidia; order NS11-12g; family UBA955; genus JABMMZ01. Next base: position 1,567 of record JBIPPH010000082.1, read on the forward strand.
ATTGTCAGTCAGTAAAAGCCTCAAGTAGGCATCATCGTATTGGTTGAGTGCTTTGCTGTTCAAAAATAAGGTGTACAATACTGCTGAATCTTTTTGTTGAAGTGGTGGCAGCATGATGTCTGTATTGTCTGATGGCTTTTGAGCGTTAATGTTTAAAGTTACAGATTGTTTAATGGTTTGATGCTGAGCGCTTGGATGTAAGGCTTCAAAATTCCAAAAAGGGGAACTCGCATACTTATAGGCCTCATGGGTTTTCATCCATACCATATGGTATCTTTTTTGGTCCATTTCACACCAATTAATGATTTGCTCATAAAATTGGAACAATATGATGTTATTGAAATATAATCCCAGCATCACTATCCCTGTACCAATCGTTTTAATCATGCCACGTGTTTGCCATGCCTTGATGCTCCATGCAAAAGCCAAGGCAATTAACCCGTAAAATTCTGTGATTGGTCTGCAGCCTACTGTGCAACCATAATGTAAATAATACCAACTGGATAAAACATGTAAAACCAAATAGGAGCTGCCACCTATTAATAGCATTTTAAGCCATTGTTTTTGAAGTCCAAAACAGACCAAACTCAAGCATAATAACACAAAGGGTAGAGGGGTGTAAAGGGCCCAGCCACAATTGTAGCCGAATACAAATTCAAATACATGCGGCTCAAGTAAATTTAATTTTTCTTGTCCGTATGGATACACCAACCACTTGCCAGTTTGCCAATACCATAGACTGCATTGAATGCTGATCATTAATCCTATACCTAAGCACGCATATAAGCTGTGTTTTAACCAATGTTGTTTATATGCCGGCCATAAATTATGGTTGATAAAACCCAATAAAGCCAAACCGGCAAGGGCGTTTACGGGCCGTATAATAATCACTAGACCTAAGGAAAGTCCAAGTTTAAATAAGCTTAAATGCTTAATGCCTTTTAAGTTGATGTCTTGCATGCACTTGAGTAAGAGCATTATGGCGAAAAAGGAGTACACATGGCTGTAGGCCGCATCATAAGTAGCATAGCTGAGCAAGTTACTGCCAAAAAGCACCGCAGAGCATAAAAGCATGTTCCATATAGGAAGTATACCCATGCGCTTGAGAATGATCATTAATAAACCACAAGCTAGAAGTAAGTAGGTTATACTTGAAATTAAAATGCTCATTTGCCGGTGAAAGCTTAAGCCGGATTGAAAATGATCTTTAGGGAATAAACACCGATCTATCCAATAAAAAGGGGTTTGCAACAGAGCTACACCTGAGTAATATTTACAAACAGTTTGACCATTTTCAAGGGTATTAACGACAGGAGGGAAGTACTGACTATTGTTGTTTTTCTTGAATGTGGTATCAATGAAATTAAAATTGGGGTCATTGAATTCAAATAGAGCAGGGGCAATGATATAATACCCCCAAGCATCTTCATTAATAACCTTTTCGATGCGGTTGTAACGGGTTTGAACCGAATACAATTGGTATAAGAAATAGCCAGTAAAGACTACAAAAAAGGCAATTAAAGCATTAGACTTGATCCAATCTTTAAGCATTTATTCAATAAACAAATGCAATTGTCTGTGAACAATATCACCATTTTGATCTCTTATAATAATGGTGTATAAACCCTGAGCAAGCCCTGAAACAGCAATTGTTTTACTAGTGTTTGTAGGGACTTGTTTCTCAAGTACTGTTTTACCGTTTAAATCAATGATACAAACGGTATAATTGGCTCTGATTTTAGTGCCAATTTCAACGGTTAAATCTTTATTGTTAACAGATGGGTTAGGATAAATAACATAACCTTCCTTTATGGTTTTAGGGTCTGCAATAGTGTCAGTCACTATAAATGGTTTCGATAATTGGCTTCTCAGTTTCGTCAAAACATATTGCATCATGAACGCTTGCTCTTTGGTATACATAGCGGCACAACCATCTAAAGCATAATCCATATAGTTTTCAGTTTGGTCAGGCTTGTCATTGCTGGCATCTATGCAAGTATTTTGACCTGTACAACTAGAATTAGCTTGCCTAGCATTTGGGGTGTCAAAAATGCCGTCGTCTACTGAGCAACCTGTAGTTGTTGTACCATCACCCCAAACATGTCTCATTCCAAAATAATGACCAGCCTCGTGCACTGCAGTTTTGCCTTCAACATACTTTGAT
>JBIPPH010000083.1:0-3645 GCA_044368575.1 Bacteroidia bacterium
CTGCCGCTAAAACGCCAATAGCTATAGCTAAATCGTAAGCACTGCCTTCTTTTTTAATGTCGGCAGGAGCCATATTAACCACTACTTTTTTTCTCGGAAATTGGTAGCCATTGTTTTTAAACGCAGTAGTAATACGAGTCCAACTTTCTTTCACCGCATTATCCGGTAAACCTACCAAGAAAAACTTAGCGCCATCAGGTGTTACATTTACTTCTATGGTAATGGTGTGGGCATTGATTCCATACACTGCAGAGCCTTGCGTCTTGACCATCATTGTGATTCAAAAATAGTTTGTAGTTTGAAGCCAGAAAACCCTAATTGATAGCTGTACTCATAATCAGATTTTGGAGCATAATTATTTAAATTTTAATTAATCTTGTTTAATTCAAATATTTTTTAATCTTTGTGAGCAACTACCATATAAATAATTAATTATGTCTCAAACACCTTATTGCCCAATGTGTGATAGCTATCACAACAAATCAGAATCATTTTATGATAAAGCTTTAGATCAATCCATTTATTTCTGCTCTAACAAATGCAAAAATGAGTACGTGAATAAAAAAGCTAACCCAAATTTTAAAACATCCAATGATAAATTCATGGATAAGTATAATGCGGAAAAAGAAGCACGTTTAGCCGCCAGCAAAGCCAAAAGAGATGCTATAGCAAGAGATATTGAAAATGGTAATTATTCAGATAATTCGAGTAGTGGTAAGTCTGCGAGTGCAATAAGAGCCGAAATGGAAGCTGATAAACAGCGCGCTGAACAAGAAGCTAAAGAAGCAGCAGCAAGAAAACAAAGAGCAGATCAATTAAGACGTGAGGGTAAGAACTTTCAGGCGTTTTTAGTGGAGTTCCAAAACGGTATAATTGCAGTTGTATCTGTAATCTTTTTAGTTGGTCTTGGAGCCTATTTTATGATTGATGGCGAAAACCAAAAACAAAATGCCGTGCAGATTAATGCTGATTTAGAAAAAATAGAGGATTCGGTACGAATTTATATTAATGAAAAGAACTTTGATCGCTCACTGGTTTTAGCCAATCAATTGAATCATCCATTACACGAAGTTTATGAAGGTAAAGGTACTATGTGGGAAAGTGAGTTTTATGATTTGTATTGGAATAAGAAACGCGAAGAATACAAAGAAATCATCTTAAATAAAGGCTCTTTGTCAGAAGATAACTCTAAGGAAAAAAAGGAATCGAGCAAATCAAAGAAAAAGAAATCTTCTAAGCAAGAAGAGGAAGTAAATGAGACTTCTGATGAGATTAATACTGATGAAGAAAAGTCAGTTACTGATGAAGAATTAGATCCAGAATATCAATAATTATTGACGGCTTTTTGTGAGCTTGACAATAAATGTCGAAAACAATCGTTTTTGAATTAAAGTCAAGCTCATGAATAAGTTAATTTTAATCGCATTATTGATCTTTATGTCTTCATTTGTTAGGCATAAAGAAATCATCGTATTACCCAATGGGCAAAAGGTAACTGCAAGGCAATACAAGCGTATGCAGTATCGCAACAATCATAGGCATCATCGCTTTGCTAAACGACACCATCCTAAAAAGATAATTGTGGTGCGTTAAGCTTAAATATGTTGTTCGATGTAATCAATTAAGCTGTGAATACATTTGATGTGTATTTCTTGAGCTCTATCGGCATAGTTAGAGAAAGGTGCTCTGATTTCTATATCACACATTTCAGCCATTTTACCACCGTCTTTTCCGGTTAAACCAACAACGGTAATGCCTTTTGTTTTGGCTACTTCAATGGCCTTTAAAATATTCTTTGAATTACCGCTGCTGCTTATAGCCAATAAAACGTCGCCGCTTTGACCAACGGCTTCTAAATACCTCGAAAAAACAAAGTCATAACCATAATCATTGCCTACGCAAGACATATGGCTAGGATCTGAAATTGATATGGCAGCCAAGGCTGGTCTATCATTTCTATAACGTCCACTCAATTCTTCTGCAAAGTGCATGGCATCACACATGCTACCGCCATTGCCACAGCTAATGATTTTATGGTTTTGTTTTAAAGCATTCACCATGGCTTCTCCTGCTTTTTCAAGCTGCTCAAAGTTTGACTGCTGACTTAAAAATTGGCTTAAAATGGCCTGCGCTTCTTCAAAATGTGATTGAATACTCATTTGTTTTTCTTTTTAAATTCTGATAATCCATTCTCTAAGAATTTTAAAAATTCTTCAGTATCAAATTGTTTATGATTGATCTCGCTTCCCACGGGTGTTTGAAGTAAATCTTCTTTGCCATCTAACAAACAATACAAAGGCTGAGAATTTTTACCAAAATAACAGATTTCAATTTCTGTGTTTTTATGCCCTAAGGTTTTGATAAGTCGTTTGCTGTATTTGCCGGTAAACCATTCATTTGCTGGTAATTGAACCTTTTTATCATCAACATACAAAGAGGCGATTATATATTCCTCTCTCAATAATTTCAATACCCTTGGATCACTCCAAACCATTTCTTCCATCTTTCTGCAATTTACGCAACCATGACCAGTAAAATCAATGAATAATGGCTTTTTCAACGACTTAGCACACTCAACCGCTTCATCATAATCATAGTAACCTGTTAAGCCATGCGCAATGTGGAAGTCTTGGCTGTAGTTAGGTTTTTTGCACATATTCCCTTGAATACCTTGAGCTTCTCTTATACTGCGATTGATATCAAAATCTTGAGTGCTCATTGGTGGCAAGTATCCAGAAAGTGCTTTCAAAGGCGCACCCCACAAACCCGGTATCATATACATCACAAAACTCAAAGTGATGGTTGCTAATAGTAATCTTGGCACCTTCAGGTAGGGCATATCGCTGTCGTGAGAAAATTTCAATTTGCCCAAAAGGTATAAACCCATCAATCCAAATATGATGATCCATAAACTTAAGTATACCTCTCTATCAAGTATATGCCAATGATAGGTTTGATCTACTATACTTAAAAACTTAAGTGATAGGGCCAATTCTACAAATCCGAACACCACTTTAACACTGTTTAACCAACCGCCAGATTTAGGTAAATTGCTCAACCAATTTGGAAAAATCGCAAACAATGAAAATGGCAAGGCAAAAGCAAAACCAAAACCAAGCATGGCAATGATGGGTCTTGAAAATTCACCGCCAGCACTTTGTACTAAAACCGATCCAACAATAGGTCCTGTACATGAAAAGGATACAATTGCAAGGGTTAATGCCATGAAAAAGATACCATACAAACCGCCTTTATCTGCCTCTCTATCCACCTTATTGGTAAGTGCAGTAGGCAATACGATTTCAAATGCCCCGAAGAAGCTGAACGCAAAAATCAAAAAGATGATGAAGAATAGAATATTTGGGATCCAATGCGTAGATATAAAATTACCTGCATCTGCGCCAAAGGCGAAGGCAGTTAAAGTGCCTATAATGACATATATTCCAATAATAGAAACGCCAAAAAACAAGCCGTTCATAATGGCTTTGCTTTGGCTTTTTTTGTCTTTTAAAAAGAAAGAAACCGTCATAGGAATCATAGGAAACACACAAGGCGTTAACAAGCCCGCTAGCCCTGATAAAAAAGCTAACCAAAACAAGCCCCAATTGCTTTCGGTATCTGTTTCAGACAGTTCGCCATTAAAAG
>JBIPPH010000105.1:0-3638 GCA_044368575.1 Bacteroidia bacterium
AATGTTAGTAATAATATTTTCTAATAATTCAACTTCGTTTTGAAACACAGCCAGTTCGAATTCAGTTCTACTTTCTTCAATAGCATTTTCTACTACACCAATTACAATACTTTGGAATTGTTGAGGTGACATATTACTATATGTAAATTTATGATTGGTAATAGTTATACCATCATCGCCAATTCGTAACCAATATTCCAATCGTTTGTTTACCAAAAAATATCGCCCACTTATTGGCGCCATTTTAATATCGGTATCAGATTGCTTACATAGATTTGTTACAATATCCATTATGAGTTGTTCTTTCTCATTGAATTTGTACTTCGGATTTAGTTTGTCTTTTAACCAGTTTATCATAAGTTTAAGGATTAAATTGTTTTACTTTGTAAATATACAAAAAAATTTCCAATTAATCAAGAACTATCTTAGCTATTTTTGTTACACCATTTGATTTGGCTATGATGGTTAGGGTATCTCCCTTCATATTATACATCGGTGCGATTACCGTATTGATACTGCCATCGGATGAATTATAACATACGGGGTTGATTGTGGGTACTTGAGCAGTTTTAAGATTAACTACCTTAATACTATCCACAATTTGCCAACCTAACCCTCTCCATGTCCTACGATATATAGTTCCAATTGATTCCCCCCTTTTCAGTGTCCAATAGTGTGAACTTTCCCATTCTACTTTCTCTCTCGGATTATCTGGCACTCTACCATTCGTAGTAATTGAACCTGATATTGTATGGATGTTTTGAGTTGTTGTTGAATACAATTTAAAATGAGAGTACCCATTCACATCCATTGGTAAACGGGTATCTATATTCATTTCAATATTTTTATTCGGAAACAAATCATCTTTACTGCAAGATGAGAAGAAAGTAATACACAATAGTAAAGCCAAATAAACTACAAATAGTATTAGCTTTTCATATGATTGCTTTTTCATATTATTCAGTTTGTGTAGTTTTAATTAACTCAAATAAATCAGCTGCTTTTTTATCTTTCTCTCTTAACAATTCCAATGTCATTTCGTATCTAGCATTTTCTATTTGTAATGGTAGATTTTCAGCACGAACTGAATCCAATACATTCATTAAAGAATCAATTGTTTGAGCTTTTTGAATATCACCACCTACTAAAACTTCAACTTTTTGCTCAGCTCTTAATCTACTTAATTCCTTTTGTTGGAAATAACATACTACTAAAACTGCTACGGCGCCCGTTCCAACGATTGCCTTTTGATATTTTGCTATAAACTCTTTCATAATTGTTGTATTTTAATTAAAACATCGGTTACATCTTCTGGTCTTAAATAACCAATCACATCATTCGTTACGGACGTAGCGTATGTTAGGTGTCCTTCATTATCTAACACAGCCAATTCATACAATCCTTTATCACCTCCATAGGTATAAGGAGTCTGAACTACACTGGCACCAAATCCATTATCAAATTGGGCGATAGCTTGAACCCCACCCATATGATTTGGGTGAGGTTTAAATTCTAAATCTTTGAATGTTTTCATATTATTTCTGAATATTTCTGAACAATTGAGGTACTTCACCATAAACTGGCAACTTACCATCCCATTTATTAATGTACTCCAATTGTAATAACATTGGAGTAATTGTTTTTTGTTTTAAACTATTTGCCTCAGCTTCAGCTTTAGCGGATGTCAACATCGCCTGTGCATTACCTTCTGCAGTTGCTACTTTAATCTTAGCTTCAGCTTCTGCTTGCTTTACTTTATTCTCAGCCATCAATGCCGATTGAACTGCGTTGTTCTTAGCTTCAATTGCGGTTTTGAATGTTTCAGGATATACTAAGTTAGATGTGAATTGATTAACTACAAATCCTTCTTTTAATAATTGTGATTCTAAAATTCTACGAACTTCTATTTCAAATTTCTGTCTATTACTAATCAATTCATCAGCGGTATATACGTTAGTTGCTAATCGAAATGCATCGAACACAGCCGTCTTTAGGAATCCTTCTTCAATTTGTTCTAAACTTCTACGATATTTAGCGAAGATAGATGGAACTTTCTCTCTCTGAACTGAATAGTTAATGATAGGTGCTACGTGAAACTCACTACCATCTTTACTATTTACTACGAATGAATTATCACCTGTATATTCTTTGTGTTGAATAAACGTTGGGAACTCATAAATACTATGTGTAATTGGATTAAAAAATACCATACCAGTTACTTCAGTCACATCACTTACACCTTTATTATCACCATAAAGATTCACTTTAACGCCTACGTGTCCTGCATCAATTCGTTCACACGATTTTAATAAAAAAATCATTAAAAATAATCCTACGATACTACCCAATATTAACTTTGTCATTATTTTGTATTTTAATTGTTGTTGTAATTTTAATTGTTCTCTTTCTCTTTCGATTTCAGCTTGTCTTTGTGCCCAAGCATCATTAATGTCATATGCCATATTATTTTGTTTTTTTAGTTTTAGATTTGTTTATAGTTGTACTATGAGGTGGTAAAGGATATTCCGATTTAGTCACCTTTGGTTTACGTTTTACTTTAGGTTTGGCTACCATCTTAGCAGCTTCTTCTAATTCCACCTTATCTATTAAACCACCTTTATCGACGGTTACATAAGTGTATAATTCTATACCACCCCAAATAACTAACAATAGTAATGCTATTGCTCCGATGATATTAGCGAACGTATCAGCTGCCGTTAGACACGGATACACTCCAAATTCCAATAACAAAAATATTGTTATGAATCCGAAGATTTGTTTTTTGTATTTACTCAATTTTTCCATAATGTTAATATACGATTTTATTTTTAATTTACCAAATAGAAAATCCTCCACAATTACGAAGGAATGTTATCCACTCTTTTAATCTACCTAATGAAGTACTGTAAGATGATTCAACCAATATACCATCTTCGGATACAATTGGGCTATAAAGAATATCCCCATATTCATATTGTTGATTTAGAGAATGCTCTTTTTCAGAACCAATGAATTTGCCAGTACCAGCTTCACACCAACTACCCATAACAATATAAATTCTATCGGTATCCGATGTAAGATATTCATTATAGTTATTGGATATAAGCAACTCCAATGCATCTGCTAACTTATCACATTGCTTTTGTGTCCTCAATCCTTTACCATCGTTTGAACCCCAATACGATGTATCATAATCCAACTTACTACTTAACATAGCCGATTCGGATAGTGCGAGAATGGGCCTCCATCCCCACCAATTTGAAGAGAAGTAATCTCCTGCTTCCGTTTTAGGCTTTTTGCCTGATATATCTACTCCCATAATATTTAGTTTAAAAAGATTAATTCTAAACCTATTGGCATCCCTACTAAGATTTCCATAGGTATTTGACTACTATACATCATATGTTAAAATATTTCTTCAGCTATTCCCAATACTTCAGCCAATCCTAATAGTATTGCAGTGTTACCAAATTGTTCATTAAATAAGAAATAACATGCTCCGATTCTCAATACACTTTTAAACAATGAAATGTAAAAATGTGAATTTGTTTTACTCTCTTTTGGTTGTATCATTATACTACAATTTTATTTGTGATTCGTAAAATAGTTTCCTCATCTTCTTTTGTGAGTCTCCATTT
>JBIPPH010000019.1:0-37312 GCA_044368575.1 Bacteroidia bacterium
TTTAGCTGTAAGTGTTAAAACCCCGCCACTTTGACTAGAATTTGTCAATCTATTCGTATAGTGTTGTAGCTCGCCATTGAACCATGAATTGCCATTAGGTAATTTAACTTGATGATGCCATTTAGCCGTATCAATCATTCCATTGCCATTGAATTCATCGCTCCAAACTAAGGCACTATAAATAGATTGATTGCCTTGGTAATTAAAATCATCTAAGTAAGCCGTTACCAAAGCATTATTGTTTTCCCCATTCACTTGTATAACAATTCGATTGAAATCAAATCGCTTTAAAGGATGAGGCGAATTAGGATCCAAATTAATGAAAGTATCCTTACTAAAATCAAATTGTAAGATCTGCCATTCATCTAAAAGTATTGGTTTTATAATTTCACATTGATTAGACCAAGGAGCTCCTAGATTGCCATTTTGCAATTTTAAGGAGACTTGATTGCTTTGACTCCCTGTTATACTATTTGATGGCACATACAACTTGAAAGTAAACACACTACTGGTTTCTAAGTTAAAATTAAATCCTGCATTGATTCTAAGATTGGCATATTGCCCCCCAATGTCTGTATACCTTAAAACCTTAGTTGAATTATTAGGCAACTTCAGCAAAGGATTGCTCACACAAGTATCAATTATGCAATTGTCTCCTATCCAATTTGGCACATTTCGTTTGGACTCAAAATCATCAGTTAAAGTCAAAACTTGTGCATGACATTGAACAACAAACAAAAACGAAATTAAACCAATTAGCTTAAACATAAATCTATATTCAACCAAATATAAGACATTAATTTGACATTGATGCATTGCGTTATCTGTTCATAGTTCATCAACATTTAAAATGTAATCATAATATGACTAATTAGTTAAAATTTGTATTATTGTAGTATGCCAATTGTATACAAAAAATTTATAATTTTAATATTATTCGTGTCAGGCTTAACTATCAAAGCTCAAACCACAATCTCTTCAATAAAACCAAATACAGTTTGTCATCAATTTTTGAGTTTGGATTCACTGTATTTCCAATTTGGGGCATCAGGCCCAAATTGTATTTGGAACTTTCAAAACATAAATTCATTAGATAGTTTTGAACTCCATTATATCGACGTAAAACAAACGCCATATTATCAGTATTTTCCTGAAGCTAATTTAGCAATGAGTAGTGATTTTCTATTGTTCAACTATTTCAAATTTGACTCAAGTGGCTATTATGAATTAGGGCAAATGGGCTATAATGCAGATAAGAACAATGGCGAATATTCAAAATATAAATCACCAGCTATAGTGCTTCAATACCCATTGCAGTATGGTGATTCATTTCAATCAAAAGATTATAAAATACAGGATTTTTGCAAATACACTTTTTCAAATGACATCAATACACAAAAAAAGATTGATGGCTATGGCACGTTAATCCTGAACAAAGACACCTTTCTCAACACGCTAAGAATAGTTGAAGTTTCCAATCAAATTGATTCGATATTCACTTACGGAAAAAGCAAAAGTTTAATTGTTCAAAAATCAACACTTGCCTACCAATGGTTTTCAAATACCATCAACGCACCGCTATTAACCTTACAAAAGAACACAAGGATATTGAATAAAGACACAGCGGTTTACATGAACAATTCCATGTATTCAAAAGGCTTACCTCAAGCTGATGCGTTCAAACAATTCAGCCCAATTTTAATTGACAACCAGACCGCTAATACTTATGACATCCAATTTATCGCGGACAACAACAATGATGCAATAACCGTTGAATTATTTCAATTAAACTACCCTAAACCGTTTCGCCAAATTGACTTTGAGCCAACTTCTACAAAATCAATCAGAACCATGAGTATAGCTAAGGACGCTATATCGAAATCAACTCCAGCAGGTCAAGTAATTGAATTGAGAATTAAAAGCCAAAACCTCAACAAAAGCCTGTATTTAATGACTAAATAACTCTGGCAAGTGGCGTTTAAACCATTGGTGAAGGACCACTAAAGACCATACTTGTACCCAGTTCACTGAAGGGTGTTTTGCCTGGTATTTCTGCTGAAGCGCCTCTAAGGCTTTGGGGTTAAACAAATGGGTCTGTGACAATGCCTTAACGGCTTCATCCATCAAAGGTTTTAAATCATTGCGCAGCCATTGGTCCCAATCTAAAGTAAAACCTTTTTTAGGCCTTTTGATCAATGACATAGGCATAAAATCGCCCATGGCTTTTACCAATAAGGGTTTATTGGTATCGCCCTTTAGTTTGGTATTATCTGAAGTCTTTAAAACACGCTCCAATAATTGAAGGTCTAACAATGGCTCCCTTAATTCAACGCCAAAGGCCATGCCCATCTGATCCATATCTTTAAGCAAGACCTCTCTTGTGTAATTATTCAACTCTAATAAACTGTAGTCAGACACTGCACTTTCAGACTCATTTAAGCCTTTAGTATTGAGGGCAAAAGGACCAACAGGCTGTAACAATATCGCTGCTAAAAACTGCTCTGTAAACAAACTGCGTTTGGCCGCATAAAAGGCATTCAAGGAAGGGGCATCAGGTTGAGTCAACCAGGTATGCAATTGCAACAAGACTTTATGCTGAGACAATTTCATCAAAGCCTTTAAACAATACTTAAACCCTAAAACACTTAAGACCTTACGCCAAGGTTTAAGCTTATGCCATTGTTTAAAACCAGGATAACCTGCAAACAACTCATCACCTCCTACCCCAGACATCACAACTTTAACCCCCTTTTGCGCTACTTGTTGAGTAATCAAATACACGTTCATACCATCAACCGTGGGCGCATCCATGGCATCAAAAAAACCATCAAACACCTTTAAAACCGCTTGGGCTTTTAGCCTTAAACAATGATGCTCTGTATGGTAAATATCTGCCACTGTTTGAGCGTATTCCGCTTCATTCAATGACTGCTCATCTAAAGCCACCGTATAGGTTGAAATCTTAGCCTCCGCATCCGTGCTCATTAAAGACACCACTGCCGACGAGTCAATACCACCTGATAAAAAGGCCGCAACGGGCACATCTGCCACCATGCGTTTTTTAACTGCAGACGCCAACAAGGTCTTAAGATCAGACAATTCTGTTTGTGTTTGTACTTGATTGACATCAACCGTCCAATAAGCCTTAAGCTCAATCTCAGCCGCCTTTACAAAACCTGCATGAGCAGCAGGCAATTGCATCAGCCCCTCTATAAACGTATAAGGCTCTGGCACAAAACCATACCTTAAAAAACTATGCAATGCTTGAGACTGCAAACGCGGTTCAAACAAATGACTCTTCAAAAGGGCTCTCATTTCTGAGGCAAACACAAAAAGCCCATTGCAATAACAATAATAAAAAGGTTTAATCCCCAAAGGATCTCTTGCAACAAACAATTCATGGGTATCGGTATTGTAAATCGCAAAAGCAAACATCCCTTGAAGCTGCTTAACACAATCAGGGCCCCAAGCATGAAAAGCGCGCAACAAAACTTCTGTATCAGAATCTGTTTGAAACGACGTCCCTAATGCGGCTTTTAAAGCCTTGTAATTGTAAATTTCACCATTAAAAACCAGTACATAAGGCAAATCTGCCACCTTAAATGGCTGATTGGCATTATCACTCAGATCAATGATAGACAAACGCCTATGCGCCAAAGCAACCTGTGCATCTGAAAATGTACCTTCAGCATCAGGCCCTCTGTGTTGAATGGCTACAGACATCTTTTGCAAAGACAACAAATGTTCATTGTTGATTTTGCCATATATCCCTGCTAGGCCACACATATCAACAAATATAAGATTATCTAGTCAACTCTGCGCAAAAGAGCACATCAGACAAACCCTTTTCATCGAAGGCATAATTGGACTGTTGCACTTTCAAATCGTAATGCTTACTCCAATAAGCCACATTGTCTTCATTCTCTGCTTTAAACACAGAACAAGTCATATAATACAAACGCCCGTTAGGTTGAAGGTGTTTGATCACCTCTGCAAAAATATTCTGCTGCAAAACCTGATATGATTGAATACTTTGTAAATCAAAATGAGCGATGTGTTCTGGTGTTCTACCCCATGTACCACTACCAGTACAAGGCACATCCAAAACAATCACATCGTATAAATTTGGCAATTGAAACCCTTGGGTCAAATCTGCCAACTCAACCTTAGGTTGCTGAAATTGCAATGTTTTAAAACGCTCTTTAAGGTTATCCAAAATAGATAAACGCTTGTCGCTACAAGTCAAATGGAAAGGGCCTGACTTAAATGCGCTCAAATAAAGTGCTTTACCTCCTGCTCCGGAACAAGCATCCCAAACAGCATCGTTGTCATGGATTTCAACTTGCGCGGCAATAGCTTGAGAAGCTTTATCCATTACCCATGCCCATCCCCTTTGAATGATTTCATCGCAAGCCGTATTAGGGGCCAATCCTATACAATTAGCGTCTTCGTATACAATTAGTAAACCATTGTTTTGAATGAACTGCTTCACTGAAGCTAAGTGTTTAGGATGAACACATAAATACACTGGTTTTTGTTGCAATAAACAATCGAACCAATGAATATCTGCTAACTGATCTGTACAATGTTCTATGTATGGGAAAATTGCGGCTTTGTTCACATCAGCAAAACCATCATTCATTCCCTTTACAGCCATTTGAATGCCTTCCTCAATAGAACATGTAGACACTAAATGACCCAATCTAAAATAGGCATAACATATAGCTTTGTATATCTTGCGGTCTTTGCTGCCCCAGTTTCTATTTTGTTGGCACAAATGGGCAAAATACAAATGAAAAGCCTTTTGATGATCATAGCCTTCCAAAATGGATTGAACCACCTTTAATCGAAATGGTTTCAATACCTCCAAAGTGCTTTGTATAAATTATAGTCTTGGTAGTAGAACAAATTTGTTCCTGCATTTTCATACACATTTCCGCGCTTCACAAATTGAAAATTGCGATGGGTTGAACGGAAAGATTTATTTAAAACTTGATCAATAAATCGCGTATCAAAGGCCATTAAGGCTGTACTAAAAAACACAAATTGATCATAGCCAATAAAGGTATAACGCTCAGGGTCTCCGCCGTATTTCAAACGGTATTGTTTGCGAAATTGCTTGTAAGTGGTATCGTTATAAGGCACGCTGTAAGTATCGTAAAAATACAATCCATTCAGGCTGCCATAATTCATTCTATCTATAGCCAACCACTCTGCTGGGCCCAATGCGATGACTGGCAAGCTAGCAGACAAACCAATGGCTAAATTGCAACTTGAAGAAGATTTATTTGGAAAAAACGCCAACACAGAATCTTTTTTATTCCATACTGAAGCCACAGTTGTGACTTTACCATCCACTACTGTACAAGGCTTATTTAAGATGGACTCATAGCCCAATTTAAATTGTTTGGCCGCATAAGTTTTACTGGCTTTAACTTGATCATCGACCAAAACCACTTGAAAGTTTTTAAAAGCATTGGCTACCATTTGACCATTGTAATACATTTGCATGCTATCGGTAGCAGAGCAATTGATCAAAGGGAACTCTGTATTGAGTGTTTTCTTGTAAGGTCTTAATGGTGATACCAAAGGAATATTGTAAACCGAACAAAATTTCTCTACCTCAAACAACTCATTATCGTATACAGGTCCTATGATTAAATCGTATTGGGCTAAGTCTGGTGTTTCCTTCAATAAACGAATCACCTCTAAACTATCTTGTTTGGTATCTAAAACCGTCAATTGCATTTTAAGCCCTTGGGCCTCCATTGCAGCAACAGCCATTTCAACCCCTTCATAATAATCTGCCATGATATCTCTCACCTTCCATTTGTCAGGATTACCCAAACAAAATGGCAACATTAAAGCCACACGGTACTCCTTTTCAAAAGGCAAAGCTTTAACCGCATTGGCCTTTGCTTGCTCAAGCGCAAACAACAGTATCAGTGAACAAATAATGGCTTTCTTTATCATTAAATTATTCCCATTCTATGGTTGCAGGAGGCTTAGAGCTAATGTCGTATACTACTCTGTTAATCCCTTTTACGCGATTAATGATTTTATTGCTAATATCAGCAAGAATTTCATATGGAATATGCACCCAGTCAGCAGTCATGCCATCGACAGAAGCAACAGCTCTTAATGCAATCACATATTCGTAGGTGCGTTCATCTCCCATAACACCCACGCTTTGCACCGGCAAGAAAATAGCCCCTGCCTGCCAAATTTTATTGTACCAACCAGTAGCTTTTAAAGTATCGATGTAAATGGCATCAGCCTCTTGTAAAATGCTTACTTTTTCTTCAGTTATGCTGTCGATGATGCGGATCGCTAAACCTGGACCTGGAAAAGGATGACGGTCTAATATATCTTTTGGCAAACCTAAAGCTGCACCAACGCGTCTTACTTCATCTTTGAATAAAGACCTCAATGGTTCAACAATTTTAAGTTTCATTTTCTCAGGCAAACCACCCACATTGTGGTGTGATTTAATGGTTGCTGAAGGGCCTTTAACTGAAACGGATTCAATCACATCCGGATAAATAGTGCCTTGAGCCAACCACTTTGCGCCCTCTATTTTATGTGATTCTTGTTCGAATACCTCAACAAACACTCTGCCTATGGCTTTGCGTTTAGCTTCAGGATCTTTCAAACCTTCTAAGGCAGCATAAAACTGTTTAGAAGCATCAACCCCAATCACATTCAAATCCATTTGCTTATAGGCTTCTAATACCTGTTCGAATTCGTTCTTTCTGAGCAAACCATTGTCAATGAAGATACAATACAATTGCTTACCGATGGCTTTGTTTAACAAAGCTGCAGCTACACTGCTATCGACTCCACCTGATAAACCAAGAATAACCTGATCATTGCCGATTTGAGTTTTTAAGGCCTCAACGGTTTCATGAATGAAATTATCAGGAGTCCAATCTTGAGTGCAACCACAAATATCAACCACAAAATTCTTCAATAAAGATAAGCCTTCTGTAGAATGGGTCACTTCAGGATGGAATTGTATGCAATAGGTTTCTGAATCGGTTAAGCGATAGGCCGCATGGGCAATGCTGTCTGTACCAGCTAACAACTCAGCATTAGGTGGCAAAACAGTAATGGTATCAGCATGGCTCATCCACATTTGAGTTGGAGAGCTTAACCCTTTCAACAATTGGCTTTCATTTTGAATGTTCAACATGGCTCTGCCATATTCTCTATGGTTTGAAGCAGCAACTGTTCCACCCATAACTTGAGCAATGTATTGAGCACCATAACATACACCCAACACTGGCAATTGACCAATAAAAGGACTCAAATCTATTTTAGGACATTCTGGATCTCTTACCGAGGCAGGACTTCCACTTAAAATTACCCCTTTAATGTCTGAACCGATTGTTCCAATATGGTTGTAAGGATGTATTTCGCAATACACATTCAGTTCTCTTACACGTCTGGCAATCAATTGCGTGTATTGAGAGCCGAAATCTAAAATTAAAATTTTTTCCTGCATGTTAAACTTGTCGCAAAAATAGGTTTTTTTTAAGTGTACTTGTCAATCAAATCCACAAAAAAGCCGCACATTAGCTGAAAATAAAAAAGGGGCTTTCGCCCCTTGAATATTAAATGTCGATGTTAGCGTATTTAGCGTTCTTTTCAATGAACTCTCTTCGAGGCGGCACCTCATCACCCATTAACATACTGAAAGTATGATCAGCTTCTGCAGCACTGTCAAGGGTTACTTTTTTCAATGTCCGTCTGCTAGGATCCATGGTGGTTTCCCATAATTGTTCAAAGTTCATTTCACCCAAACCTTTGTATCGTTGTACGTGAACGGTATCAGGATTAGAGCCTTTTGCTATTTCTACGACGGCTTGCTCTCTTTGCTCTTCATTCCAACAATATTTGCTGGTATTGCCTTTCTTAACTTGGTACAAAGGCGGTGTTGCAATGTATACGTAGCCATTCTCAATCAATTTCTTCATGTATCTGTAGAACAAAGTCAAAATCAAGGTACGAATGTGAGATCCGTCAACGTCAGCATCGGTCATGATGATGATTTTGTGGTATCTTAATTTCTCAATATTCAACTCTTTATCGTCGGTCTCTGTTCCAATTTTAACGCCTAAGGCAGTGAACATGTTTCTGATCTCTTCGTTCTCATAGATCTTATGTTCCATGGCTTTTTCTACGTTCAAGATTTTACCTCTTAATGGCATGATCGCTTGAAAATCTCTATCACGACCTTGTTTTGCTGTACCACCTGCAGAGTCTCCCTCAACCAAATAGATTTCACATTTAGAAGGATCTGTACTAGAGCAATCACTCAATTTACCAGGCAAACCCATGCCACTCATAGCGCCTTTTCTTTGCACCATTTCGCGGGCTTTTCTGGCAGCATGTCTTGCAGTAGCCGCCAAAATCACCTTGTTCACAATGGCTTTAGCATCTTTAGGATTTTCTTCTAGGTAATTGCCTAAAATTTCACCCACACATACATCAACCGCACCCATTACCTCATTGTTACCCAATTTGGTTTTGGTTTGTCCTTCGAATTGAGGCTCTGCTACTTTAACAGAAATAACCCCTGTTAAACCTTCTCTAAAGTCATCCCCACTGATTTCAAATTTTAAGTTTTTTAATAAACCTTCTTTATCAGCATAGCTTTTTAAAGTTCTGGTTAAACCTCTTCTAAAACCAGCCACGTGGGTTCCCCCTTCTATGGTGTTAATATTATTCACATAACTGTGCAAGTTCTCGCTGTAACCAGCATTGTACTGGAAAGCGATTTCAATTGGAATACCTTGCTTTTCACCTTCAGCATAAATCGGCTCAGGCATGATTTTCTCACGGGTATTGTCCAAATAAATGATAAATTCTTTCAAACCCTCTTCACTGTAAAAAGACTCAGAGCGTGGTTCAACACCTTCTTCAACCCTTAAATCAGTTAAATTCAAACGAATGCCTTTATTCAAATAAGCCAATTCGCGCAAACGGTTGCTCAAAGTATCGAAACTGTACTCTGTTGTATAGAAGATTGAGCCATCTGGCTTAAAGTGAACAGTGGTTCCGCGCTTATCAGTATCCCCTACAACTTTAACATCGTACAATGGTTTGCCACAAGAGTATTCTTGTTGGTATACTTTGCCATCGCGATGAACAGTTGCGATCAATGTCGTAGACAATGCATTCACACAACTCACACCCACACCGTGCAAACCACCAGACACTTTGTAGGTATCTTTATCGAATTTACCACCAGCGTGCAATACCGTCATTACCACTTCCAAAGCAGATTTCTTCTCTTTTGGGTGAATATCCGTTGGAATACCACGACCATCATCAGACACTGTTATGCTATTATCTGTATTGATGAATACTTCGATGTGCTTGGCGTAACCAGCCAATGCTTCGTCAATACTGTTATCAACTACCTCATACACCAAGTGGTGCAAGCCTTTAGGGCCAACATCACCAATGTACATGGCAGGACGTTTTCTTACTGCTTCAAGACCCTCAAGAACCTGTATATTATCGGCTCCATAATTACTCTTGTTTGTGCTTTCACTCATACTGATTCAAAAATTAATAGAGTGTAAAAATACGATTTGTTTGAGGGTTTTAGCGCCCTTAAAACACAAACATTTCCACAGGTTTTCAGCAATAAAAAAAGGCCTAGAGCATTGGCTTTAGCAATTGCATAACCACCTCATGCATGGGCTGATTGTTTTGCTCAATTTCAGGATTAATTTCAGTGATTTCTAATGCCGCTACTTGAGGGGCATTGATAAGGGCTTTTAAGAGGTATTGCGTTTGCTCAAAATCAAGACCATTGCTTACTGGTGTACCAGTACCCGTAGAAATACTTGGGTCCATTGAGTCTACATCAAAAGACACATATAAGGCATCGCAATGAGACAAATATTCAAGACTGCCCTTCAAAACAGCTTCTATGCCTTGAGCGGCTATTAGTTCTGGGGTATAAGCTTTGATGTTTAGTTGATCAATTAGGGCCAATTCTTCAGTTTCAGCATCTCTTAAACCAATAAACACCAAATTATTGGGCTTTAGTGTTGATGGATGATCTTTCAATTGGTTCCAGAACTTGGCTGTGGGCACATCGATAGGATTCTTTTGAGCTGATAAATTATCTTGCTTCAACAAGACCGCCAATGGCATACCATGCATATTACCTGATGGCGTTGTGTAAGGCGAATGCAAATCTGCATGCGCATCAATCCAGATAACGCCTACTTGCATACCTTTATTGGCTTTCATAAAACCGTGAATAGCGCCAATAGCATTGCTGTGGTCACCTGTTAATACAATTGGAAACTCCCCAGCCGTTATCGCATTGTGCACCAAAGCTTCTAAATGCAGGTTGATGTCTATGATTGATTCAATGTGTTTGGCATAGGTCCCAGAATAATTACCCTCAGGAACAGCCGTATTAAACATGACTTGCTTGCTTGAAATGTGAGCACTGTTTAGCGCTTTCAACAAACTTTCAGGTCCTTTGGCTGCACCAGGCTTTCCAGCGCCTCTATCAAAGGCAGAAACCAACCATTGTATGTTTTTATTCTTAAGCCCCATAAAACAGGTAAGCTATAGCCATTAGGATAAAAAGTGTAATCACTCTATGGCAATAAAGCAAGTCTACAAAACTAAGGAATTTTGTTAAAAGTGCAAAAATGGACTACCGGCATTCAATGCCATAGCGCAATAAATACCAGCGGTTTCAGTCCTTAAACGGCTCTCGCCCAAGCTCACAAATTGAGCCCCTTTGGATTTAAACCAGTCAATTTCACCAATAGTAAAGTCACCCTCAGGACCAATGAACACATTAACCTCATTACTGCCTAAATGATTAACTGCAGTTAAAAAAGGTAGTTTATGTGCATCTGTTTCACAATGCGCTACCAAAGCATGATTAGGCATGACTATAGATTTAAGCGGTTGCATGGCATGTATCTTAGGCAAGTGCCATTGATGACTTTGTTTGATAGCGGATAATGCCACTTTGTGTAAACGCTCTAATTTAACACTGTGTTTCTCCGAGCGTTCGGTCTGAATCAGCGTGAAACTATCTAAACCGGCCTCAATTGCCTTTTCTAACAACCACTCTATGCGGTCATTTTGCTTAGTAGGTGCCACATATAAATGAAAGGCATAAGCCCTAGGAGGGGCATAATAGGTCTTGTTTAAAACTTCAAGCTCGACTTTAGGCTGTATCTGACAAATAGAAGCCGTGGCCAAATGGCCTTGTCCGTCAATCAATTGAATTTGATCCCCAAGTTGTTTGCGCAAAACTTTGCAATGCTTTGATTCTTCATCATTAAGTGTCAGGCGACCCTGATCTGGCAAATGTTCTGCAAAAAACAACTGCATAAGGCATTAGCGTTTTTTCATTTGGTCTTTGGCCTTAGCCATTTCTTCCAAACGCTTTTGAAAGGCTGATTTTTTATCGTCCCCTTTTTTGTTTTTGTTTTCTTGGATCTGACTCTTTAAGGCATCTTCATCAATGAACTTACGAATAGCCCACTGTTGAGTAAATGTAATAATATTACTTAAGAAATAATAATAAGTTAAAGCCGCAGCGTACTTATTGAAAAACCCTAAGAACAATATTGGCATGATGTAACTAATGTACTTCATTTGATCGTTCATACCGCCTGTCATTTGGTTGTTCATGCGGGTGTAAATCAAAGTAGAGACAGTCATTAATAAAGTGAACAAACTCACGTGGTCACCGTAGATATAGTCAATCACTGGCAATTTGCCGAAATTCCATACTGAATCATAAATGGATAAGTCATCTGCCCATAAGAATGCCTGCTGACGGAATTCAAATGCTGAAGGCACGAATTGGAAAACTGCAATTAAAATTGGCATTTGCAACAACATTGGCATACAACCGCCCAATGGGTTCACGCCAGCTTGTCTGTACAATTTGAGGTTTTCCATCTGTTGCGTTTGTACATCGTCTTTGTACTTCTCTTTTAGGGCATCCATTTCAGGCTTTAACAACCTCATTTTAGCCGTAGATTTAAACGACTTAAATACCAATGGCAACAACAAGGTTTTGATGATCAGCGTCAATAACAAAATGATGATACCATAGTTACTCAAGTACCCCTGAAGGAAATTAAATATTGGAATGATCATGAATCTGTTGATCCAACCAAAAATACCCCAACCCAAAGGAATGATTTTATCTAAACCGATACCTTGATCTTTCAACATGTGGTATTGGTTAGGCCCAAAGAAATAATTTAAATCTATTGCTTGTTCTTGAGCCGCATTCATTGGCAATTGTAAAACGGCTGATAAATGCTTGATATTTTTAGAACTTTGAGGCAAATCAGATTGAATGGTACTGCCCTTTAAGAAACCTTGTTTACAAATGACGGTTGAGTTAAAAAACTGCTGTTTAAAACTTACCCAATCAGTAGATTCCTCTAAAGCTATTTTCTCTTGCTTGGTTTCTGAAATATAATCAGCCTTTTTGTCTTTATACTGATAGTACAAAGTTGTTTTCTTGTTTTCTTCAACCACATCGCGTTCTTGAAGAGGCACATCATTGCTCATTTGCAAAGTCAAACCATTGTTGGCTTGAAGTACAGCCCCCATTTCGTGGGTGGTCAATTGGCTTTTAACCGCATAGCCTTTTTCTTCAAGGCTATAGGTCATTTGCATATAAGCATTACCGCCGTAGTACAAACGGTAGGCTATGCTGCGCTCATCTTTATGATGAAGCGTCCAATAAAATTGATTAGATGCGTAGCGTTTTTGATCCGCAGTAAAATACAATAAGTGTTGAGCTCTTGATTCATCAAACAACTTAACTGGTTGGCGCGCGTCAGTTTTATAAGCCTTTAACCATACCTGATGTATACCAGCGCCTTTGTTACTTAAACGCAATTGCACATCGCTGTTTTCAATGGTTGTAAACGTTTCTTGACCTTGAACAGCACCTGCAAAACCCTTATAAATTGATAATAATGCGGCACTATCTTGTAGTATCGTTTTTTGAGCACTGTCTTGATTGGCTTGCACTTTGGCCAACTGGGCGGCCTCTTGTTTTTTGACCAATTCGCGGCTAGCTTGAACTGAATCTGTATAGTGTTTTTGTTTGGCTAATTCTGCTTCACTGGGTTGATTGATATAAAAATACCCCATGAGTAAAACAAAAATCAAACCTAGTCCGATGTATGAATTTCTATCCATTTGAAAGATTGCGCTTTAAAGCGTGCAAAGGTATCGTTTTTTGGGGACTTTTTTTAAGGCTTTTAAAATTCACGAAATGCCCTTAAATATAGCACAAAGTTGTACTTTTGCTCTATGAAAATGACCTTTTATGGGGCAGCTAGAACCGTTACTGGTAGCAAACACATGCTGACCACAGACAAAGGCTTCAATTTACTATTGGATTGCGGCCTTTACCAAGGCGAAGGCAAAGACAATAGACATCTTAACGAACACTGGGGATTTGAGCCAAGAACGGTCGATGCAGTGTGCCTATCTCATGCCCACATAGATCATTCAGGTTTATTGCCGAAACTGTTTAAAGATGGTTTCAGAGGTAAAATCTATACCACACAAGCCACCAAAGATTTGTGTGAAATCATGCTGCTTGATAGCGCTCGCATTCAAGAAAGCGATTTAAAATACATCAACAAAAGACGTCTTGACAAAAAACTCCCAATTATTGAGCCTTTGTACGATGAGAAAGATGCTCAAATGGCGCTAGACAACATGATAGCGATTCCATACAATGGCAGCTTTATCATCAATGATGAAATTACAGTTGAGACATACTCAAGTGGACATATTCTAGGCAGCGTGGCCTTAAGATTGCTCCTTAAGCGTGAAGACAAAGCGCCTATCAGTTTGACTTTCACTGGCGATATTGGCAGAAAAAACGATGCCATCATTGAAGGGCCTTTCCCTTTCCCTCAATCTGATTACATTATTTGTGAGAGCACTTATGGAGATAGATTGCACGCCACACAAACAGATGTTGAAAGCAAAATATTATCTGTCGTTCAATCGACCTGTATTGAGCAAAAGGGTAAAATCATTATCCCTGCCTTTAGCGTTGATCGCACTCAAGAAATTGTATACGCCTTAGACCAACTGGCTACACGAGGTTTATTGCCTCAAATAGATGTGTTTGTTGACAGTCCTTTGTCTGTTAAGGCAACTAAAATCATGGCTGAACATCAAGAGTATTTCAACAAAGACATTTTAAGCTATATCAATAAAAACGGCAGCCCATTTAATTTTCCAACCTTACATTATGTTGAAACCGTAGAAGCCTCAAAAGCCATAAACAATTCTATTACACCATGTATAATTGTAAGTGCAAGTGGAATGGCTGAAGCAGGCCGTATCAAACACCACATTAAGAACAATATAGGCGACGCCAAAAACACCATATTATTGGTTGGTTACGCCTCGGCAGGCAGTTTAGCTGGCAGACTTAAAGCAGGCGATCCTGAAGTCAAAATATTTGGAGAAATGCATGAAGTAAAAGCCAAAGTAGAGAGTATGGAAAATTTTAGCGCACATGCAGATTATAATGAGATGCTGGAGTATTTGTCTTGTCAAGATCCTAACAAAGTTAAGAAGTTAATTTTGGTACATGGTAATTTTGAAGTGCAAACCAAATGGGCAGACAATCTAATACAACATGGCTTTTTAAATTGTGTGATTCCAAATAAAGGAGAAAGCATAGAACTCACATGAACATAGACAAAAAAACAAGGCTATTCATTATACTTGGCGGCTTTTTTATCGCCAATGCTTTGGTGGCCGAATTTATCGGCTCAAAGTTGTTTTCATTAGAAAACAGTTTAGGCTTGAAGCCAATCGATATTTCATTGTTTGGAATTGAACACTTATCGTTCAACTTAACCTGTGGTGTTTTGCTTTGGCCTATGGTATTTGTCATGACCGATATCATTAATGAATACTATGGCAAACAAGGGGTTAAACTATTGTCCTATTTAGCAGCTGGCCTTATTGCTTATACGTTTGTAATGGTTTATTTAGCCATGAAAACACAACCCTTTGACTTATGGGAAAACAGCGGACAATCCGTTCAAATTGGCAGTATGCAAGTGGCTTATAACAAAGTCTTTGGTCAAGGTCTATGGATTATCATAGGCTCATTGGTCGCCTTTTTAATCGGGCAAATGTTAGATGTTTGGGTCTTTCATTGGATCAAATTAAAATCTGGCGAAAAATACCTTTGGTTAAGATCAACCGGCTCCACTTTGATTTCGCAATTGATAGATAGTTTTGTGGTATTGATCATAGCCTTTTACATAGGCAACAATTGGCCTTTAAAACTTGTGCTAGCCGTTGGGATAGTCAACTACATTTACAAATTTACAGTGGCTATGGCTTTAACGCCTGTCTTGTACATTTTGCACAACAGGATTGACAAGTATTTAGGCATAGAACAAGCTCAGCAAATGACTGAAGCTGCTGCTCAAGAAGACTGATCTTGACGATTGAACTTGAACCACAACTTAAGTCGTTCGAAGACTTTTTTGTATTTGTCTTGATCAAAGATGGCAGATTCATTGGCGGCTTTGTACAAAATAAACAACCCTACCGGTAACAGCACCAATGAGGCCATCCAAGCCCCTATCCATTCTGCCACTATACCCTCTCGCCCCATTTTTATCCCTATCATATTGATGACATAATAGAGTATAAACATGATGATTGAAACCACCATTGGCATACCCAATCCCCCTTTTCTAATAATGGTTCCAAGAGGCGCTGCAATTAAAAACAAAACAATTAACACAAAAGATAAGGTGAATTTCTCATGCCATTTGAGGGTGAACATGCGATCATCGTTTTTAATGTCCTCAAGCTGTTGACTAGTAGATTCAATTATGCTCTTTAAATTCCTTGCAGAACCTAATGCCAAATCTAAAATAGCATAGCGGTTTTCTTTAGGGAAATTCATAATGATGGTATCGAGCGTAAACTTAGGACTATCCAGCACCTTAGTGCCTTGCATGATGTATTTCGTTTCTGGATAATAAGGCCTTAAGTACTCCCTGGTCAATAGTGTTTTCTTTTGAATTTCTTTTTTAGCAGAATCAATGGCTAATTGCAGTTCATTGATATTCATCATAACTGCAGAGCCTTTGAACAAATCTTTATCCGTTTGTTTCAAATCCAAATCACTTAAATCAAATGTCATTTTTTGGGATTCAAAAGTGGTATAGGTAGAAGGAATACGAGTACGGTAATTGGCATTCTCTACTAACTCTTCATAGCGTTTGCCATTCTGCAATGTAAAATACAATAGACGCTTATCATCACTCAAACGCATACTGCCCTTTTCGGCTCTAGTGATAGTAAGTTCAGAATACCCAGGTTTCATTTCATAAATCAAAACATCGTAGATGTTATCATTTTCTTGGTCTTTTTTACCAATTTTAATTTGATAGCCTTCTATCCCATTATAAAACACGCCTTCTTTGATATCAAAGGATGGCTTCTTGTTGCGGATATCCCATAACAAACTTTTGGCCTCTAAATTGGCCTTGGGGATGACAATATTTGAAACGTAAAAAGTTAGAACACTTAAAAACAAAATGATCAAAAAGGCTGGCATAAGTGCACGGTAAATACTTACACCAGAGGCTTTAAGCGCTACCATTTCATAAGATTCAGACAAATTTCCGAAGGTCATTAGGCTTGACAACAAAACCGCCAAAGGCAAAGCCATTGGGATCAAGTCCGCCATGGAGAAAAACAACAATCTAAAAACCACATGCCATTCTAATCCCTTCCCAACCAAATCATCAATGTACTTCCACAAAAACAACATGAGGAATAAAAACATTGAAATGAAAAAAGTCCCCAGGAATGGCCCAATAAAGGCCTTGACCACTAAAAGATTGATTTTTTTCATACCGCGTTGATTCAGGAACAAATATTATGCCCCAATAACGTCTTTAAGAATTTCGATTTGAGCATGCCACAATTCTCCTACTTCTCTTTTCTCTTCGGGACTACAGAACTCAGTCACTTTCAAAGCCACATCATCGGTTAATTCATCCACTATTATTTCCATTTCAATGTATTCTCCATCCTGAGCATTCTCGAATTCGAAGCGACTGACTTTATTATGGACAGACTTGGTAAGTTTAGCTTTCATTTCTTGTCCGTCGTCATATACGAATACATAATCTGTGCGGCTCTTAGTTGTAACCTTGTGCGCAAACCACTCTTGAAGTCCAGAAGCACTTTGAATGTAATTAAACAGTAAACTTGGAGAACATTTCACTGGAAATTCCAAAACCACTTGATCTCTGACTTGTTTCTTTGCCATATTTTACAACTATCTATTCTCACGCAATTTAATTGAAAAATATTGTTCAGTGAATTTTTTTTTAGGCATATTTGTAGTCAATTTTGAATCCCTTGAGGTCTGCATATACCACTTCAGTTGTTTGTCATGTGTTATTCATGCTCGCTGTAGGACCCTTCGTTTTGCTTTATGACAAAACAACTTCATTGCTTTGGATTAACCAACACCATCATCCTGTATTGGATCATCTCTTATACCACTTAACCAGACTGCCAGAATTGGCACTACTAATATTCGTGGTTGTGTTGGCTTTTTTCTACGAACGAAAACATACCCTAGCAGTTGTGTTGAGCTTGCTTATCTGCGCCTTATCGATCTACCTGTTCAAACAGATTATTTTCCCGGATTTCGAAAGACCATCTGTTTGGATCAAAGCCCAGCACATCCATTTGCATATACTCCCATCTATTGATCTGCATAGCCACGGAAGTTTTCCCTCAGGACATACATTAGCTGCATTTGCCGCCTTAGGCATGGCTGGATTTTTAAGTCGCCACCAATTGGTGCAATGTCTGTTTTTTATTATCGCTTGCGGTATAGCCTATTCTAGAGTATATGTTTGTCAACATTATTTAAGAGATGTTTATGTTGGCGCCCTCTTTGGTTACTTCATCAGTTTAAGTCTTTTTTTATTTTTCAATAATCGCTTAAAAACACCCTATTGGAACAACCCGCCATTTTCAAAATTTCATGAATAGTAAAATCAACCCCTATGCGCTGATATTGAGCGTCGGCTTGCTATTGTTCATACCATTTCTAGGCAGTGTGCATTTATTTGATTGGGATGAAATCAATTTTGCTGAATCAGCCCGAGAAATGATGGTAAGCGGTAATTATTCGCAAGTGACCATCAATTATCAAGGCTTTTGGGAAAAACCACCCCTATTCATTTGGATACAAGCCCTAAGCATGCAAGTATTTGGAGTGAATGAAATGGCGGCCAGATTACCCAATGCTCTTTTTGGAATCTTTACATTGTTGTATTTATTCCATTTTTCAAAGAAAGAATTAAAATCACCTCAGTTGGGACTTTGGTGGGTATTCTGTTACATGGCTTCAATAACGCCTCAATTGTATTTCAAAACAGGCTTAATTGACCCGATGTTTAATGGCTTTATTTTGTTATCTATTTTTGAAATTTACAAGTATTTTAGACAACCCATTCCTAGTGTTAAACCTTTGCTATACGCAGGCCTGTATTCTGGCATAGCCATTTTATTAAAGGGACCTGTGGCCTTGTTGATCAGTGGCTTAGTAGTGCTCTGTTTATTGTTTTATCAATCGTATAGAAGTCGTCTGAAATTTGTACATTTACTTTTGTATGGATTAAGCACTTTGCTCATAGCCAGTATTTGGTTCTTACCTGAAACATTACAGAATGGCCCATATTTCATTGTTCAATTTATTAATTACCAAATCGGTTTATTTTCTCAAAACATCGCAGGGCATCAACAACCATTTTATTACCATGCACTGGTATTGTTGTTTGGTTGTTTTCCGATATCAATCATTGCTATAGCCTTTTGGCCTAAATCAAAGCTTGAAATCAAAGGTCAAAATCACATAGAAACTTCAGCGCCAATTAACAGTATGCGGTTGTTCATGTTGATTCTATTTTGGGTGGTTTTGATTTTATTTTCAATCGTAAAAACCAAAATCGTGCATTATTCTTCATTGTGTTGGATACCGTTAACCTTTTTGGCAGCAGACGGCATTACACGTTACAATGCCATACTGCCTAAATGGAGCAAATGGCCTATTGCTTTTATTGGCGGGCTATTGGGTTGTATTCTGATCATTTTGCCCATCTCTTTAATGCATTTCAAATCTGAGTTGATTGCATTGGTGAATGATCCTTTTGCAAAAGCCAACATCATGGCCAATGTACATTGGAGCAACTGGGATATTTTGCCAGGCCTGATCATTCTGATCAACACCATTCTGTGGTGCATACATTCTAAGCAACGCTTGAAGCAGTATACCCTCAAAGTGTATTTGGGCTTGCAAGTGTTGTTCATCAGTTTAACGGCAAGTTTAATCACCCCCAAAATCGAGGCACACACGCAAGGTGCTGTGATTGATTTTTACCAAGCAAAGGCAAATGATGACTGCTATTGGTTCGTTACTGGCTATAAAAGTTACGCCGCTTATTTTTACGCTAAAATTCAACCATTAAAAGCCAATGATGGCTTGCAAAAGATAACACAGGCGTTTATACAATCTAAACAGGCTAGTAATTATTTGGCATTGTCTGAAACCGATAAAAATGCGTTGGATGATGCACAAAAAGATTGGTTATTACACGGTCCATCAGATAAACCCGTCTATTTTGTAGCTAAATCACATGATCAGGAAGGCTTAGATAAAGAGCCTCAATTGATTAAAATCTGGGAGGCGAATGGCTTTATTGCTTACAAGCGGCCATTAAAAAAGGGCCAATAAATTGACCCTTTAATTGAGATTTTAAAAATCTGATTAGTTATACTTCACTTTTGTGATTTTACCAGAAGCCATGGCTATTGCTGGAAAACCTTGAGTTGATGTCATGTTAGCTGTAAAAGTAGCAGTAATGGTTTTGTTCACTGAATCGAACTCAGTAATATTCAATGTGCCAGAAAAACCATCGTAAGCAAACAATTTCATGAACGCAGTAGTAAAGTCTGGTCCATTGGCATAAGCCACATAGTTATCTGTTCCATCTAAAGTATAAGTACCAACTCTATTAGCACTCAAAACAGCACCTAACCATACCATACTTGAGTCAGAAGCTGCAGTTTTGTATGCAAACATGGTTAATGTATCTGCATCTAATGAAGCCAAAATTGAAGGTGTTTGAGTACCGAAAAAATCAATGTTTTTACTTCTAGCGTCAGATTCCCAAGCTGAACCATTTACAGTCATTGAAATGTAATCAGTTTTGCTTGGTGTGTTGTTGGTTGTAGGGGTTGTCACTTCTTTTTTACAAGAAGTCATTAAAAAAGTAGCACTTAAAAAGGCTACAGCGGCAATACGGAATATGTTTTTCATAATGGTACAAAAATAAATATTTTAAGGCTTAAAACAAATATTTAGCCTCTACTCGCCCAACATGAACCGAAGCGGCTTGTGGCAAGGATCTGCCATCGTATACAAGGTTCAGTTGTATGTTTCCTTTGGTTTTGGCCCCAATACCAATTGACCAGGTTTGATTTAACCCTGCACTTAATCCATTTAATACATCAAAGGCCAAGGGTGTCGATGCTTGCCCATTGTATTTGATATGGTGTTGAGCCCACTTGCAATCAATAGTACCTTTATTAACCTTGTAAAAACGGCACTCAAAGCCCAACTCTTTTATTTGCGCTTGTTCTGCGCCAAATTCAACTGCATTGTTGGCTTGTGTATACTGGGCATAGGCCCCAAAACGCCAATTTTGTTTGTATTGCCAAACCAACTCTTGTTTGGCTGTATAAGCCATCATTTTGTATTGCCTATTAAAGGCTAAATCGCTTTTGAGGGCTTTAAATTGTTGCTGAACTTCAGTCATTAAGTTGAGCATTTGAAACAGATTCAATCTTGACTGTAAGCTATGTTTCTCTATACTTTTTTGGTCAAAACCCCAGGTCATTAATTGCTTGTTTTGCGTATTTAAGTAATTGTATTCCAATCCAAATTTCGACTGGTAACGGTTGTAAAACACCGATTGTTTAAACGCTTTATTGGCTAAAATCATATTGGAAGCACTGGTTTCCAAACTCAAAGGATTTAACTGAGCCCCAAAGGCCTGACTCTGAACCTTATTCTCATTCTTAAAACTACTAATACTCTGAAACTTTGCTAATATTTTTTTCAAACCAACTCCTTGCTGCCAAAGAATAGGTGCAGCCCATTTAATGCTTTGATTAAAATCAATTGATTGGCAGTTGATCAAATCATTGCTTGGCAGAATTACTTTTACGTAATTGGCTTTGTCTTTAAAAACAGCCAATTCAAACTCGTTTAACTCTTCAATACCATTTTGGTTATAATCTATCCAGACATGGGTACCATAGCCGCTTTGAACAGGCGCAAAAGTGAATATACGCTTTTGTTCTCGTCCGGCACTTACTTGGTAATAGGTATTGAATTGAATTGCTTTTTTGAAGGCACTTTGATTGGATTCTAAACGCACTAGCAATACAGGCAAATCAGCTTGATTTACCCAATGCACCAAACGGTAATGGGTTTGGAATTTGAACAGCTGCCCTTTAACACCATTGTGCAACAAGGTATAAGACATTTGCTTACTGGTGCTTGCATATTGCATCAATTGAGCAGATGGTCTGTAATCTTCTCTCAATGTCCATTCTAATTGAGACTGCCAAGCATTTTGCAAGCGTTTTATCCATTGCAATTGCATTTGTTTATACAGAAAACTTTGGGGCGTGAGTAACTTATTAGAGTCAAGACTTTGAAGACTGTTTTCTGTTTGCACATTGAATTTAAATTCACTTGCAGCCTTTTTATACATCAAGCCTGCAATATGATTATAGGCAGATTGCGCATAAAGATTGGCTTGTGATTTCATCTGATTGCTCTGAATAGAAAAAGTTAAAGCCTTATGTGTAAACAAATAACTGAGCCCAAGGTCAATGCCTTTAAATACTTGAGATTTCTTAAAGCCATTGATGTCTATAACCAACTGATGGGATTTTAAAATAGTCATTTGTGTTTGACTTTTAAGCACCGTTTCAGGACCAATACCATTAATGGCGGCATTGCTCAATTGTCTGTTCCACAAACGGTTAAACTCAACTGAGCGATAGCGTTCAACTGCAGTAAAATGAGCGGTGGTTTTTTCTAATTGAGACGTATGGCTTAATTTGACTTTGCCCAATTGTTTAGGCATTTGTTTGAATTGGACAAAGCCTGCTAAACCATCGTCATTGGCTTTATCCAACGAACTGTAAGTATTTTGATTGAGTTGAGAATAAGCCAGGTCAAATTGCAAGTCTGAAAGCTTGGTCAATTGCTGTCGCCAAGTGCCGTTGATCATCTGAAAATGTTTTGGCGCGACCAGTAAAATTTCTGCTTCATAATCGCCCATCAATACACCATTATTGGGAGCCACCCAAGCAAACACTCTGCCATTGGCTGTTGAAGCTATTGCTTTATAATGGCCTTTACCTGCACCAACATAGTTGAATTGACAGACATAAAACACCGTATCTGAACCGGCATCATTGGTATACAAAAAAATGGATTGCCCCAAGGAATCTATTCTTCTATAATTAATGCGATTGGTTTGAAATTGTCTGTAGGCAAGATTCAAGACTAAACGCACAGATTCGTCGCCTGCATTTGATAAAGCATCAGCAATTTTACTGCGTTGATTGGTATCCGTTACTTGTTGCTTATGATCCTGCTCTGAGAAATACTGTATAGCAAAACTAGAGCGCTTGGTCTTAATCACTTCTGAAAAGGTAGTAACTGAGCGCAAGTATTGTCTATCGTTGTATTGAAACTCTACTACAATTCTTGAAAACTGAGTGATTAAAGTCGATGGCATAAAATACAATTCGCCTAAATTATAGTCTATGGTATAATCAAATTGCTGACCTCTTTGAAGCTTAACTCCATTTACATAAACTGCTTCAGTACCCGATATGACTAAAACATTTTGTTCGGCATTTTGACCTTGCAGTTTATATGGCCCTTGCACACCTTCAATGCCCTGAATTTCTATGCGATTAAAACGCCCTCTTGACAATGCCACATTCATTTGCTCTTTATGGTTAAAAGACTTGGACTGATTAGATTGATTCAATACATGCATGCCTCTTGACTTCTTGTAATACTTCAAGAAACGATGTTCGCCATTGGTTAGCATTAAAAAATCACCTGCTATGATTTCGGAACTGTCTTTTTTGACTGCCACATATACTTGGTCAAAATCTTGAAGTTGCTGAGTGCTTCCTTGACTCTGAATGGGTACATTATCGTCTGTCATGGCCGCTTGAAGACTATATCCTCTCCCTAAAGGCCCTTTGAGTTGCAAATTCAATTGACTGTTCAACAACAAGCCTTGAACAGAGCCTACACTCATTGAACGCGACAAATTACCTGCCGCATGTAAAGGATTGTTTTGAAAAAATGGACTGGCTTGATTGATATCTACATTATTAAGTTTAGGCCGGCTATTTTCGGACTCTAAATAGATTTTATCTCTTTTAAAAAAAGCATTTTGTGCAGGGAAAAAGACCTGCCGGTAGGTCATTTCTAAAGGCAAATTTTGAAATACCTTAGGCACTATGATTTGTCTTGTCTGGCTATTAAATGTAAAAGATTGTGTAACGTCAATGCTATCTGCATAAATTTTGATAGATGGGAATACACAAGTACTATCTGTTACAACGAAACTATCTTGCTTGAACTGAAGTTTAACCTTTACTATGTTAGACCATGCAAATGCTGATTGAGTCATGCCCTCAACTAAGAATAAAACCAAAATGGCTTTGATCAGGTAGTTTTGTATAATGGCAATGTGACGCAAAATGTTGTTCCTTGATGCAGCACACTTTCAAAACTAATTTGACCGTGTACCTGTTCCAGTACTTTTCGACTGATGGCTAATCCCAAGCCCATTCCTGAATTCTTTGTGCTAAATTTAGGCTGAAAAATTTTATCCTTGAGCGTATCATCTATACCAACACCATTGTCTTTAAAATATACTTTTAGTTGACCATTGTCAATTTCAAGTTGAATGTCGACTTTACACACCTCACCTTCTTTGACAGCCTGTTGAGCATTCTTTAATAAGTTAACAAAGACCCTTTGCACTTGGCTTTTATCGACCATCACTACGCAATCATGCTTGATGGTATGCATTTGAATTTGCATATTGGCTTGAGCGCCAAACAACCCAACACAGGTATGCAACAATGCTTGAATATCACAAGGCTCTGGAGAGCCTACCGGCATTTTAGCAAAAGACGAAAACGCTTCAGCCATTAAACTCAAATGATCAATTTGTTCAATTAATATTTTGCTGACTTCATTGATTTTTTCAGCCACATTTGTATCTCCTTTTTGTATGGCCATTTGCAAATACTGCAAATGTAATTTCATAGGGGTAAGTGGATTTTTAATCTCATGTGCCACTTGTTGAGCCATCTCTTTCCAGGCCCCTTCTCTTTCGCTCACAGCCAACTTATTTGTACTAAGTTCTAATTGCTTCAACATGGAATTGTATTGATCTACCAATTGACCAATCTCATCTTTCTGTTGCCAAACGATTGGTTTGTTGTCTGCCCCTAATTGCACATGAGACAAACTATCTATCATTAGTTTAAGTGGTTTTACTAAGCTTTGACCAATATAGGCGCTCAACAACAAAGAGATGACAAGTAGAACAGCTGTGATGTTCAATAAAGACCCTAAATACATTGAAAACTCATTTCTCAAGTCAAGCGATTTAGAGAAGTAAGGTAAGTTAACAAAACCGATAAGTTCTCGGCGTTCATCATAAAGGGCATTGTAATAGGATAAATACTCTAATTGCCCAATGGATTCATTTTGTTTGTAGCTGAATTGTTTTTTATAGTTCAGTTCATAATTAGCTACAGGATTCATATAGGGCGAAAACCATCCTTCATTGAAAATACGACTGTTGGCAGAATGGTATAAAGTACCATCTTTCATATACATGTTGATGTCAATGTCATTGGTGATAGACAAATGTTGAATCAAGTTCTGTATTGGTCTGTCATCGCGTTTATTATAACCCAACTCCAATTCATTTACAATAGATGCCATTTTCTTTGACATATTATCGTTTTGATTTTGCTTAAAACTAGCACTTACATTTTGAACAGTAAAGTAAACCACTACCGAACAAATGAATAAAGACATCAACACAAAAGCTGCTCTGATTTTAGTCTCTAAATACAATCGATTGATATTGATGACTCTGAAATATTGTGTTATGGCTGCATACACCTTTTGAAACTTTGGTGTAAAACTTAAAAAACCAATAGCGATAATGACCAAATAAATGAGGCCAAATAAGAGCAACAAAAGCGTCGTAAAATACAAGAGTATAAAGGTATATACATTGAATACCTGATTCCAAGTTGGCGCTTTCAAGGCCACTAACAAATAGGTATTATTATCGAGTTTTTTAAGCAACTGGCTGTAGGCATTGGACTCAATAAAGTGCTCATCCTCCATTGTTGAAAGCGGCAACTGATTGATGATTTGATATGGATAGTCGCCTACACTTTTGACCAAAACATTGTTCTGATAGATGGCATAAGCGTAGGGTTGTTTTAGCAATGCTTGTTGGTTATTCCCATTGAAAAAGTAATCCAAGTTATAAGTATTGCCTTTTAATTTAGGGGTTAACAACAAGAACACATAACCAATATTGCGTTTGGATGGACAAATTTCATATTTAGCCAAATAGCCCCCTAAATAGTGTAAGTCACGGATGTATAGAAAATAGTTGGTAATGCTTTTGTTATTAGATTGATTGTACAAAGCATTCAAATAAGAATAGCTGTATTTACTTGGTGTTACATCTCTACCCATGGAATCAAATCGCATTAGGGTAATGTCGTAGGCATGGATAAAGGGCGTAAAGAAATTGTATTTGATGTTTAAGGTC
Organism: Bacteroidia bacterium; assembly: GCA_044368575.1. Lineage (GTDB taxonomy): Bacteria > Bacteroidota > Bacteroidia > NS11-12g > UBA955 > JABMMZ01. The sequence continues at coordinate 26,016 of JBIPPH010000019.1, forward strand.
AATTCCTCATAATCACTTTTAGAATAGTAGAAGAATGAATCAATGGTAGCCGCTCTGATCATTTCATCTTCAATATTCAGAAGTTTGTACTCAAGCGCTTTATCAGATTTCGAGATCAATTCGGAGGCATATTGTTTGCGACTTTCTTTCTCTTTTTTACTGTTGCTTTGTTCAAACTGCACTGCAAATATGCCTGATACCAGAACTGCAAGTATAATAAAATGACTAAACAACAATTTTTTAATTTTGATTAACCACCATGGAATAATAACACCATAAACACCCAAGCATATCAGCATAAACCCATTATCGTGTTTTACCCAATAGGCATATGCAATGAATATGGCCCCAAGTAGAATAAGACTCATGAACCATTCCTTTGCTTGGTATACAGTCTTCAACAGAGCCGTCAACAATCTGTATACTACAACAAGGCAAATGAACAACAAAAACACATTGAACAAAGCCATCAATGTTTGTCCGTCAATATTACTCAACCACTTAAAATCGAAATCAACAGTACTATTTTCAATATAGGCAGGTAATAAGCGTAATACCACCCATACATTAATTGCCCAAAATAAAGTGGCTAAAATAAGTTGAAGGAGCTTAGCGTAAGGCTTCAACCATTTCAAAGACAAACCTTGTACAGTCTGATGCAATGCCAATAAGGCAAACAAGACCATTAACAATTGACCAAGTTGTAATGTTTGTACATTAGAAATGGTGGATGCTTGACTCTTCCAAATCCAACCAGCATTCATCATGGCATTAAACAGGGCCAAGTACAATAAAGCCAAGACCATAAATTGTTTGATCTGAAAGCCTTGAGTCAAATTGCACACTTGAAATAAATACAACAAGAAAGCAATAAATGCCAATACATATAAAGTTTGAACCAACCATTGGTTTTGATCTGTATGTTGTTTGGACAATTGCAATTTTGGCAATTGAATGTGCCGCATAAAATTGGATTGTTCGCCTGGAGTCCATTGAGGCATATTCACCCAATTTGCTAGGCCTAAATTTAAGTCTTGATTAAAGCTATTTTTAAACAATTCATTATTGGCAGGAAATTGCTTATACAAAGTATAGTAACAGTATACATTGTAATCACCAACATGAGCTGAAACCACTTGATACCAGCCATTTTTATTTTGCAACCATTGGCATTGAAAATTAGAATCTATCTTAAATTCTTCTGGCTGAATTTGTTGATTAGACCAAAAGACCAAACAATTGTGTTTATAGGCAAATAATGCTACTTGGTATTTGTTTAACAACTGAAAGGGTTCCGTGCTTAAATCAAACTGATCTAAAAGTTTTGGCAATTCAGCATGCTGTAAAACTTGAATTTGCTTACTTTGTTTTTTCTCAAGTTTGCTTAACAACAAGGCATTGACATCTTTGCGAATAAACGGCTGATCATTGGATTGATGTTCAATCAACCATGCCATTCCAAAGAACAGCAAGAAGAGTCCTACGCCAATGAGTTTAAGAATTTTCAATAATATTGACCTTTCATTAAGTAATTACAAACGTAATCTTTAACGCCTTCTTCTAAAGAGGTAAATGCTTGCGGATAACCAATGCTGTATAATTTACTCATATTGGCACAGGTGTAATATTGGTATTTATCGCGAATATCCAAAGGTGTATCAACGTATTCGATTTGCTCAACTTGATTAAGTGCTTTGAAAGTATAAGCAGCTAAATCATTGAAGGTGTTAGCGGTTCCGCTCCCTAAATTATAGATACCACTGTATTTTCTGTTGTGCATGAAATATATGAGAACATTGATCAAATCTTTGACATAAACAAAATCGCGTTTTTGTTCGCCATCAGCAAAGTCACTGCGGTGTGATTTAAACAATTTCAATTGCTGATGCTCTGAAATTTGATTGTAAGCATGTAAAATAACAGAGGCCATCCTACCTTTGTGGTATTCGTTAGGGCCGTATACATTAAAGAATTTAAAACCAGCCCAAAAAAACGGTTGTTCTGTTTGTTTTATGGCCCATAAATCAAAATCCAATTTACTTTGACCATAGGGATTCAGTGGTTTTAAATTGGGCATTTGCTCATAGGATTCATCAAAACCATATTCACCCATACCGTAGGTAGCTGCGCTACTGGCATACACTAATGGTATGCCGCCTTCAACACATAATTGCCAAATCTGTTTAGAATATTCAAAATTGAGTTGATTCAAAACATGTGTGTCAAATTCAGTGGTGTCTGTTCTTGCGCCGATATGAAATATGAATTGTATAAGATTTTCTTTGCCTTTGGCCCAATCAAAAAAATCAGATCGATTAACCAAGGCTGAGTATTGGAGTCTTTCCCAATTAGCTTTCTTGGATTCAGGCGCAAAATCATCTACCAAAACGATGTCTTTAAATCCATCTTGGTTTAAGCGACTTGCCAAACAACTTCCAATAAACCCTGCTGCCCCGGTAATTACAATCATAATTTTCAATTCAAAAATACATAAAATTGAGTTAAATTTGCTGCGAAAATATTCAACATGAACGGACCTGTGCTATTTGTAACCAGAAAAGCCCATTTTAATGCGGCTCATAAGCTTTTTAACCCGCTTTGGAGCAAGGAAGAAAATGAAGCTTGTTTTGGAAAATGCGCCAATGAACATTGGCACGGACACAACTTTGATTTATATGTTACCATTAAGGGCATTCCATCTGTAGACACCGGCTTTGTGATGGACCTTAAAAAATTAAAGGTCATTATTGAAAACGAAGTGGTGGAGCATTTAGATCATAAAAATTTAAATTTAGATGTACCCTTTTTGAAAGATATTTTACCTTCAGTTGAAAACATCGCGGTGGTAATTTGGGAAAGACTTGAGCCCCATTTACCTGCAAATGTTAAATTACACAAAATCCATTTGATTGAGACCGTGAATAACTCAGTTGAGTATTACGGACCAAACACTCCATTTTAGTAGACTAAACACAAAGACTTGCTAAAAAGGTATTAATAGAATCTTGTAGATTTGTAATGGATGAAAAAATGGTGGGATAAATACAAGTATTGGGTCATTGGATTGGCCATTCTGTCTTGGATGACCATTTTTGACAGCAACAACTTCATTGATATCATTCAGTTGAGATCTGAAGTAAGGGATTTGAAAACTCAAAAAAACTATTACCAAACTGAAATCGACAAGGCTTTAAAAGCTGAAAAAGATTTATTCTCGAGTCAAAACAATTTAGAACAATTTGCTAGAGAAAAGTATTTGATGAAACGCGACAGTGAAGATCTTTTCATTATTATTGAAACCCCTGCAGAAGATCAATAAGCATATTGACCTGAAACCACTACACAGAGTTTTTCCTTAATCATTTTACCACTGGGCAATTTTCCCTGAACCAATATAATGTATACGCCAGGTATACATGGTTGATTATAGGCATCGGTGGCGTCCCAAACCAAATCACCTTCAACACCTATATGTGTAGCGGGTAAAATCGACTTAACAATAGCACCGTCAATATTAAATGCATCTACTGAAATAACCGCATCAGTTTCTGGCAATGCATAATGAATTAAGCAAACACCTGTTTGTCCATTACTGTGAGGACTAAGCGCCATTGAACTCACTGAAAAATAACGATCTGTATGGGTTTGGATTTTTATTTGAGAATTGACTTTTCCAGGACTGGCCCCTCCTTCTAAATTTGAACAGGAATGCCAAGTATTTTGATCTGTTCCACTCATACTTACATCCAGTCGTTCAAGACTGACCCCTTCTTTAGAAGTCAACCATTTAAAATGCCAATCAGTATTATAATGCATGCTATCTATACTTTCTGAGGCAGCATTAATCAAAACCAATTTGGCCGCATTATCTGGCATAGGCGGCAACTTTGGCAACTGTAACTTAAGTGCATTTCGTCCACAGTCATATTGCTGACACAACCTCATAGTATCTGTCGTAAGTATAGCATATGTTCCTGAGTTAAATAATTTCTGACCTGAAGCACAGGGATAGATTTGATCCCACAAGCCATCCGGTGTTAAATTGGCCACAAATAATTGTTTTAAATCAACAGGGTAATCTGAACGGTTATACAATTCAATAAAATCAACTTGATTGGGCAAAGGATCAAATAAGACTTCGTTGATCAAAATCGACTGAGGTTTAGGCGCTGATAAAACCCTAATGTTGAATTGGAATGCATCTGAACAATTCCCTTGACAATCGCTTATTGACTTCAAGACTAAGGAATAAACTGTATCGAGCTTTAGCTGAAATGGCAAATGAAATTTCAATCCATTTGTTTGAAGCCTGAAGCTTGATATCGCATAGACACGATTCGCATTAACCAAGTTTAAAACCTGATTGGAATCAACACATTCGTTAAACAACAATGAGACCTCCCCTTGACTTGAACAATCATAGGACAATAATTTGGGCGCTATAGTATCCACTTGATTTTTTGCAATTGAATTCTCTGCATTGGGGGTACCTCCATTATTAGCTATACTTGCTGCCCAATTAACCTCCCCCATGCAAAATTGATTCAAGTCTAAGCGTTCCAAACTGAAGCCGCCTTTTTGCGCATTGGCATCGTGGTACCAAGCATCTGTATACTTTACGGCTTCGAAGACAATTCCATTGGGATGACTCAAATAAATCTCATCGGCCGCATTATTCAAGGACGGATTAACACTCAAAACATGAAAGGACTTTGGCATGATGGTATCTTGAGTCAAAACCAATGATGTGCTTGGGTCACTGATGGCCCAATTATTTAAGCAAATGGGATACATTGAATGATTATATACTTCAATATATTCTTTGACCGGTAAACCTTGACTTGGCTCCGGATCAATCATTAACTCAGAAATCACTAAATCATTCAACTTGGCTTGAGCAAATTTCCATCTAAAAATGGCAATAGTCGTATCTGACTGATTGCCTTTATAATCTCTAAGCCCAGCTATTTTAATGGCTTCTGTTTGATTGGCTAAAAAACTGTCATTGAAAAACAACCTGACACTTGTATCAGAAAGTAATTGACTTTGGGCATTTGCTGACTGATTATGGTATCGACATTCATTGAGGAACAGATTGACAGAATCAATCGCCTCATTAAAATACAAATCAATGGCATTGGCTTGGTGGATCTGCCATCTTGTAATCTGAGGGGGAATTGTATCTTTTTGAATGGGGCCAAAATAAAAATCATCAAACACATGTTTAGCAAAGAAAGAAGATGTGCTTTGCCTAATTCTAATGCCCACTTGATTCATTTGCCAATTGGGCGAAAATTTAACCTTTCCTTCCAAGCGCCTCTGCCCTGTTTTTAAGTTGATGTAACTTAGTTGAAATGAATCATGCTCATAGAGCAGTTCTAATCTTAAATTCGATTGGCTACTATTTAACACCCCATCTAAACCATCTATTAATTTACGCTCTACACCATTGCTTAATTGGTAGAATGAAACATCATCCGAGCTATTCCCTAACCGCACGAAATAGCCGTTCTTACTATGGGTAAGCGCTATAGAATCCGATTGCAAAAAGACATCAATATAATTCAATGAAGAAGGGTTGAATAGCATTTTGACATTGACCGACCAAAGCCAATTGGTATCAATTTTAGCAAAGGTAGAAAGCCCAAACTGACTGTTGGCTAATGTGCTCGAACTCCTCAATACACCTAACACATTCGAAAACGTATTCGAAGCAACATTCCAAACCGGTGCCACTGTTAAATCATTGTCGTTGAAATCATCCATGGTTTGGCCTTGAACAATTAAATGCCCTAACAGCAACAAAAGACTTACAACCCTCTTCATTGAGAGCAAAACAAGCACAAAAAAAAACCACCTGCCAATACAATTGACAGGTGGTTTTAAAAAGTAATTTACCAGACTTAATTAGAGTTTTTTAATCTCTTCATTGGCTATTTTATTATCTGGCTCAATGACCAAAATCTTTCTAAATTGTTCTTTAGCTGCAGCATTGTCTTTATTGGTCAAGGCTACAAAGGCAAGGTAACTATAGGCATTGATCAAGTTGTTTTTGTGCTTAATTAATACTTGTTGGCCATTGCTTGTAGCGTCTGCTTCTATCAATTCAACGTATTTGTTATAATGCGCAACACTTAATCCTTTTAATGACTTTTTATCTTCTAGTTCTAATTTACTCTTGGCTCTCCATAAGTATCCATCTGGTGACTTTGGTTGCATGCGAGAGAAATCAGCAAAAGCAGAATCTGCCATAACATAATTCGCGGTTGCATAGTAGGCTCTGCCTAAATAATAATGATCCAAAGACATAGGCATTTTCTTCATGCGCATTCGCTTTTGATATTCTGCAACTGATTCTTTATAACGTTTGAAATTGAACAAAGTTCTGGCGTACTCTGAAACCATGTCAGCATTCAATGAATCCACTTGCACTGAATTTTTCAAGCAGCTCAATGCTGTTGAGGTGTCACCAATAGAGGCGGCAATTCTACCCGCATAGCTGTAATCCAATGCAGTTACTTTATTTGTACCAACTGTGTTCCAAAATTGCTTCATAGCATCGTTAGCTTCTTTGTATTTCTTCAACTCAAATTGACAATATGCCATAACACGGTTATAAATGAAATTATTAGGCTCTGTTAATTGATAAACCTTAACTTCATCAACTGCCTTTTGGTATTCTTTTAATTGGTACAAGAAAGCTGAATAGGTTGATTTTGCTCTAGAATCATTGCCATTCAATTCGATATAATACTTAAATTCAGTTTGTGCTTTTTCGAATTGCTTGGTTATAAAATAGAGCTCGCCTAACTCTTTGTGTGCAATACTAAAACCTGGGTCTATGCTGTTGGCCTTTTCTAAATAGGCAATGGCTTCTTCATAGTTCATGGAGGCATAATACAATCTGCCTATACGAATATTAGCCAATACATTGTTAGGGTTTTTAGCCGCAACATCTTCATACAAACTCATGGCTTTGCCGCCTTCTCCTAACTCTAAAAACATATCACCTAGAGTAAGGGTGTAATAGTCATTCCCTGAGGCCATTTTATGCGCATCAATGGCATAAGGCATATAGAAAGACAATTGAGTGAGCTTTGGTTGGTAAGCTAAACAAGCGGCCTGAAAAATGATCTCAGGATTTTTGTGTTTTGAATACGCAATGGCTTTTTCAATATAGGTTTTGATTTCATTGGTATCTTTATTATTCAAGATAGCTAAACGGGCCTTAGCTATCATGCCCATAGCATCTGCATTGAGTTCCGCTTTTTTATAATACTGGGTGGCAGTATCAACTGAGCCCAATTTGTAATAGGCATTACCCAAATATAAATAAGCCTCAGAACTTAATTCCGCAGCAGGTAAGGCTAACAATTCCTTTTTTGCCTTAATGTAGTTTTCGTTTTGGAGTTCTACAATGGCATGGCTTAAACTTTGAGCTTTTGCAAGCATGCTACTTGCAATCAAGCCAGCTACTAATACGATCTGTTTCATACGCGTTATTTGATTAATAATTCTCTGCCCGGAAAAATGACTGGAACCAATCCAAATTTCAATATCAATCTTTGGGCAGAGGGTTTAAATAAGTAATTTACAAAATTAATGCCTGATTTTTGTTTCATGTTGGCATTGATCAAAACTATAGAGTTCACCAATGGATAATTACCACTGGCAATACTAGATTGTGAAGGTTCAATAACAGTAGAATCTGCGTTGGCTATAGACAAGATTTTCAAACCTTTTAACATTGGCAAATCTGCTTGTGCATACACATCACTGATATAGGTATAAGGCAAAACACCAATCGCATTTTGATGAGATCTGACATACGCCAGCATAGCATTAAGTCCATTTTCGGCAAATAAATATTGTGGCTGTTGACTCAAATGAAAATGATCCATTAAGAATTTTACAGCAGATGACTTAGACGCTTCAACCACTATGCTATGAGGTTGATTATTAGTCATTGAACTTAAGACAGAGGCTAAGTCAATGTAATTGGATTTAAATTGTTCTGAAGCAATCAACACAAAAGCTTGTTTGGCAAAAATATGTTGCTTGGCCTTAAAATCTTCTTGCTTTTGGATGAGCGCTAATTCATTGGCAGAAAGTTCTCTTTGAGTAAAAGCAGCATCTATACTATTGTTTAACATGCCTTGAAAAACATCTGCCTCGTTGGCTAAATGCAATTGTATAACAGGTGGTTTGTTGATGCCCTCAAAAGATTTTATCTCTTCATTGACTAAAGCCCTCAAACTACTATCCACCCATACATGAAGGGTATCGTTAGTCTTTGAGTGGTTAACTTGCTGCTGAGCATCCGAATTACAGGCCACTAACTGAACAATTAGAACAGCTATTAAAAGCTTTAAACCAATCAAACGGAAAACAGTATTTCGACTATTGTAGATCTGTTTCATTGTGATCCGCTCTAATATCTGTCTTAAAATCCTGATAGGTTCTAATCATTCTATATAAGCCATAAACCAAGAGTAAAACAGCGTATAGTGTCCTGACATTTCCATCTACACCTGATATAGAGGGTGTAAAATAAAAGATGCCAGCAAAACAAATAAACAAACAATAAATGGCGAATTTGAAAATGTACGCCGGGTGTTTGATGAGTTGTTTATACATGTCAATTACTCTTCCAATTCAAAGGTGATTGGAATACGGAAAATAGATTTAACTGGTTTACCGCCGTTCTTGCCAGGTTTAAACATTCTGCTACATTTGCGCAAAACACGTTTAGCTTCTTCATCCAATTCGCTGTTACCGGCAGTTCTTTCGATTCTAACATCTTCAACACCGCCAGATTGGGTTACAACGAATATGACAGTGGCGACACCGGTAATACCATCTGCTTTAGGGCCTTCTGGGTATTTAAGGTTATCTTCTAGGAATTGATAGAAGGCATCTTCTCCGCCAATAAACTCTGCTTTTTGGTCAACATTCACATAAACTTTATCATCTACGATGTCGCCGCCGCCTAAGTCTACAACAGGTGGTGGATCTCCAGTAGGATCACCATCCACATTCTTCTTCCCGATGTCTTTATCTTCAAGTTCGTCAATAGTTGGTGGTGGTGGATCCGTTACCTCGTCTCTTTTAACCGCTTGCATTTCTAAGAAACGAGCTGTTGGCCTAACCACTTCCTGAACTGGTGGTGGTGGTGGCGGTGGTGGCTCATCTTTCAATGAAGGTGGTTGAGTCAATACGATGGTAGTGGTATCGAGGGTTTCTTCAGGTTTGTCTGCAAACAATCCCAATGATTTTACCATTTTGGGAGAATACAAACCGAAGACAAAAATACTGCAACTTAATGCCAATGCCTTTAAAAGGTGTTTATGGTATTCACCTCTTAATGTGTAGGCTCCATAGGCTTTGTTTCTGGTTTCAAAAACCATTTCATCCATGGATTGTCCGGTGTAGAGCTTGTTGTTGTCCATAAATTAATTTTTTCGGTTAATACAATAACGGATTAAAAGGTAAATACATTGTTTATCGGTCTACTTGAGCTGTTCCACCATTTTTAATGGCTTCAATTTCCATTGGTTGAATATCTTGTAAGGCATAACGTTTGATGTGGGTGATATCCATTTCATCAAGCGCATCAACCATGTTTTCGAAATTCGCATCATCAGTAGTTTTGATGATACAAATCATGGTGTCTTTACTGCCATATGATTTCTCTAATTTGTTTTGCTTCCAGTAAATGATGTCTCTAATGCCTTTTTCATTAGCAAATACCGTTTTCTTTAAATCAGAAACAGTTGTACCTTCATACCACCAAACAGCATTTTCTTTATCAAGAATAATGTTCAACAACAACTCTTCATTGATTTTGATGTTTTCTGTTTTGTCTTTTTTAGGCATGTTCAGTTCCATTGCATTGGGTTTATTCAATGTAGTGGTTAACATGAAGAAGGTAATCAATAAGAAAGCTAAGTCAACCATTGGTGTTAAATCCACCTTGGTAGACATCTTCTTGGATCGGGTCTTACCACCGTGTTTCTTTTTACTCCCACTATCGGAGCTATTTATTTCTGCCATGGTTTATTCTCCTTCTTGTTTAATAGCTTGTTTATCTGCATTACCAGCCAATGTGGTAATTAAATTAAATTTGTTAACACCAACTCTTTCAGTCAAAGCTGTCATCACTTCTTTAATGGCTTTGATGTTAGAGAGTCTGTCGCCTTTGATAGCAATTTTCATTGCAGGGTCAACATAACGGGCTTGTAAAACCCACTCTGCTAATTCGCACTTGGCTGAATCGGTTGGAATTCCATTTTGCTTATACGCTTTAAATTGTTGTGGATTCAAGGCTAAAACACCCGGCATCTCTGCCAAAGAAAATCCAAACATATCAAGGCCTTTAAAAGCATTTTTTTGGTTATTAGTCAACTGAATTTCTTTATGCTTTCTGAGCATGTTCTCTAATAATTCAGCACGGTCTGAAGTTTCAGTAAGGCTAAAATAAGCCGCACCTTTTTTGTCAACCGTAATGGTCATAACGTGATCCAATTTGGTTTGCGTACGCGCATTAGGCAAATCAATTGGCACCACTTCTGGTGGTCTGAACTTAGAGGTTAGCATAAAAAACGTCAGCAATAGAAATGACACGTCGCACATGGCGGTCATATCTATGGATGTACTTTTACGCGGAACTTTAACTTTAGGCATGTTTAAGTCTCCTCTGGTTTATTTGTTCTTTGATGCAAATGTTTGTGAAATACTGAAACCGATTTCATCAATGCCGTAGGTTAATTTGTCAATCATACCTGTAAAGACATTGTAGAAAATGATAGCCACTGCAGAAGTACCGATACCGATAGCAGTGTTAATCAACGCTTCAGAGATACCAGCAGACAAAGCTGCAGGGTCAGGTGTACCAGCAGTAGCCAAAGCAGAGAACGCCTTGATCATACCGATTACTGTACCTAATAGACCAATCAAAGTTGCAACAGAAGCGATAGTCGCTAATATAGATAAGTTCTTTTCTAACATTGGTAATTCCAAAGAAGTAGCCTCTTCCATTTCTTTTTGAATGGCGATTACTTTTTGTTCTTTCTCCATACCTGTTTCTTTTTCCATTTCAGTGTATTTGCTTAAACCAGCTCTTACCACATTGGCAACAGAACCTTTTTGCTTATCGCAATCTGCAATTGCAGCAGAAACGTTACCACCTTTAAGGTTAGATTTTATGTTTTGTAAAAATACTTCTAATGTACCATTGCCTTTTGCTTTGAAAATGGTAAATAATCTTTCAATTACTACTGTAAATACAGTTAAAAACA
>JBIPPH010000084.1:0-3536 GCA_044368575.1 Bacteroidia bacterium
CACCAAGCAATCATTGAGCTCAATGCAGAAGGATTAGATCTTGCACAATTGCATTTAAGTTACATCCAACCCATGCCTAAAAACATCGCTGAATTGATCAAAGCATTTGATGTGGTAATGGTTGCAGAAATGAATAACGGTCAATTGATCAAAGTAATTAGAGATCAATTTTTAGTGGATGCTAAAGGCATTCATAAAATCCAAGGACAACCCTTTCAAGTACAAGAATTGAAAGCCAGTATCAAACAGATTATAAACGCATGAACCCAGAGCAAACTATAGAAGTATTTACCGCTAAAGATTTGGAAACAGATCAAGAAGTAAGATGGTGCCCTGGTTGTGGAGACTATGCCATACTCAACAGCTTAAAGAAAGTGCTGCCTGACTTAGGGGTTAAACGTTCCGACATGGTGTTTGTTTCTGGAATAGGCTGTTCTTCAAGATTGCCTTATTATTTGAACACCTATGGCATGCATTCTATTCATGGAAGAGCAACCTCTATTGCTACAGGCTTAAAAGTTAGCAGACCAGAATTAAGCGTTTGGGTGATTACAGGTGATGGCGATGCCTTGAGCATAGGTGGCAATCATTTAATTCATACCTTAAGGCGCAATCCTGATATCAATATCTTATTGTTCAACAACCAAATTTATGGTTTAACCAAAGGGCAATTTTCACCCACCAGCGAATTGGGCAAGGTAACAAAATCATCGCCTATGGGAACTGTTGATCAACCCTTTAATCCATTAGCTTTAGCCTTAGGAGCCAATGCCAGTTTTATAGCAAGAACAATAGATAGAGACCCTAAACACCAGCAAGAAATTTACAAAAGAGCCCATGCCCACAAAGGTTGTTCTTTGGTAGAAATCTATCAAAATTGCAATGTCTTTAACGATGGGGCATTTGAAATATTGACAGATAAAAGCACAAAAGCTAGCAATACTTTATTGCTTGAACATGGCAAACCATTAGTATTCAATGAGGGCAAACAAGGCATAGCCTTGCGCAATGGTGTGGCAGAATTGCTAGACCTAACTAATCAAGAAAACATTGAGTTGTGGATACACGATGAAAACGACCCAATAAAAGCTTATATATTAAGCCGCTTTTTTGAGCAAGCGGAATTCCCTACCCCTTTGGGTGTGATTTACGTAAGAACTGAACAAGCTACCCTCAATGATTTGGTTCAAGCCCAATTGAGCCATAGCAACACTGCTGAAAAAACCGCTCAATTTAATACCCTTTTAAAAGGGAATAAATCTTGGGAAGTTCAATAATTTTGAATTTGAAATCTTCCTAATAGGGTGTAAATTGCTACCCTATGATTCAAAAATTTGTTTACTTGTTATGCCTTAGCCTATTGGGCAGTATTTCCTTGTATGCAGCAGATAGTACTAAAATTACTTCTCACAATAAAGTCATTATTAAAACCAATCCAAGTGTTGGTGTGACGGAATACCCTGCCAGAGTAAGCTTTCCTGCGGATTCCGTAAACTACAGAAAAGTCTATATGTATTTAGAATTTGGATGCGCCCCGGGCTTAAGATGTGGCGAGTGGGATTATACCAATCATATTTACGTTGTAAAAGACAGTGTGCGCTATGAAATTGCGCGATACATAACCCCATATGGCTTTTACTGGAACAGTTCAATGAACTGGAAGCACGGTTGGTACTATGATTTAACTGATTTTGCGTTTTTACTTCATGACTCAATTGACATCGTGTATCAACATTCTGGATACGAAGGCAATACTGATAGAGGTTGGACGGTTACAATGAATTATGTTGCAGTACATGGCGACCCTAGTAGAATTCCTCTTGGTTTGCAAACACTTCATAGAGTCAATGCTTCCTATGGCAATATCAACAACCCTTTTTCCAACATTGTAAAACCAAAAACGTTTACTATGCCTAAAGGGGCTGATGCAGTTGATTTTAAAATCATACAAACAGGGCATGGTATGGATCAACAAGAAAACTGTGCTGAATTTTGCGCCAAAAAAAGAACAGTTAAATTGGATGGCAAAACCTTGAGCAATGAATATGTTTGGCGCGAAGACTGTGGTATGAATTCTTTATTTCCGCAAGCTGGTACGTGGCTATACGACAGAGCCAATTGGTGTCCTGGTGCACCTGTAAAATCTCATGACTTATATGTTCCTATCAGCGATACCAATCAACACGAATTTGCTTTAGAAATGGAAGCCTACAGCAATACGACGGGTGGCAGTGCTGTATACGATCTTAGCACTTACGCCCTTTATTTTAAAGACAATCGCAAACAATTAGATGCCGCGCTTGAAGACATTATTTCGCCTTCAACTCACTATGATTATTTAAGACAAAACCCTACCTGCGGTGCCCCTATCGTTAGAGTAAAAAATTTAGGAAAAGACACCCTAAAATCGGTAGAATTCGAATACGGCAAAGTGGGCAACACCCCACAACGCATTTGGGTACCGTGTTTAATTGCGCCATTTGCCAGTCAGGACTTAACCCTTGAGGCAGTGTATGATTGGGGTGGCAGCAACACAAAATTTTCTACTACTTTGATTAAACTTAACGGACAAGCTGATGAAAATATGGTTGACAACACTTTAACAAGCACCATTACCAATAGTGCCATGTATCCTAATAAAATCATTATTGTATTTAAAACCAATAATGCGCCAACCGAAAACGCCTACACCTTAAAAGATGCGAGAGGTAAAGTCATTCGTTATAAGAACACATTTGCTGCCAATACCATTTACCGTGATACAGTCTATTTAGACAATAACCTTTGTTACACTTTTGAATTAACGGATGACGGCCCAGGGCCTTCTAATAACCCTTTGAATAAAGATGGTTTGGATTGGTGGGCGAATACCGCTGATGGTTCTGGATATATTCAAATTAGAAATGGTAATACCAACGGTATACTCAAAAACTTTGGCGCTGACTTTGGCACAAAACAAAGCATTCAGTTCTACACCACTTACAAAATGGATATACAAACTGAAGCCAACAAAGACTTACAATTGGATATTTTACCTAACCCAAGCAATAGCCAATTGGGCAGCAAAATTTGTGTGAATCAAACGGCAAACCATGCTTATCAAATTCAAGTGATTGATGCCTTAGGCAGAATCATTACTTCATTCAAAGGTCAAGACAGCTTTCAAAATTTTGATTTGAATGGCTTAAGTGCTGGCGTATACAGCATTCAATTAACCCAAGGCAGTGTTGTAGTGGTAAAGAAATTGGTTGTTGGAGAGTAAGGGTGAGGGAGGATGCAAAACGGGTTCGATTGGACTGCGTCCAAGTCCGTTTGGACTATCGTCCAAGTTCGAAAGAACACCCTCGAGAAAAAAAGTTATCAGTTATTTGTTATTAGTTAATAGGAAGAAACCAATAAGTGAATAGTTATCAGTTATTTTTTTTGGTGGGAAAACCAATAACCAATAACCATTAACCAATAACTATTAACCAATAACCAATAACCATTAACCAATAACCAATAACTATTAACCAATAACCATTAACCAATAACCA
>JBIPPH010000085.1:0-3508 GCA_044368575.1 Bacteroidia bacterium
TTGGCACCAGTACTTTTGAAATAAATCTTAAAGCTCTTGGTCTTTTTTCCAACGTTCTGAACAATCGCTCTTACTGTATCGGGATTACCAAGTGGCACAGGCAATTTCCCTAAAGCATAGAGTTTAACCATTGCCATATCAAAGTCATTTCTTGGGAATTCAATGCGAATACTTGGATGCCATTCAGTTGACGAATTGGTAGTGTCTGTTAAAACACCTCCATTGGTTCTTACAAACTTGGTTTGATTCGCTGCTAAACCACTAACGCTTGCACTATTTTCAAAATTCCAAAACACACTCGCCGATTGAGCTGATATTTGGGTATACTCTACCAATATTTCTAAGTTTTTCCCAAACACTGTGTCTACAACAAATGGGGAGGTAAACTCAAACCTTACCCAACCAGAGTTGCTCCCTATATCAGAAATCGGATTTTTGTCGTACACTTTTTTCATGGAGGTTGCTCCAGTTTGGTTGACCCAATTGATGTTATTAGCGCCATAGTTATTATTAACTGTGGTTCTCATAAAAATCTTAAGATTACAAGTGCCAGTTATTGCTCCACCTCCATTGCGCATAAAAGACACGCTTCGAATAGAATCACCATGCCTCAAGCTACTAACTGTGGCTTGTGGGTATATGTAGGCATATCGCGAGGCAGCCCCTGCAGAAGTACTGGTATTCATAGGGCCAGCCATACTAGAACCGGTAAAATTTGCGTTACTTAGTATAATGACTTGTCCACGAGCGCTTGTAATAAAGGACAAACACAAAAGCAGTATAGTAAATTTGGACTTTTTGAGTAATGACATTGAAAAACCTAGTTAGTTAAAGCATTGATTATTTTGTAAAAATAACCATTTTTAGAATAAAACCAATTAGATCAGAGAATTTATACCCAATCCCAGCATGGATTAATTCACACTTAAAAACCACCTCAAATCAATATTTAAAAATTAGAATTATATTTGTATTACAATGTCTTTCAAAGTATCAAACGAAACCAAAGTTGGTGCATTAGCTGCTGTCTC
The DNA here is from genome assembly GCA_044368575.1 of Bacteroidia bacterium. Taxonomy (GTDB): domain Bacteria; phylum Bacteroidota; class Bacteroidia; order NS11-12g; family UBA955; genus JABMMZ01. Next base: position 1,032 of record JBIPPH010000085.1, read on the forward strand.
GATTACCTTTTTGGTTTTAGGTTATAATTTTTTAGCAGGGCAAGGAAGTTTCTTTTCGAAAAAATATATTTTAAATGCTATTGTTCCAGATGTGAGTGAAATCAGTAATTCTACCCCTGTTTTGTACAATGGCTACAAAGTGGGTAATGTATCGGATGTGGAATTAGTGAAAGCGAGCGGCCATCAATTTAAAGTTCATTTTGTCATCAATGAAGATATTGATATTCCAGAGGGATCAAGTGTTAAAGTCAGCAGTAAATTATTAGGTGGCAAATCACTCGATTTAATTTTCAGTCAATCTAAAACTTTAGCTGAAAATGGACAAACCTTGAACACCGTTGCTGATACAACTCTTGTTCAATCCATGAGCAATGTGTTTAAACCATTAAATGCTAAAATCAATAGTATTGTCAATGCCCTTGACAGCTTGCTTAGTGGCGGAGAACTTAACCGTAGTTTAGCCAGCTTAAATACCTCTTTAAAATCGTTTACAAGAACCAGCGATAATGCCTCAGCTCTACTCGAAAAAAACATGCCTAAGTTAAACAACATGATGAGCAATGTTGAGAGCATTACCTTAAATCTGCGCAACAACAATGACCGCATCAATTTGATATTAGCGAATTTGAAATCAAGCTCAGACCAGTTGGCTGCGGCTAAAATCAAATCCACTATTGACAATGCCAATACCACCCTCGAACAAATGGGGATGATAATGACTAAAATCAACAATGGCGAAGGCTCAATTGGCTTATTGGTTAACGACAAATCTTTATACAATCAGCTCAATAACAGCGCAACTGATTTAGATAAACTCATTAAAGACTTAAACAACAACCCTGCGAAATACATCCCTATTCCATTTACCAAAGGCCAACGTAAAAAAGCCATTGAGAAATCTGAGCAGCATTAAAAATTTAATGCTTGGTATCTTGTAGAATTTTTGTATTATTGCACTGCTGAAGAGGCATTCGCCTATTATTGATTTCATCATCTTCATCACCCCCTCAAATTTTTTGGTTCTCCAAATTTTTAAAGCATCAACATTCTATATACATCAATGGATAGTAATAATTTATTAGAAAAATCAGTCGAAGAACTACGTGTAATTGGCAATGCCATTGGCATTGAAGGTGCACAAGACATGGACAAAACCGACTTAATTCAACGCATTCAAGCCCTTCAAAACGCAGAACCAAATGCTGAGGCTGACAATAAAGAGCCTAAGGCAAAGCGTCAAAGAATTAAGAAAGAACCTAAGAAAAGTGAAGAGACCCATAACAATGAAGCTAAGACTTCATTAATAGATGAAGATGCTCAAAGACTTGATAACGAACCATTGATTCAACCCATTGAAACCTTTAATGAGGAACACGTAGAGGCACCTCAAGTCATTGAAGCCAATACGGAAACTCCTACTGAAACGCCTGTGCAAAACGAGGTTCAAATTCCTTCAGAACAAGAGCACCATCACCACAATAGAGAACATCAAAGACAAGAGCGCGAAAAAGCTGATAAAGAAAGACAAGAGCGCGAAGCTGCTAAACGTGATAGAATTCAACAATTGCTTGAATTAGAAGGCGTAGTGACTACCCAAGGTGTTTTGGAAGTAGTGCCTGATGGCTTTGGCTTCTTAAGATCTTCTGACTATAACTACATGGCTTCTCCAGATGATGTGTATTTAGCCCCACATCAAGTAAGATCGCATGGTTTAAAAACGGGAGACACCGTTTTGTGCTCTATTCGTCCGCCCAAAGAAGGCGAAAAATATTTTGCAATGGTGAAAGTCGAGCGTATCAATGGCAAAACTGTTGAGCAAATTCGCGACAGAGTGAGCTTTGAGCATTTAACACCTTTGTTTCCAGAGGAGAAACTCAATTTAGTAGATAAAGACACCAATTACAGCAATAGAATCATTGACTTGGTTTCGCCAATTGGCAAAGGCCAAAGGGGCTTAATTGTAGCGCAACCAAAGACAGGTAAGACTCAGTTATTAAAGGGCCTTGCCAATGCCATTGCCGCCAATCACCCAGAAGTATACATGATCATCCTATTGATCGATGAACGCCCTGAAGAGGTAACTGACATGGCCAGAAGCGTTAAAGCGGAAGTGGTAGCATCTACCTTTGATGAACCAGCAGATAAGCACGTGAAACTTGCCAATATCGTTTTAGAAAAAGCTAAACGATTAACTGAATCTGGTCATGATGTGGTAATCTTATTAGATTCCATTACGCGTTTGGCCAGAGCATACAACACAGTGCAACCAGCCTCAGGTAAAATATTATCAGGTGGTGTGGATGCCAATGCCTTACAAAAACCTAAACGCTTTTTCGGAGCTGCCAGAAATATTGAAAATGGTGGTTCATTGACCATTATTGCCACTGCCTTAACAGACACTGGATCTAAAATGGACGAAGTGATTTTTGAGGAATTCAAGGGCACAGGTAATATGGAATTACAATTGGACAGAAAAC
>JBIPPH010000086.1:0-3436 GCA_044368575.1 Bacteroidia bacterium
TGTCTAAAATTAATCGTCTTGATGTGGCCTTTGCAATAGCTAGACCATGGGCCCATTGAAACAATTGATTCCCTAATCCACCATTTAAAACACTGATTACATTGTTCATGCTTTTTGCACCAAGAACCCTTCTATCATCATAAAATCCAAGTTGGTATCTAAAAAATCTCTTAAAGCATCTTCTGGTGTTTCCACTATCGTTCTTCCGTGCTTATTGAAAGACGTATTAATGCTTACACCAAAACCAGTAATGGCCTTTAAAGCCGATAAATATCGATAATAATTTGGGTTGTCATTTTGATCAACGAACTGAGCTCTAGCAGTACCATCAATATGCACCGCCGCTGGAATTTGGGCTCTAAATTCTGACTTCATTTTAAACGCACAAGTCATGTGTTTATTAGGATATGAGCGATCAAACAAGCGCTCTCGCTCTTCAAGTAATATCGATGGACAAAACGGTTGAAATAAAGGTCTATTTTTAATTGAACCATTTATCTTTTTGGTGATTTGCTCATCTCTACAATCTGCAATGATACTTCTATTGCCAAGTGCACGAGGACCCCACTCCATACGACCGTGAAACAAAGCACCGATTTGACCTTCTGCCACTAATTTAGCCGCCATTTCTGGCCAATCATTTTCATGCTTAAAATACTTAACAGCTGCACACTTTTTCAAAACTGATTCAACCGTTTGTTGCGAGTAGGCAGAACCAAAATAAGGCATTGAAAACGCTTTTAACCATTGCCAATCTTGTTCGTCAGCCATATACGCCAAATAAGCTGCACCCTCTGCAGTGCCTTCGTCTGTCATGGCTGGTACAATATGAATTTCTGAAGTAATTTCTTCAAAAATCCTCATGTTCAAAATCACATTGGCAAATACACCGCCACTTAAACACAAGCGTTTAATCCCCGTTAAGTTGATTAAATCCTGAACATATTGCAACACAAAATTTTCTAAGAACTTTTGTATGGCGGCGGCAATATCCTCCTTCTTAATCGTTGTAAGTAAAGCATCAAAAACATCAATAGAAAAATACAATTCAATCTTTTCTTGATGCACTTTTATTTGATGATTTTGAATTGAAAAACACTCCCATAATTGATGGTAAATAGGATTGTCATATGAACCAAAAGCAGCTAGGGCCTCCACTTTTCCTTCATCAGCATTTGGCGCATATCCTAACATATGGGTAAAGTAGGTGTATAATCCTCCAATGCTAGATTCGTATTGTATTTGGGTGTACTTACCAGAAAAGGTAAATAATTTTTTAGGCGAAGCTGACTGTGTAATCAGTTCAAAGTTTCCCTCATGATACTTGTAAACACTCGAGAATAAATTATGATCGCCTTGAGCATCCATGGTAATGAGCAACTGATCGTTTGTCATAGGCGAACCCATGAAACCCGATACAGCATGGCAATACTCATGGTCAAAATATTTAACCTCAATTTCAGCATTGGGAAATTGAGCAGACAACAAGCGTTTTTGAATTTCAAATTGATAAGCTGTTAATGTAGACTTTTCCAATTGTCGATGTTTTCTCCATTGGCCTTTCATTAACAAATAAAGGCTTTGGCGCCATTTAGCCATCTGTTTAAAACGCTTTTGTTTGGCTAAAAAACCTTTCAAATACGGTTCATTGAACAAAGTTCTATAGAACACAGAACGCTCATATTCATTGGAAAACAATTTTAAACTCTCGTGTTCTAATCTTGGATTTGAACAAACAATTTTGCTTACAGTACTTGGATCGATTTTAGCTTGTTCAAGGTATTTTTCAATGGCTTTAACCGGAAAAATAGTATCGTGTTTAAATCGGGTTAATCGTTCTGTACTGATAGCAAACACTGACTTTTGCGATGGGTTAATGACAAAAATTGCCGTATCGTGTCCTAAAAAATTTATGCCAATATAGAGTTCCATTACTTCAGTTTAAACAGTCCTTTACTTACAATAAATCCTGCACCTTTACCAATTGAATAGGTTTCATCTTGAGTAGTCAATTCAAGCACCTCAAAGTGCAAAATTTTCTCTTCGTATTGAATGGATTTCCCATTTCTAAGCCAATTAAAAGTGAGCGCATAATGACCAGGCGCTAACTTAATTTGTTGATTGGTATAGTGTATAGTTTGTGTGCCTTTATGCAAAGCAATAGTCTCAGAAAGTTCAGAAAAAATGTTGACGTCTAATGCACTAGCAACGCCAATTCCCAATTGGTAGTCACCTGCAGAATCAGCTTCAATTTCAAAGTCAAAACTCAGCGTTTCGCCACATTTGTATGAACGTCCAACACTGTTATCTTGGTGCGTTAACTTTAATGATTTAACATAAGTCAATTCATTTTGAGCGTCAAAGATGATTTCGTTTGAAGTCGTTAACTCATTGCCCAAGTAATATTGAATGATTTGCTCAGTAGGGCCATCTTTAATCAACTCCCCTGACTTCAGTAAAATCGAACGCGGACAAAGCGATTGAATAGCAGACATATTGTGACTCACAAACAAAACTGTTCGGCCTTGATTGCTCACCGATTTCATTTTACCCAAACACTTTTTTTGAAATTCAGCATCACCAACAGCTAAGACTTCATCGACTATTAATATTTCAGGTTCTAAATGCGCAGCAACTGCAAAGGCCAATCTTACATACATGCCAGAACTATAGCGTTTAACTGGTGAATCAATGTATTTTTCAACGCCAGAAAAATCAACAATTTCATCAAACTTTTTTCGAATTTCTGACTTAGTCATGCCCATAATAGCACCATTCAAAAATACATTCTCGCGGCCTGTTAATTCAGGATGAAACCCTGTTCCAACCTCTAATAAACTCGCCATTCGACCATTGATTACAATATCTCCTGACGTTGGCGATGTAACCCTTGAAAGGATTTTCAATAATGTACTTTTACCAGCACCATTTTTACCTATGATGCCTAAAACTTCACCTTGTTGAACTGAAAAATTAATATCATTTAACGCCCAGATTAAATCCTTTTTACTTGGTTGTTTTCGAGCAAAAACATTGCCGAGTAATCTATTGAAATCGGCCGCCAATGTTGCTGCACCAATATTACCTAATCGGTATTGTTTTGAAATATGATTGACTGAAATGATGGGTGAGCTCATTAGACGGTATCGATAAAATCTTTTTCTACTTTGTTAAAAATAATCACGCCAAATAGCAATAGTACCAAGGAAAATATTAAGCTGTAAAGGAGTCCGTAATACGACCAAATGCCATGTCCTAAGCAAGCAAATTTGATAGCTTCAATAACAGGAACCAGTGGATTTAAAAACAAAAGGAATTGTTGATCTGCAGTCAAAATGGATGCAGGAAAAACAACAGCACTGCCGTACATGAGTAGTTGGACACCAAAAGCTATTAAGAAACTAAGATCTCTGTATTTGGTTGTTAAAGCTGAAAA
>JBIPPH010000087.1:0-3379 GCA_044368575.1 Bacteroidia bacterium
AGTCTAAAAAGCTAGCACTACAACCATAGCCATTGCTGGCGTTTAACTTAATGTAATACCAATTAGCTTTTTGCACAGCAATAGAATCAAGCGCCTTAGTCGAACTAATTACTGTATCCGTTCGGGTATACACTAACCATTGGTATTGGGTTGGGCCCGTGTTTTGGGTTTCTTTAACTGAAAACTTAATGGCGCCACAGTGCGTTGTATCAATCTTACAGGTCAATCTAGGTTTGGGCAGTACGGTGTATTCTATAGATTTAAACAAGTAATTCCTGTTATAGTAGCATTTGGTTTCATGCACATAAAAGTTTAATAAATAGGGGCTTTTAAGCGCACTGCCTAAGGGGGGTGTCCAATTGACTTTAACATTCGCTTTGATGCTATTTTGAAAGTTAATGGCAATTTGAGCATTGCTTAATTCAGATTTGTAATCAATTGCAAAGGCATCGGCACTGCTTTGAAATTTGGCAGCCGTGTCGGTTACAGAAAACAAAGCAGAATCCGCCACCTCTTCGCAGAGCTTTTTGTAATAAGGGAAGTTAGTGGTATAGGGGATTGCATTGTCCTTGAAAGTTTTATAAATTGAATCAGACCAAAGATCGTTAAACCTCTCTGTTATTGCTGCCAACTGCCAGTTTTGATTGCTGTCTTTTTTGAAGATTCTATAGTTGATAACATAACTTGGGAAGTAATCTTTGGTACCATTGTCTTTGCCATAAAATATACCTATACCAGTTTTGGTGTTTAAGTAGAAGCCTTTGGGCGGAATGGTTTTGGGATTGGCATTGCATGGCCCGCCAGGAAGTGTTGGGCAATACCCATAAGAGTAATAATTAAATGAATATGGCTTGTTAAAGACCTGTTTGTCTATATAATTGTTTGTTGTTAACGTCGCTAGTTGAATGTCAACACTGTCTTTCAAAGGCCTTTGAATGCTGAAGTCTAATTGATGTATTCCTTGTGTCATTCTAGTATTTTCAATGCAGGCTTTGATGTAGTCTGAATTGTATTGTGGCGATTTATCGCCTGCTTGCCATGTTTGACATCTGTTGAGCTCTATACTAGCCAAATAATATTCAGTAGAAGTAGTGGGTGGACTCAAATTGTCACTTGGGAATATATTATTCCCAATAACTTCAATACGAACTCTACAAGCATTTAAATTGTCTAAGCTTTGTTTTAATTGTGGATTGTCAAAATCAATTATTGTCTCATATGTTTTCTTCTTACGAATATTTGCATAATTATTATTAATTGGCTTAATACAATCTAGATGAGGGATTATTGAGTCTTTAGTAAGGACCAAAAAATTCTCGCCTACATTTGAATTGTCATTTGCAATTATCACATAATAGACAGAATCTTGCGAAGGAATACTTTTAACCAATAAGTAGGTCTTAAAAGTGATTTTAACTTTTTTGGGGCTTAGCCATTCATATTCACTTTCCCATAATGGCATACTTTGAAAGCCAACACTTTTTTTTGCAAAAGAATATTCGTTCAATAATAATAATATGATTAATATGAGTTTATTATAACGAATCATTTTTTAACAAATATAATTAAAACTGCTATTTAATGCAATCGCTTTCTGTAATGTTTAAACTGGATTGGCTGATATTCCCCGGATGGGTAGTGAAGTTGTAGGTTTCTATGACTAAGTCTACAGGGAGCTCTGTATGTGGGGACCAAGTAATTAAGTTGTTAAACGGATCGCAGCGTGGGGACTCTGCTTTAAACAAATGCAATACATAAGGGTCAGGTGGATTGTTGATTGAGAAATAGCCTATCATGGCCCATTGCCTGGTGTTGGATTTGTTGTAGACTATGGCTGGTTCAGGGCCATACACAGATGGAAATTTTTGACTGATTTTAAGCGTTGAGTTGTTATCCCAATTGTTCAGGAAGCCAGGGTCTTCGCTGGGGTAATTCATGGTTTTAAAGCGATCGCTGTGGTTGATTTCCATAGTGTGGGCATTGTAATCGGACTTTAATATGCTGAGCGTAAAGGGGATCATAATATCCAATGTATTTATTGCACTTGTGAAGTTGTATGCTCTCACATAGCCAAATATAAACAAAGAGTCGTCCGCGGCATGGATTTTATAGGGGACTAAAAAATGAGGATAAGGAAAACCAGAAAAAGAACCTTCGAATAAAACTTGACTGTAAACACCTGTAAATAAATTAACATTGGCGATGCAAGCGTCTTGCGATACTTGACAAATGTCTCGTTTGCCAACCACATACATGCTGTAATTAGCGGAGTCTAAGGCAGCATCAAACGCCACAGCATTTAATAAAGTGGTTTGCATGAATAAAGTATTGCCAGTGTTGTCAAGGTAAGCCATGTAAAGGTTGGGAGATGTATTATTGCTACAGGTGAATTCAAATGTAGACACACTGCCACTGATAAAATAATAATCTAGATTGCCAGTGTTAGGGGTGTTTACCACTGTTACATTTTCGGCACATTCAAAGAACGAATTAGATAAATTAACTTGGGCGTAGGCAGAGGTAAATTCACGCGACCAATTAACCCCCAGTGTACTGCTAAACTTCACAATAAGTCCTCTTCTGCCGCTTACCCTTTCAATTTCAGAAATAGTTCTGCTCTCAAAGCCAACCGCAACGCAACCATTGTCACTGGTTGGTTCAACATCTAAAAAAACAGCCGTTTGGAAATCCCCTATTTTTTGTCGGAGAATGTTGCCAGCATTGTCAATCTCCATAATAAAAGCATTATGGGCGTTGCTATCATTGGGGCCATTGCCAACATAACCACTCACCCAATAGCCAGATCTTGCGTAATTGTGAATGATCTTTGTGCAATTTAAAGTATAACCTAATTGAGGCGTGTATTTGGAAGACCAAACAGTGTTAAAGTTGTCGTCACAAGCCATAATGTGCATGTAATCTTCATTGTTGGCGTTTTTAGTCGTGCCAGCATACACAAAGCCATCGTTACTGTTGTTCCTGCACATGGAATACTGTTTAAACATGTTAGGGCCTTGTCCTGCTGTTTTGTACTTGTAAACTTCTGTTGCAAAACTCTGCAAGTTGAATAATGCAAATGCCATTAAAAGGCAAAGTTGGATGTAAAATTTTTTCATATTAATTAAAATTTTACGGCAATAGTATAGTCGAATATTTGAAAAACCATGTTTTGTCCGGGGGACAAAATGCATAGAACTTATCCACATTTTATTTAAAGCTCAGATAGTCAGAACGTTGCAAGAGTGTGCTTTTCACCCTAGCGAATAACCTCAAAGCTGCCTTTGTAGGTTTGGGTGTTGTTGAGTATGTCTTTGAGTTCAACAAGGTAAATGTAGATGCCTAAAGGTAAATTGTTGGGCACAAATAGTTCGTAAGGGTT
>JBIPPH010000020.1:0-35230 GCA_044368575.1 Bacteroidia bacterium
TTCTTCAGTGATTTGTCCATTCACTTTATAGGCTGTACAAACTTTAATCTCTTCAAAGCCGCTTAAGACATCGCTCTTCATCATGATCAAACGGTTGACACCACTTAACATGATAGCGTATTTTAAAGCCACTAAATCCAACCAACCACAACGTCTAGGGCGGCCAGTTGTGGCACCAAATTCGTTGCCTTTTTGGCGCAATGATTCGCCTGTTTCATCAAGAAGTTCAGTAGGAAAGGGGCCACTGCCAACACGGGTGCAATACGCTTTAAAAATACCAAATACGTTACCGATGTGTTGAGGCGCTATGCCCAAGCCATTGCAAACACCACCACTAATAGTATTGCTCGATGTTACAAATGGGTAACTGCCAAAGTCAATATCTAACATACTACCTTGTGCACCTTCAGCCAATATTTTTGATTGACCAACTGCGTGGTTGAGCAAGTATTCAGTATCGGCGGTTTTGTATGCTTTTAAGAATTCACAAGCTTCAAAAAAAGCATTGTCTAAGGCTTGGATATCAAAGTCATTATACCCTAAAAACTCTACCCATTTAAGGTGTTCTTTTTGGATGTTATAGTACCTTTCTTTGAAATTATCAGTGTAAATATCGCCAATGCGCAAACCGTTGCGACCAATTTTGTCGCGGTAAGTTGGTCCAATACCTCTCAAGGTAGACCCAATTTTAGCTTCACCCTTAGCATGCTCACTTGCAGCATCAAGTAATCTGTGAGTTGGTAAAATGATATGAGCCTTTCTTGAAAAGACGAGGTTGCCTTTGACGTTCGCTCCAGCTGCTTCCACCCTTAGAATTTCTTCTCTAATTCTTACAGGATCTACCACAACACCATTGCCAATGATATTAGTTGACTCTGAGTGAAATATCCCTGAAGGAATGGTGTTAAGTACATGGGTTTGGCCATTAAACTTCAATGAGTGTCCTGCATTAGGACCGCCCTGGAATCGGGCAATGATATGGTATTGAGGGGTTAGGAAATCGGCAATTTTACCTTTGCCTTCATCGCCCCATTGGAGTCCTAGTACGACATCTATTTTATTCATCTTTTAATATAACTTCTTTATGACAAGTATTGCAATTGTTGTGTTTGTCGGTTTTTGGATTGGCATATAAATGCAGAGAATGGTGTTTGACTTCAAAACCTAATAAGTCTCCCATAGTGTTTTTGATTTGTTGAATTCTTGGATCACAAAATTCTAATACTTTATTGCAATGCAAACAGATTAAGTGATCGTGTTGACTATAACCATAGCTTTGTTCATACATGGCCATATTTTGGCCAAATTGATGGCGTTTAACCAAACCACTATCCAATAATAAATTCAAAGTATTGTAGACTGTCGCTCTACTGACCCTGTAATTGCGGTTTTTCATGTGAATGAAAAGGGTGTCTACATCAAAATGTTCTTTATGCGTGTAGATTTCATCGAGTATGGCGTAGCGCTCTGGGGTTTTTCTTTGTTTGTTCTTCTCCAGATAGGCAGTGAAAATTTGTCTAACCTCTAGTTTAATTTTCTTGATTTTGTCTGAAGAGGCTTGCATACAAGGCAAATATACATTCAAAAATTATCACAGTAGGGGGGATTTATCACAATGTTTTACACCATTAGGCATCTAAATGATCGACCCTGAAAACGTCCATAGTAGGGTGTTTGAGTTTGATTTTGTTGATCAAATTATCGAGGTGTTTGGTGTCTTCAACATAAACCGTAATCATGCCTTCAAAAGTCCCTTCATGGCTTTCAATCGTGATGGCTTTCATGTTAACACCCATGTTTTTACTGATGATCTCTGACAAACTACTGACTATGCCCACATCATCGATCCCTACAATTCTGATGCCCGCTAAAAAGCGTTTTTCATTTTTAACGACAGTATCTTTCCACTGAGATTTTATGATTCTATAACCATAGTTACTCATAAGAGAAACTGCGTTAGGGCAAGTGGTTCTATGTATTTTAACCCCTTCTCCTATAGTAATAAAACCAAAAATATCATCACCAGGAATTGGGTTACAACACTTGGCTAAGGCATAAGGTAAGTCATACTCATCGCCAACAATGATTTCATTTTTCTTATTGGCGTCTGTTGGTTTTGCTTTAGCTGTTTGAGCCTTTGGAGCTGCTTGTTTCTTGGTGAGAATTTCAACCAACTTGAGTTTCTCATTAGGGATTAATTCTTTGTTTATGGAATAAAACAAATCAAGAGCACTTCTTACTTTAAAGAATCTAACCAGCTTTTGAATGTTATCGTCGTTGAAGTCAATTTTCTCTTTGCTGAAACGCTTTTTTAATTGCTCTTTGCCATGTTCTGCAGCTTCTCGTTTGGATTCTCTTAAATAGTTTCTAATTCTAGCAATGGCTTTACCCGTTAACACAAAATTCAACCATTCTTCGCGAGGATGTTGTTTTTCTGAAGTTAGAATTTCTACTTGGTCTCCGTTGGCTAAGTGATGGCTCAAGGGGACTAATTTATTATTGACTTTTGCCCCGATACATTTGCTGCCAATATGGGTGTGAATTTCAAAAGCAAAATCTAATGCAGAGGCGCCCTTAGGTAATTTCTTTAAATCGCCATTGGGTGTAAATACAAAAATCTCTTCATGAATGAGTTGTAGTTTGAAATCATCTAAGAACTCTAAGGCGTTGGTAGATGGGTTTTCTAAGATGTCTTTAATTCTTGCTAACCAACCATCAATGGCCGTATGGGCATCATTGATAATGCCATCTTTGTCATTTTTATATTTCCAATGGGCAGCATAGCCTTTTTCAGCTAATTCGTCCATGCGTTCCGTGCGAATTTGTACTTCTACCCATTTGCCCTCAGGCCCCATTACTGTGGTATGTAAACTCTCATAGCCATTGCTTTTAGGCGTGGTAATCCAATCCCTGGTTCTGGATGGGTTGGGTTTGTAGATATCGGTAACAATTGAATAGGCTGTCCAACAATCTGGTTTTTCCTTTTCAGGAGGCGCATCCAATATGATCCTGATGGCAAATAAATCAAACACCTGTTCAAAAGGAATGTCTTGTTGATTCATTTTTTTAAGGATAGAATAAATGCTTTTAGGACGTCCTTTTATGGTGTAATGCAAATTGGCCTCATCGAGTTTCTTTTTGATGGGCTCAATGAATTTTCTAATGTAACGGTCTCTTGCAGCCTTCTTGTCTTGAAGTTTGTCGCTGATGTCTTTATAGGCCTCTCTCTGGGTGTATTTGATGGAGAGGTCTTCTAATTCAGTTTTAACGTTGTATAAACCAAGTCTGTGGGCTAAAGGGGCATATAAGAAAAGGGTTTCACTGGCAATCTTCAACTGGTTTTTACGACTCATGCTGTCGAGGGTTCGCATATTGTGCAAACGGTCGCAGAGCTTTACCAAAATGACTCGAACATCATCACTTAAGGTCAGCAGCATTTTGCGGAAATTCTCTGCCTGCATGGAATCAGTGTGGTCAAATACCTCTTTAATTTTGGTTAAACCATCAACAATCTTGGCCGTTTTATCGCCAAATTTTCTTCTGATATCGTCTACAGTGTAGTTGCTGTCTTCAACCACATCATGAATCAATCCACAAACAATAGCGGTTGTGCCTAAACCAATTTCTTGTGCAGCAATTTTAGCAACAGCGATAGGGTGGTAAATGTAAGGCTCACCCGTTTTTCTGCGCATGTCTTTATGCGCGTCTAATGCCAAATCAAAGGCAGTTCTGATACTGGTTTTTTGTTCTTTGCTTAAATCATGACGAATTGATCTTAGTAAAGATTTATAGCGTTTAAGAATTTCTAAACGCTCCATTTCTTCTCTTTCGGCAATTGTGATTTCAGTTTCTGACATGTGATTACCCAACAAAATTAACCATTAATTAGCAGAGCCTATTCACAGTAAATGTCAATAGTCTGATTTATAAGAATAAAAAAAGGGCAATCAAATGATTGCCCTTTAAGAATGATTGTAATCTTATGATTAAGCGTTTAATGACTGAGCTTCAGTCATCCAAGTTTGCCATTGTTCAGCGCTGATTTTGCTGTCTTGGTTAACCAATTCAGCGATTTTCTCTTCAGTTAAACCTTTAACAGCTGCAAGAGAATCAACACCCAATGCTACCATGCGCTTTTCCATTGCTGGACCTACACCTGATAAAGCTTTTAAGTCAGAACCTTCAGCACTTGCTTTTACCTCTTTTGGCTCAGCAGCTTTGGCATCTTTTGCATCTTTATCGTTAGCACTGTCAAACATTGCTTTCAAATCACTGAAGGCATCCAATTCACCTAAAGTAGATTTCTCTGCTGGTTTGTTAGCGGTCGCTTTTGGTGCTTTAGCTTTTTCTTTTGGTGCTTCTTCGTGTTTGATTTTATCGTCTAATTTCCAAGTGTTGGTATGAGACAATACTATGCTCTTGTTGTCTTTGTTGAATTCGATCACTTCAAATGATAGCAATTCGCCATCTTTGATTTTGCCACCGTTTTCTTTAACCAAATGACGCTTAGGAGCAAAGCCTTCGATACCATATTGTAATTGAACATTAGCACCTTTGTCATTAACACCTACTACAGTACCTTCATGGATGCTGTTGATAGTGAAAATGGTTTCAAAAGTATCCCAAGGGTTTTCCTCAAGTTGCTTATGTCCTAATGATAAACGACGGTTTTCAGAATCTACTTCCAATACAACCACATCGATTTTTTCATCTTTCTTAGTGAATTCAGATGGGTGTTTGATTTTCTTAGTCCAAGACAAATCAGAAACGTGAACTAAACCATCAACACCTTCTTCTAATTCAATGAATAAACCGTAGCTGGTTAAGTTTTTAACTACACCTGTATGTTTGCTGCCAACTTTGTATTTTTCAACGATGCTAGCCCATGGATCAGGAGATAATTGCTTAATGCCTAAAGACATCTTATGCTCATCTTTTTCAAGAGCAGTAATAACGGCTTCAACTTCATCACCAGCTTTTAAGAAATCATGTGGACTTCTTAAGTGGCTGCTCCAGCTCATTTCTGAAACGTGAACTAAGCCTTCAACACCTGGTTTGATTTCGATGAATGCACCGTAATCAGTAACAGTAACTACTTTACCTTTAACTTTAGCACCAACAACTAGGTCAGCACCCAATGAATCCCAAGGGTGTTCTGACAATTGCTTCATGCCTAAAGAGATACGTTTTTTATCGTTGTCAAAATCCAATACTACCACAGTGATTTTTTGCTCTAATTGAAGCATTTCTTCTGGGTGATTGATTCTGCCCCATGACATATCAGTGATGTGCAATAAGCCATCGATACCGCCAAGGTCAACAAATGCGCCAAATGGAGCAATGTTTTTAACGATACCTTCAAGTACTTGACCTTTCTCAAGTTTTGATAAGATATCAGATTTTTGAGCTTCGATATCATCTTCAATTAAGGCTTTGTGAGAAATCACAACGTTTTTGAATACGTCGTTCACCTTAACGATTTTGAATTCCATGTCTTTACCAACGTATTGATCGTAATCTTTAATTGGTTTAACATCAATTTGAGAACCTGGTAAGAACGCATCAATACCTAATACGTCAACAACCAATCCACCTTTAGTTCTGGTTTTAACCAAACCTGTCATCACTGTGCCTTCTTCCATAGCTTTGATGATATGGTCCCAAGCTTTTTCTTGGATGGCGCGTTTGCGAGAAATGATCAATTGACCATCTTGGTCCTCAACGTTTTCAAGATACACTTCAACAGTGTCTCCTACCTTAAGGTCAGTTAAGTCTTTGAATTCATTTCTAGAAATGATGCCGTCAGATTTGAATCCAACGTTAACAACCACTTCTCTGTCAGAAATTGAAACAACAGTACCGCTGATCAATTCGTTTTGATTAAGTGATTTTAAAGAATTGGTATACAAATTAACCATTTCTTGATGCTTTGCAGAATTGTAGTTAGCAAAGCCTGCATTGTCCATGCTCCAATCGAAATCATCCGCAGCCGGAGCATTAGCAGTTTTGTTGGTGCGGGTTTTGGTGGTTTCTGTGGCGGTATCAACACCTGTTGACACATTGCCGTTTAATGATTGTTCTTCAGTCAAATTTAGTTTCCTCCTTTGTGGGGCGGCAAATTTAAATAAGAACTTTTAAAAAACCTACTCTTTTCAAGGGGATTTCTAAATTTTTTTTGCGAATAGTGAAACACTTAAAAAAAGTAAGTAGCAACCACTCCAAAATAGCCCGATATAAAGCGCAAAAAGCTTTAATACCTTATTGGCGATTAATTCAATAAAATAGGCTAGTGTCGGCGTTTATGCTGTCTTGAGTGGCCGCTCTCAAAAAAGAATCAATTTGTGATTGCATGTTTTTGTGGTACTGAAAGTTAAATTTTGCCCAATGGGCTTTTGTTTCTTCCATCATTGTGGCTTCTTTCTTACTGAGGTTCTGATTGCTGATGCTCTCGAGTTGGCTTATAAAATCCTCATTCAATAATGACCACGACAAAGAGTCTAGGGCTTGATTGTCAGAACTGGCTAATTGAACAGAGTCTATCCAAAATTGCAAATCACTTAATTGTTGTTTAACATCAGAATGGCCAGAAGATTGACAACTTGTGAAAGCAAGCGTCAAAATGCACAAAATAGATGACCTCATAAACATGCTGTGAACATTTTAGGTAGGCAAAAGTAATTTTTAAAACAGATATTGCCAAACATCTTTAAGCGTACATGAGCCGTTCATTTTTGAGTACCCCCATAGAATATTTAAAAGGCGTTGGGCCTCAGAAAGCTGATTTGTTGAAATTGGAATTGAAGGTGTTTACTTACCAAGATCTGATTGAATTATTTCCTTTTAGGTACATCGATAAGTCTGTTGTTCAATCTATAAAGCAACTCAATTTCACTAGTCAAAATGTGCAATTAAGGGGTCAATTAACCAGTATACAAGTATTAGGTGAAGGCAGATCTAAGCGGCTTAAAGCCATTTTAACAGATGCAAGTGGTAGTATAGAATTGGTGTGGTTTAACCATTTTCAATGGTTGCATAAAGTCATTAAACCTGACGCCTATTACACCGTTTATGGAAGAGTAAATTCGTTTAATGGTAGTTTATCGATTAATCACCCTGAGATTAAATTGTACGAAGCTAAAGATGAAGTTAAAGGCTTAAAATTTGAACCAGTTTATCCCTTGACTGAAAAATTAAAAGCGCGGTTTATGGACTCCAAATGGTTGAATCAATTGATTGTGCAAATAATGACCCATCCTGAGTTTCATTATCCGGAGTACATTCCCATATCGGTTTTAAAGCCACTCAAATATCCTAGTCGTCAACAAGCCATTCAAAGTATGCACTTTCCAAAGAATGAAGCCGAAGTTGAATGGGCCAAAAAACGCATCAAGTTTGAGGAAATGTTTGCTTTGGCCATGCGTACAGAAAAAATGAAAGCCATCAGAATGATGACCCAAAAAGGCTATTCTTTGCCTAAAACGGGAGAATTGATTCATGGTTTTTACCACAAGCATTTGGACTTCGAATTAACCAATGCTCAGAAACGCGTGATCAAAGAAATTCGTTCAGATTTGATTAAACCATTCCCCATGAATCGTTTGCTTCAAGGGGATGTTGGAAGCGGTAAAACCATAGTGGCTCTGTTTTGCATGTTGATGTGTGTAGATAATGGTATGCAGGCCTGTTTAATGGCCCCGACTGAAATTTTAGCGACCCAACACTTTATTAGTATATCAGATCAATTGAGTGATTTGCCGATACGCCTTGAGTTGTTAACCGGATCAACCTCTAAAAGCAAACGTATAGCCATATTAAATGATTTAAAATCTGGCGCCATACAAGTGCTAATAGGGACGCATGCTTTGATTGAAGAAGATGTTCATTTTAAACAATTGGCTTTAGCTATAATTGATGAACAACACCGATTTGGAGTGGCTCAAAGGGCAGGCTTATGGAAGAAATATCCGGTGCAACCGCATGTATTGGTTATGACTGCCACACCTATTCCAAGAACATTGGCCATGACCATACACGGTGAGTTAGACGTGTCAGTTATTGATGAATTGCCCAAAGATAGAAAACCCATCAAAACCCTTCACAAACAAGAAAAAAATCGCAGTCAAGTGATGGCTTTCTTGGATCAAGAAATCAAAAAGGGGCGTCAAGTGTATATAGTCTATCCATTAATTGAGGAATCAGGAAAACTCAACTTGAATGATTTAATGACCGGCTATGATATAGTCTGCAACTTTTTCCCAGTGCCCAAATACCAAATCAGTATTCTGCATGGTAAAATGAAATCAGAGACCAAAGCGCTCGAAATGAAACGCTTTAAAGACGGTATTACTCAAATATTGATTTCTACTACTGTTATTGAGGTGGGGGTGAATGTACCAAATGCTTCGGTAATGTTAATTGAAGATGCCAATCGTTTTGGATTGTCTCAATTGCATCAATTAAGAGGTAGAGTAGGACGAGGGGCAGAACAAAGTTATTGCATATTAATGACTAAAGATGATTTGAATCCGAATGCTAAAAGACGCATTGACACCATGTGCGCAAGCAATAATGGGTTTGATATCGCTCAAGTAGATTTAGAATTAAGAGGCCCAGGCGATATGTTAGGTACCAGACAAAGTGGTTTACCCGAATTTAAATTACTCGATTTAGCTTCAGATGATGAAGTAATTGATTTGGCCAAGCGAGCAGCTGCTTATGTTTTAGGGCTTGATCCTTTGTTGCAAAGCGCTGATAACGCAGGTCTTTTAAACTATTTAAAAGTCAAGCAAAAAGATGATTTCTGGGGACAGGTTAGCTAATGCGTTAAATATTTTCGAATCTGAATTTAAATCTTATCTTTGCGACCCAATTACGTTCATACATGTTATCGCGAAGGAATATTCGTATCAAGGTGCTTCAGAATTTATATGCCTATAAACAGCAAGAAGCACAATCCATCCCTGTTTTTCAAAAGGCTCTAGAGCATCAATTCAAAACATTTTACCAATTTTACTATTTCAATCTCTTATTCCTAGACGATTTCAATCAGTTCTTGGAAAGTGAGCGTTCAATAGAATCAGAAAAATACTTCCCCAATAAACAAGTCATTCGCAATACTCAGTTCTTAGACCGTTTGTCTTTTTATCAAACCATGGTTAAGGACCCTGATTTTGAACAATTCACAGCTAAATTGTCATTTGATTGGAAAAAGTATGGTGAATTATTCAATCGCCTTTTCATTGATTTGGTTCAATACGATTTCTTCATCGATTATTCGGTATTTGATGAGCCAACCCCTGAAATTCAAAAAGCATTTTTAACCAATTTGTATGAATTCTTATTCAATGAGTTTGATTTGTTTTCTCAAAATATGGAAGACGAATACATTTGTTGGGATGATGATTCAGCAGATGTGTTAAAGGCTATTGTGTCAACAGTGAATCAATTTTACGATCAAAAGAAATTCAAAATAGAAGGCATACAATCCAAACAGAAAGAGGATATTCAATTTGGTTTAGATTTATTTGAAAAAGCCATAGTGAACCAAAGTTTGTTGGATGAGCTAATTCATGAAAATACATCTAATTGGGATGCCGAGCGATTAACCATTAATGATGTCATTATGTTGAGAATGGCCCTAGTCGAGTTTATGTACTTTGAAACCATTCCACCTAAAGTGACCATTAATGAATACCTTGATATCGCTAAAGCATATTCAACACCAAAGAGTCATTTGTTCTTGAATGGTGTACTCGATAAGATTCGAATCACCTTGACTCAATCTGGTCAAATAAATAAGACCGGAAGAGGTTTGAAAAACGAATAATTCCACTAAATTTGTTTAAGCATATGAAACAGTACTACTTCATCTTAGGCCTTTCTGTTTTGGCTTTATCAGCTTGCCAAAACAAAGCTTCAGAGCAATCTCAAAGCAATGATGTTGCGACTGAACAAGTTAATAATCCTGCCACAGCAGATAACCCCACAGCAGTGACTTCTGAGTACGCTGTCATGAGTTTTAAAACAAAAGAACACGATTTCGGTGACATCATCGAAAATCAAAAAGTAGAAACCACTTACGAGTTTGTTAATACAGGTAAGGTTGATTTATTGATCAATGACTGTAAAGCAGCTTGTGGTTGTACAGTGCCTGATTGGCCTAAAACACCCATTAAACCAGGTGGAGCAGGTGTAATCAAAGTCGTTTTTGATAGTGCTGGAAAATCTGGTATGAATACCAAAATAGTAACTGTTGTCGCCAATATTCAAGAAGGCACTACTGAATTGAAATTTACCGCCAATGTGCGCCCAATCAAATAATCAAATATGAATACTTTAATAATTTTACAAGCTCAAGCCCAAGGCGGATCAAGTAGTTTCTTGATCATGATGGGATTAATGTTGGTGGTCATGTACCTGTTTATGATCCGTCCTCAACAAAAGAAAATGAAAGCGCACAAACAATTTATTGAAAACATTGCC
Source organism: Bacteroidia bacterium (assembly GCA_044368575.1). Lineage (GTDB taxonomy): Bacteria > Bacteroidota > Bacteroidia > NS11-12g > UBA955 > JABMMZ01. The sequence continues at coordinate 10,483 of JBIPPH010000020.1, forward strand.
AAAGGTGACTCAGTTGTTACCACTGGCGGTATTCACGGTAAAGTAGTGGGTTTGAATGAAGGTTCAACCATAGTGATTGAATCAGAAGGTACTCGTTTGAAAATCGAGAAGTCTTCAATTTCTAACGAAATGAGCGCTGCTGTTAATGCAGCCAACAAGGCATAATATGCTTAAAATTGGCATCACCGGAGGCATTGGAAGTGGTAAAACATTGGTTTGCCAAATCTTTGCTCAATTGGGTGTGCCAGTCTATAATGCAGATGATGCAGCTAAGCAATTGGTGCAAAATAATGCACAATTAAAAGCTGAAATCACAGAGGCATTTGGCCCCGATGCATTTATAAACGGTCAATACAATAGAGGCTACATAGCCTCTATTGTGTTTTCTGACCCTGAGCGTTTGAATCAACTAAACGCCATAATCCATCCTTATGTTTTTGCTGATTGGCAAGCATTTGTAAATCAAAATCAAGCCTATCCATACGTTATCAAAGAGGCTGCCATAATGCTTGAAACCGACAGCCGTTTAACAGTTGATAAAATTGTATTGGTATATGCACCATTAGAATTAAGGTTAGCAAGGTTACAAAACAGAGAAGGTTTTAATATGGAAGATACGCTCAAACGCATAGCCAATCAAATGAGCGAAGAAGATAAAATGAAATTATGCCATTATGTAATTCACAATGATGGTGAACAAGCCTTAATCGAGCAGATTAGGGAGTTGCACGCACAGTTTATTGCACTTTCAAAGCATTCAAATACAATTTAACTGTATTGCTCATGCCGTATTCAAGGGCATCACAAATGAGCGCATGGCCTATACTCACTTCTAATAAACCAGGCACATGGCTGGCAAAAAAATGCAAGTTGTGTAAATCTAAATCATGCCCGGCATTTATTCCCAAACCCAATTCATGGGCTTTTTTTGCGGTTTCAATATAAGGCGCGATGGCTTGATGGGCGTTTTTGTGATAAGCGCAGGCAAATGCTTCTGTATACAATTCAATTCTATCGCAGCCCACTTTTACAGCAGAATCAAGCATAGAGGGGTCGGGGTTAAGAAATATACTGGTTCTTATGCCCTTAGATTTAAATGTTTGAATAACCTCTGTTAAGAATTCAGCATTGGAGATAGTATCCCAACCCGCATTGCTGGTTAGAACATCTGGTGGGTCTGGAACTAAAGTGACTTGAGCCGGTTGTATAGCTAAAACCATTTGTATAAAATCATCACTAGGGTAACCCTCGATGTTGAATTCAGTGCTTAAAATATCCTTGAGTGCATATACATCGCTAAAACGAATATGCCTTTGGTCTGGCCTTGGATGCACTGTGATACCATGTGCACCATAAGATTCGATTTTCTTAGCCATAAGCAAGATGTCAGGATTGTTGCCGCCCCTAGCATTTCTGATGGTGGCCAGTTTATTGATGTTTACGCTTAATTTGGTTTGGTTTAAAATGCCCATTTAATGCCTGTGTTCAAAGTTGATTTGTAATTGCCAGTATAACTATCAAGACCATTGCCAAAATCATGCGATTGAGCATAGCTTGTTGCTGCAAATCTAATCCAAATATTTAGATCTTTTAAGCATTTTGTATGCAGCATTACATACCAGTGAAATCCTTTGTGGTAATAGCTGAATAAGGTTTGTTGGCCGGGGATATTATGCTCGTACAGGCTTAAACCAAGCGCTTGTTCGAAATTATTGAAAACAGCCCCCATTAGATTCAATTGTAAATTTTTGTGACATTTAATTTGGACAGATTCAGAGACTATATAAGCTTTTAAATTAGAGTGATTGACTGTTTTAATAAGGCATTGACTAATGAGTTTGATAGACTGATTATTGTGGGTCAGACTGAATTTCAGACTGTTCTTTTTTCCATGATTGGAGAGTCCAAAAAGATTGTCGTTTTTGCCCGAGAATACAATAGTCAATTTATCGGTTTTATTGGCTTGATAGTTTAATTGCAATTGATAATAATCGGCAAACTGTCCAATGGATGTTTGCTTTACAGTCTTGCCAACAGAAAATTGCGAATTGATTTGAATTTTTTTGCTTAAAGCCCATTGAGATAAAAAGTTGTATTCATTTTGAGCTTGCTCAAAAACAGCATAATTAGATCGTAATGTATTTTGTGCGTCGATTTGATTGATGTGCCTAATGCTCCAGGCTATACTAAAGGGTTTCCCAAACGATCTTAGTGCGCCTATATAGAAATCTTTAGTGTTTTTAAGTAAGCTGATTTCTCCAAAACAATACCATGATTTTACAGTCGTTTTTACAGACAAACTGAGCTGGTCTTTCCAATTACAATCCAATTGACATTTTCTAATTCGTGTTTGAATGCTTATGCCCCAAATTGCTTGCGAAGCCTTGAATTTAAGGTTGTATTCAGTGGCATTTCTGTATAGGCAATTACCCAACTGTGATGAATTGGTTTTGTCTAACAAATAAAAACCATAAAAGCCCTGAATTCGACATTTACGGTCTTTAAATAGATTTATTCCTAGGCCTCTTATTGAACCATTTTCCGCAAAATCTGTTTTGGGTTTTAGTTCATTATTGTGCTGTATAATTTGAAAGTTTAAACTGTTGTAAAACGGTTTTTTGCTGCCTACAACAAGGCCTTGTCCAAATACAATATGCTGATCACCTAAGCAAAAGCTATAAGTTCGGTTTTTGAAAGTCATACAACCAAAACTACTGCTGTATTGCCAAGGCTCTCCTGGGTCTTTTTCTGATTGCAGATAACAACTGAATTGTTTGTAATGGTAACGAAAGTTGAATTGGTGTTTTTGATTGCTGCCCAAAAAGCGAGTGCTATCATTTGTATTAAACCCAGCGGTAGCTTGCAGTGGATAAGCGGAGCATACACTCAATATATTGGACTTAGATTTTTGAAATAATATAGGTTCAGATGCAATATAGAGGCTTAAACGTTTATAGTCAAGGTTTTGACAACCATTTATGCTTTGGAGCTCCTGTAGCATCATAAGTGGTCCATAAGTTTGGCAATGCCAATAAATGGCTTGGATCTGATCTTGTGAAAGTAATTCAGGGCATAAACTTTTGAGTCCTTCTAGATCATTCAATTCAATTTTAAGCGTGATGGGCGCATGGGTTTGATGTTCGCTCCACTCAGCTTCTGAAGTCAGTTCAGGGGTTTCTATTTGCGCCCAAATAACTGTTACATTCAATACCAAAAAAGAAGCTAATAGTCTAAAACACATAGCTCAATTGTGAATGGGTGCTTAATCCTAATTGCCAATGGTAAAGGCAGCCAATGCCCCAATTAATATGGTGTTTAAAATAGGATTTGACCGCTAATCCACTTTGTTGCAAGTTGTCTGAAATGCTAAATACCCATTCTTTACTACCTTGCTTAAGATACATGTGGCCCCCAAATTTGAGCTGGCCAAAAATAGAGTTAGAGAAATTAATTTGTAAGCTTAATTGTGAATGCACAGTCTTTTGCAAGGCCATTGAAATGACAGGTGAGATCCTTTGGGGTAATGTTTCATGAGGTAAAATTGGTATTTTTTCAATTAGTCCAATCCAAGTATAATGGCTATTGATTTGCCATTGGTAAGCTAAATTGATTGCGATTTTATATGCATTGAAATTATGCCACTGATTATGACTTCCTTTGATTTGTAAACCAATTAAAAAATGAGGCTTAAAAACAAGACCAAGGCCAGAACTTAATTGTATTTGCTTTAATTGTTGCACTTGATGATAGGACATGCCAAGTGCAAATGCGATTTTTTTATGGCTGTTAACGGCATTAACATTGATGTTGGATTGTGTTTGTAAACCATACCATTGATAGGTTTGTATACTTAAACTTTTAACTGGTTGATGCAATAAACAGCAGGGATTGTTATTGGCCAATTGAGCATCATGGTTGCAACAGTTTTGATGAGATGCAAAGGCAAATACACCTGATTCTATTGCAGGCAAAATTAGGGGTGTAATACACAGTGTTAGCGGAGCAATTGCCACCCATTTCATGTTTCAATTTTACACACTATACTGAGTTTGTATGTGATTGAATTCATAAGTGAACCAATTGCCAAATGATTGCATAAACAATGATGTTTTAATACAAAGGTGAATAGGATAAGTTGGACTAAATGCTATCATTATTTAGCCATGATTAAATCATTAAAATCAAGTTTAATGTCAAATAAATCAAGATTAAGCTTATGCTGTTTGCATAACTCAATAAATAATTGATATTTGCGTTACAGTTGTACTTGAAGCGAATTCAAGTGCATAATTGTCATGTTTTTTTTGTGGTATGTGAATTGATTAATTAGCAGGAGAAGACTATGGATTATAATAAAAATTATTTTGGAGCGCTAGGGAATACAGATGACTTTGAAGATAAAGAAGGTTCGGATTTGTTCCCTTTGTTTTCAAAATCTGAAGAAAAGGAGAGTAATAAATTATTGGTGCCCGAAAGTCTGCCAATATTACCGATTAGGAATACGGTATTGTTTCCTGGTATTGTTTTTCCAATCACTGTAGGTAGAGATAAATCCATAAAACTCATTAAAGATGCCAATAAGGGCGATAAAACCATTGGCGTATTTGCACAACAAAATCCTGAAACAGAAGAACCACAAATCAATGATTTGCACACCATCGGTACTATGGCTCAAATCATTAAAGTTTTGCGCATGCCTGATGGTAATACGACCGTCATTATTCAAGGTAAACGCAAGATTTCCCTTGGCGATGTAATTTCAACTGAACCGTATTTAATAGCCACAGTTAACCCAATTGAAATCGAAGAAGATGCCAATGACAAAGAACTGCAAGCGCTCATCAGTGGTATAAAAGAAACCGCCACTGAGAATATTGAATTGTCGCCTAATATCCCCTCTGAAGCCAATTTTGCGCTTAGAAATATTGATAGTCACAATTTTCTAATCAGTTTCATAGCCTCCAATTTAAATATCACCTTGTCTGAAAAACAAGCGATCTTAAATGCCAATACCATTAAAGAACGTGCTAACATGGTGTTTGAACATTTGATCAGAGAAAATCAAATGCTTAAAATCAAAGATCAAATCCAAAGCAAGGTCAAGGTTGATATTGATAAACAGCAAAAAGAATATTTCTTGCAACAGCAAATCCGTGCCATTCAAGAAGAGTTAGGACAAGAGTCTCCAGATAAAGAAATTGAGAGTTTAAGAGAAAGAGGTTTTAAAAAGAAATGGTCAAAAGAAATTCATCAAGCTTTTAACAAAGAGCTCGATAAGCTTTTGAGAATTAATCCGGCCAGCCCTGATTATTCAGTGAGTTTAAATTATGCTCAAACCTTATTGGATTTGCCTTGGAGTGAATTCACTAAAGACAATTTAGACATTAAAAAAGCTAAAAAGATATTAGATGCCGATCATTTTGGTCTTGAAAAAGTTAAGCAAAGAATATTGGAGTATTTAGCTGTAATCAAGTTAAAAGGCGATTTAAAAAGTCCTATTATTTGTTTGTATGGCCCTCCAGGAGTTGGTAAAACATCATTGGGTAAAAGCATTGCCAAAGCGATAGGTAGAAAGTATGTAAGGGTTTCTTTGGGCGGCTTGCATGACGAAGCTGAAATCAGAGGTCACCGTAAAACATACATTGGCGCTATGCCAGGTAGAATCATTCAAAATCTTAAGAAAGTAAAGTCAAGTAATCCCGTTTTTGTATTAGACGAAATCGATAAAGTTGGGACTGATTTTAAAGGCGATCCATCCTCTGCATTATTAGAGGTTTTAGATCCTGAACAAAACTCAACATTCCATGATAATTATCTAGAATTAGATTATGACTTGAGTAAAGTGATGTTTGTTGCGACAGCCAATTCATTAGATACCATTCAGCCAGCCTTGTTGGACCGTATGGAAATTATTGAAATCAGTGGTTATACAGTTGAAGAAAAAATTCAGATTGCACAAAAATATTTGATACCAAAGCAGAGGTTAATGCATGGGCTTAAGGCCACTCAATTTAAACTCAGTGATACCGTTTTAGAGCATGTAATTGAAGAATATACCCGCGAGAGTGGTGTAAGGAACTTAGAGAAGAAAATCGCTTCTCTAGTCAGACATAATGCCATGCGAATTGCTAGCAAAGAAACTGTTAATGCGTCCCTTGAGTTATCCGATATAGAGCGCATTTTAGGGGTTGATAAGCTGGAGAAAGAAATTTATCAAGACAACGAAACTGCAGGTGTAGTAACGGGTTTGGCGTGGAGTCCGGTAGGAGGCAGCATTTTATTCGTTGAGAGTACATTGACAAAAGGCAAAGGCCATATGACATTGACTGGCAAACTCGGCGATGTAATGAAAGAAAGTGCTAGCACAGCAATGACCTACTTGAAAGCCAATGCTGATTACTTGAATATTGATTACAAAGTGTTTGAACAATGGGATACCCATATCCATTTTCCGGCTGGTGCCATTCCTAAAGATGGGCCTAGTGCAGGGATTACCATTTTAACTTCATTAGCGTCTTTATTTACCCAAAGAAAAGTAAAGTCATTCTTGGCCATGACAGGAGAGATTACGCTTAGAGGACGCGTCTTGCCAGTTGGAGGTATTAAAGAGAAAATTTTAGCCGCTAAACGCGCAGGTATCCAAACCGTTATAATGTGTAAAGACAATCAAAAAGATGTAGATGATATTCCAGCTCAATACTTGAAAGGCTTAAGCTTTCATTATGTCAGCAATATGCTTGAAGTGCTTGATTTTGCATTATTAGAGGAAAAAGTAGCAAAAGCGCTAGACTTGACAGTTGTAACTAAAGCTTAAACTACTATTGGCTGTAGATTTCCATTTGCTCAACTGCCCCATTGAGTTCAACCCATGCAACAGTATTGTTGCCAATTTCTAAAAACATTACGGGTCTATCTGCACCGGTTTTTTTGTCAACTAATGTGCGAATGCTAATGATGCGATAAGCTTTGTTCGCAAAAGAGCAGGGAAGTGGCTTTACATCAAAGTCCCCATCTAAAAAGAAGTATTCATAAAAGTCATCTCCTGTGGCTTTATTGTATTGTGCATTGGGGTTGGGAAATCTTGTTTTTTGGTAATATTGCACGAATACATAGCCTGATTTTGGGCAATCACCTATAAAAATAGAATCATTCACTTGCACAGACTTAGTACTGTCTTTGTTGCTAGCAAAGCTATTCATTGAAAACAATGAACATAAAAGGATAAAACAAGTCTTCATAAGCTTAAAGCAAAATAACAAATTTTTTTTGGATTTCAATAAAAAGATGTTAATTAGCAAAAAATTATACCTCAAGAATGGAAGATTTCAAAGACAAAAACAGTATTTTCTCAAAACGTGTTAAGGCAGGCAAAAGAACCTACTTTTTTGATGTTAGATCAACAAAGTCAAATGATTATTTCTTAACCATTACAGAAAGCACCAAAAAGTTTGAGGATGGCAACTACGTTAAATCAAAGATATTCTTATACAAGGAAGATTTTAACAAATTCACTGAAGCATTGAATGAAACCATTAAACACGTTAAAAGTGAATTATTGCCGGAATATAATTTTGATGAATTTACCAGAAAAGATTTCGACTCAGATTCACATCAACACCCTACGGAGTAGATATTTATTTAGTCTTATAGAATTCTGACAACTTCAGTAAAACTGAAAATTGATTCGCGTTTTGTCCTGCAAAATAACTTGCACTGCCATAGGCCAATTCCATTTTTTTGTAATTTAAGCCAAGTCCCCAGCTAAACCCAGCAGCACCTCTTCTTTGTTCCTGATTCATTTCTTTTCTACGCATGTGGTTATAGCCCATTCTGAATGTTAACTGCTTTGATAAAAATAATTCACCAGCAAAGTTGATGTGCCTTAAAATATTGTCACCCATGGTCATTTTAGCAACTTTGTCTTTACCGAATTCATCTTTTTGGCCTGTGTTCGTGATGGTGTAACGCATATCAGGTTCTTGTAAATGGTGTAAAATAATCTGATATCTGAAAGGTAAATGAGCCAATTGTTTAGAGAGGTTTAAAGCCAATTCAAACGGTAAATTTTGTCTTCGAGTGCCTGCATAAGGAATTGCTTGAAAGCCTATGTTTCTGGCGAATCCAGTGACATTGAATTTTTTTGAAGTGTCTTCATACATGTATGACAAATCAGTTGATAAGCCATTGCTTACAAATGCTTCATAAATGGAGTAGATGTATTTTGTGTTAATCCCCCAATGCCCTTTGTGTCCTACTTTTGATTTATAGGAGAGAAAAAAACATTGGTCTTGTGCGCTAAAGTTACCAGTTGCTATTCCAGTTTCATCCATGCCTTTAAACTGTCCATAATCATTATACAAAAGACCTAAAGCAAATGAACGTTTGTGTTTTAATTGTCCGGCATAACAAAAAAAACCAGATTTAATATCTGATACATAACGGTTATAACTGCCCATTAGGGTGTTATTCATTTGAGATGTTCTTGAAGCAGGATTATTCCATAGCTGACCCAAATCGGTATTGGATCCACAAACTAAATTACTCCCTAAGGCCATTTCTCTGGCAGAGCTGGGCATGTTTATAAAAGCAAATGCACTATTGCCGGCAGATTGTGCAGCAGTGTTTTGAAAAATCAGAACGCCAATAATGAATAAACAATTTTGAAGTCGTATCATATGGTTTATAAAATAGTGTCTTTATTGTTAATGACGGCGCCTATCATGCCAATGCCTCCGTTCACATTTGATTTCAGAATGATGGGGTCATTACTGGTGCCGTTGCCATTCTGGCGATATTGGTCAATGGCTTGAAGGTAGTCATTATATTCAGCGCTGAATTGTTTCAATGACACAACAAATTTCGGACTGCCTGTAGCCAAACCAAATGGCACTTTGAACGTCAACGATTTAGATTTGCCGGAAAAAGTTCTGTCGCTAAAAAGGTAACCACCATCTGCTAATTTATCATTGTTTAAAAAGACAATATCATTGGAGTTGATATCAAATGGAAACCAAACGGTTGTTGCTGCATTGTAATAGGTGATTAATAATTTATAATAATCTTCTGTATTGACATTGTCTGTGAAGTTCAATTTGATTTCACCTATTTTAAAACCAAAATCATCAAGTCCAATAGAATCTTTATAGCTGACACTCATTGGAAACGCATTGGCCATTTTGATTTGACTTTCAGCATTAGGATAGCCTAAAGCATTTACTTTAATCGTGTAAGATTGTCCTGCTTTGGGTTTATAATTGAGTTGGTAGCGACCTGAAAAATAATTCGCATTACCCAATAAGTTGCCGTTTTCAAACACTTGCACAGTAGCCGTTTTGATCAAGTATCCACTGCTATCGGTTACTTGCATAATGGGCAAACTTCTACTGACTTCAAGGTCAATGATTTGATCAGTATTTAATTCCCCGTTGACTACAAGTTTGCTATCATAGTCTGGCAAGTTTAAGGTAATCTCTTTAGAACAAGCGGTGAACAACAATAGTCCTAAAAGAATGAAGAGTTTGTTTTTCATGCTGTTTTTAAAATTTAATATAATAGGTTACGCCTGGGATAAACATTAAGAAACTTCTTTGATAAGCTTTTGGAGGGCTTTGCGAATTGTCTATGTAGATATAAGCAGGATTGTTGCGAGCCAATAGGTTATAGACAGAAAAACGATAACCTGATTCGGCAGCCCAATCTTTGAACTTGATTTTATTTACGCCAACATCAATCCTGAAAGTATGGTCTAATCTGTAATTGTTTTTTTCTGTATAATCATAAACGATATTGCCATTGATGTCGCGGTATTTGCCAATCGGTACAGATTGAAAATTACCAGTAGAATATACCACATTGACTGAAGCAGAATAAACGTCGTCAAGCTTTGTTTGCAATACCAAATTGAAATAATGTCTTCTGTCAAATTGGAAATAATAGGTTTCGTCTCTATTGATTCCAGGGGTATTGCGCTTGGCCCATGATAGGGTATAGTTCAACCATCCTGAGAAGTCACCCTTGCGTTTGTGCAAAAAAGTTTCAATACCATAATTCCAACCTTTACCATTGATCACTTGGTTTTCCCAAATAGAATTGTCTAACAATCCACCTGATATATCAGCTCCTTGTTTGACCTCTAAGACGCGGTTAAACCATTTGTAATAGCCATCAATTGTAAATTCCCAATTGTTTTCTAAGGGTGCTGATATGCCTAAGTTGACTTGTTGAGCGCGTTGAGGTTTTATTAGGCCATTTGCTGGTACCCAACGATCAAAATTTAAAGCAAACACATTAGAGTTAATGTTGTCAGCTAACAAATGCAAATTTTGATTCATCATGGTATAACTGCCCTTTAATGCCCATGCATTATTTATTTTTTTGTTCCATGACCATCTAGGTTCCAGAAATAAGAAGTGCTGTCCATTTGAAAAGAAGTTGACCAATCTACCCCCTATATTGGTTTTGAATTTTGCTGATAGTTTTAATTCGTCCTCAAAATACAAAACAAGCTCTTGAGTACCTATCGATTTCTTTATGCCATATGCAGTATCGTTTGAAACAACGCCGTTGTTTTCATAGGCTGTTTTTGTTCTGCCCGGTAAAAAGGATTTGATTGACAACTCTGAACCAAATTTAAAAGTATGGGTTTTGTTGTGAAGATAATCATAATGAATTCCAGGTTGAAAATCCCTAATAAAGTTTAAATATTTGTAGGTGATTTTTGAATAATCCGATTGTCCTGCACTGTCATAACTCATAGAGAAGCCAAGTCCAATGGCACTTTTGTATTGGCTGTAATTAACCACTAGGTTTGAAAATAAACGGTTGCTAATGGATTTGTTCCATTTTATTGAATTGGCAAAATTGCCCCATCTTATATCTTGAGAAGCTTCGTTGATTTTAGTAAAACTATTGACAATTTCTTTTCTCTCAAAACTATACAAACGGTCTCTATTACTATAAAAGCTGTAAAATAATTTATTGCGATTGTCAATCGAGTGAGACAGTTTAAAATTAAAATCATAGAATGTATAAATGGTTTTAGAGGTGTCATCGCTAACAGGTCTTAGCAATAAAAGATCTAAATATGATCTTCTAGCAGCAACAGAAAATCTGGTTCTGCCATCTTTAGAGAGAGGCCCATCTAAATTCAACGTTAATGCCACCATACTTTGAGTAAATATACCATGAATGGTGTTGTTTGCGCCTTCTTTCATTGACACATCAGTAATTGCAGACAATCTCCCACCATAGCGAGCAGAATAACCACTCTTTGTTAAACTGATGTTACTGATCCCTTCAGCATTGAAAATCGAATAAAAGCCAAAGGCATGATTCATGTTGTAAATGGGTATACCATCAATCATCACTAGGTTCTGATCTTGGCCACCACCTCTAACATACATCCCGTTGGTTAATTCTGTTCCAGGCATTACTCCAGGCAAGTGTTTTAATGATCTAACAACATCAACTTCCCCTAACAAGGAAGGCATACTTTTGATTTGTTGCCCTGGTAATTCCATCAGTCCATTGTTAACTCTATCAATTATTTTGAGGTTGTGTGTTAGTGCTTTTCTAATGAGTGCATCTGTCTTTTTGGTGTTTTTAATTTGATGGATTTTTTCAGGTGCATCATCTAAGTTAATTTCTGTGCTATCGATAGGTATTGTTATTGGATTATTGGCGTATTCATCCTCATTACTTGGTGTCAATCGGATGTCTAGTTGATGGTTGCCAGAGATTCTAATAGTGTCGATTTTTGAATCAAATCCTTCTCTAATAAACACAAGGTTTTTGGTGCCATAAGGAATATTAATAGCATAATAACCATAATTATTGCTAACTGATCCTGAACCAGTTTGAGGGCAGAATACATAGGCGCCAATTATTACCTCTCCAGTGTATGAGTTGCTTATGTAGCCTGATACAATAAAGCTTTGGGCTGAAAGTTTTGAGCCAATGAGAAGGCAAAAGATTAAGGGGATAAGTTGTAACTTTTTGGACATGTTTACAGGTATTCAAAAATACCCAAATTCATAGCAATTTCAATGTTTTTTTTAAGTTTCTATAACTTGTGGAAAATGACATTGCTTCAGTATGTATATTTGAATATATTTTGCCTATTTTACGTAGTTTAATTATAGTGTTTTTTTGTTGGTGTTCATGCTCGTTGTGTGCAGCAAACACTAATGATACCGCCACAGTGGTTAAAACAGCTGATACTGGCAATATTCTTAAAGGCTTAAACCTTAAAAAAGTACCTAGTATAGATACCCTTTATAAAGTTGCTAAAAAATACATGGGTCGATGGCACTATCTTTTTTTAGCGATCAAGATAGAAGAAAGCGGTAACAATGGCCATTACAGTTGGTTGTCTACCAAGCACTTTAATTTATGTGGTATGCGTTATCCAAAGTCAAGAAGAACTTATGCAATTGGGTCAACCAATACCAATTATGCTATCTACAGAAATTGGTTTGAATGTATTTTGGATTTCAAGATTTACATGGATAATATTGAACAAAAGTTCAAAGACAAAAATCATCGATTACCTAAAGATGACATTGAAATGATTCACTTTATGTTTAACACGTTTAATCATTTTGCCAAGTGGAAAAAGGATATGTTGATTTTGATAAAATACGTTAAAAAGAAGTACCATTGATTGTGTTTGTATCAGGATTTACCATAGCAAGAAATGTTGTCAAAGCTGACTATCCCCTAAAAGAAGCTGTCTATTCTGTTTTACCCCTGTGTGATGAATTTGTTATTGCCGTTGGTAAAAGTGAAGATGATACATTAGCCTATGTTAAAGGTTTTGATTCACCTAAAATAAAAATCATTGAAACAGTTTGGGATGATGCTTTGAGAGAAGGTGGAAAAGTTTTAGCGGTTGAAACCAATAAAGCATTAGATGCGCTAAATCCCAAGACCGATTGGTGTTTTTATATTCAGGCGGATGAGTGTTTGCACGAACAGTATTTACAGGTAATTCAACAGGCCATGTATCAATACTTGCATATGCCCAAAGTGGAGGGTTTGTTGTTGAATTACAAACACTTTTATGGGTCTTATGATTACTTAGCAGATTCTCGACATTGGTATAGAAAAGAAATCAGAATCATCAAATATTCAGTAGGGGCGAGGTCTTATAAAGATGCTCAAGGTTTTAGGATTAACAATCGAAAACTTAAGGTAAAACCTGTTCAAGCAGATATGTTTCATTATGGCTGGGTAAAGCATCCAAAATTACAATTGGAAAAGTTAAAGCAAGCTCGTAAACTATGGCATTCTGATGAATTCATTCAATCGGAATATGCCAACGCTTCGGAGTTTGATTTTTCTGGCATTGATTCTTTGGCTTTATACAAAGGCACTCATCCAGCAGTTATGCAAGAGAGAATAGCTCAAAAAAATTGGCAATTTGATCACGATATCAGCATCAAAAGGTTCGGGTTAAAAAAGCGTTTACTCCATTGGATAGAACAATTAACTGGCTGGAGAATTGGTGAGCACAAAAACTATAAACTCATTTGAGGTGAATGTCTAAAGCATCTCTGAGAGCTATACCTATAAAGTTAAAGCCCATGACTAAAAGCATAATCGCAAGTCCTGGAACAAATGCCAAGTAGGCTTTATCAAACATGATGTAAGGATAATTTTCTTTCACCATCATGCCCCAACTTGGAGCAGGTGGCGCTATGCCGAAGCCTAGAAAACTTAAACCTGATTCTAATAAAATAGCTGAGCCAAACACAGAAACAGCCAATACAATTAAGGTATTGACTAAGTTGGGAAGTATGTGTTTGATCATGATTCTAAAACCCGAAAACCCCATTAATTTAGCGGCTTGAATGTATTCTTTTTCACGAATGCTAAATACTTGGCCTCTCACTACTCTAGCAACCTCTATCCATGAACTGATACCTATCGCAACAAAGATTTGCCAAAAGCCTTTTCCCATAGTAAAGCTAATAGCTGCGACCAATAAAAAGGTAGGTAAACTCCAAATGACGTTCATTAACCAAGTAATGGTAATATCTGTTTTGCCTTTATAGTAGCCAGCTAACAAGCCAAGCCCTGTGCCTAAAAACAGCACTGCAATTAACACAGCCACTAGTCCAACTGCAATCGATATCCTACATCCAATGATTACCCTAGATAACACATCGCGTCCAAAACCATCGGTGCCTAACCAAAAAGTCATGGTTTTTAGTTCATAGTTTTTAACCGATTTAAGGGCTATGGTTTCTTGGTGATGAAGGCTTGTGTCTTGATCAAATAAATTAAGTACTATAGAATCTTGATCAATTTTATAATCATTAATAGCTATAAATTCTTGAGGGGCTTTATGGCCCCATAGCCATTGATGAAAAACAGAGTTGGAGTCTGGACTATTGACCACAAATGCTTGGATTTGAGACCCTGGTGGTAGCAATGCGATGGGTAAATGAATGAGGTTGGTGTTAGGTGTTTTGTCAAGGGTAATCAGGTTGCCCAACAGGCTTAAAACAAGAAAAAAACCAACTAAAAAAGAACCAATCAATCCCAATGGATGTCTTAGTGTTTTTTTTAAAGTTGATTGGGTTTTCACAGTTCAAAATTAAGGGACTCAAGCTAAGCTTCAAAATTGATGTTTGAACCAAGTAATTTGACGTTTGGCATAATTCCTAGAATGTTGTTTGATTTTATCTATGGCTTCAGCTTTCGAATAACTGCCATCGAAGTATGGCCACCACTCTTTATACCCAACTGTTTGTAAGGCATTTAAGTCTTTGTGTTCTATTAGGTTTTTGGCTTCTTGTTCAAGGCCCATGTCAATCATTTGATCAACTCTGTTGTCTATTCTTTGGTACAAAAGAGAACGGTCCATGTCTAGTATCAATTTATTGACTTCGAACTCGTGAGTGAATTTCGGCAAAGAAGTGTTTGTAAGGGGAGGCGATAAGTAAATTTCTATGGCTCTAATTAATCTTTGAGGATTGTTATGGTCAACTTGTTGAAATGCATTTTCAGAAAGGGATTGTAATTCTGTTTGAAGTGCGGCTATGCCATGTGTTTCAAAGTTGTTTTGCAAACGCTGTCTCAATTCTGGATTTTGAGGGGGAAGGGGATCCAATCCATTCAACAACGCCTTTATGTAAAGCCCTGTGCCGCCACATATAACAATGTCATTTAAAGTGCCGAATAATTTATTGATCAACTGTCTGGTATCCGTTGCATATTGACCAGCATTGTAGGCTTCATGAATACTGCAATGGTCAATAAAATAATGTTGAACTTTGTTAAGTTCTTCCTGACTAGGTTTTGCTACACCTATAGATAATTCTTTAAAGACTTGCCTGGAGTCTGCAGAAATAATAGGGCAATTTAAAGCTAATGCGCGCTCAATTGCATAGGCGGTTTTACCAATGGCCGTTGGGCCTGCAACGATATGTAAAGTCTTACTTGCCATTAAAAACACATGCCGAATCTGATGAAATAGGGCGCTCTGTAGAGGTTGTTTGAAGGATATAAAAGCAAATAATAGGCAGCAATATACACGCCTCTATTTTGAATGGTCCCAAGACCTACCATGGCATATTCTTGCCATTGATTATTAAAATTAAGTTCTTGGAATTCCAATTGGGTGAACACACTTGGTCTGATTAAATACCTTGCAAATGCATTCCCCCCATAAATACTAGAGTTTCTTGTCAAATAAGGGAAATATTGCCAATTGGCGCCAATGCCCGTAGTGAATTTGGGTGTAATTTGGTAGCCAACTTGAGGATGTATTGAAAAATGAGAATAGGGGCCACCAATTTGCCCGCCAGCGCCCATAAAAAAACGCAGTCTGTCTTTAAAGGAATGCTTTGTGGAATCAGTGTCAGAGTGAATGTGTGCATGCAGTGTGAACAACTTGAGCATCAGCACAATCAAAATGACAATGTTTTTAATTTTCATGTTTTATTGTTTCAATATTAACTTAATTTCGCAACAAATAAAATTTATACATATGTCTATGAAGCACAATTTTTCAGCAGGACCATCTATCTTACCACAAGAGGCAATTGATGCCAGTATTGAGGGGATTAAAAATTTTGCAGGCACTGGTTTGTCTGTGTTAGAAGTCTCTCACAGAGGTAAAGAGTTTGTTTCAGTTGTTGAAGATACTCAAGCTACGATTAAATCGTTAATGAACATCCCTGAAGGCTATGAAATTTTGTTTTTAGGCGGTGGTGCAAGTTTGCAATTTTTAATGGTTGCCTACAATTTGTTAGAAACCAAAGCTGCCTATTTGAAAACAGGTGTTTGGGCGGCCAATGCTGTTAAAGAAGCCAAACATTTAGGTTTAGTTGAAGTGGTGGCAAGTTCAGAAGATACCAATTACAATTACATCCCAAAAGATTATATCATTCCTACTGATGCTGATTATTTTCATTGCACAAGTAATAATACCATTTATGGTAGTCAAATGCAGAGTTTTCCAAACTCACCAATCACTATGGTTTGTGATATGAGCTCAGATATTTTGAGCCGTCAAGTGGATGTGAGTCAATTTGGATTAATCTATGCTGGCGCTCAAAAAAATATGGGACCAGCTGGTGTAACTGTTGTGATTGTTCGCAAAGACATTCTAGGTAAAGTAAGCAGAAAAATTCCTAGTATGTTGGACTATAAATTACACATTGAAAAGGAAACGATGTTTAATACACCTCCTGTATTTCCTATATTCGCTATGTTGCAAAACCTTAAATGGGTGCAAAAAGTAGGCGGTGTTAATGAAATGCAAAAACGCGCAGCTGCCAGAGCCGAATTGTTGTATAATGAAATCGATAATAACCCATTGTTCAGTGGCACAATCGCCAAGGAAGATCGTTCTCAAATGAACGCTTGTTTTGTATTAAACGATGCTTCATTGGAAGATAAATTCAATGCTGCTTGGAAAGAAGCAGGCATTTCTGGCATTAAAGGGCATCGTTCTGCAGGTGGTTACAGAGCTAGTATGTACAATGCTTTGCCAATAGAGAGTGTAGAGGCTTTGGTAAATGTTATGAGAACTTTTAATTAATTATGATGAAGATACTTGCAAACGATGGAATAGATGCCAGTGCTAAATTGGCGTTAGAAGCTAAAGGTTTTGAGGTGGATACCAATAAAATTCCTCAAGATGAATTGCCGGCTAGAGTGAATGATTACGATGTTTTATTGGTTAGAAGTGCCACAAAAGTAAACGCATCTGTGATTGAAAATGCTAACAATATCAAATTAATTGGTAGAGCAGGTGTTGGTCTTGACAACATTGATTTAGAAGCTGCTAAAAACAAAGGTATTACGGTAGTTAATACACCAGCAGCCAGCAGTACCAGTGTGGCAGAGTTGGTGTTTGCTCACATGTTTTCTGTTAGCAGATGGTTGCAATATAGTAATAGAGAAATGCCTAATAATGGTGTAGCTAATTTTAATGGGCTAAAGAAAACGTGTTCGGAAGGCATTGAGTTAAAAGGTAAAACCTTAGGGTTAATTGGATTTGGAAGAATTGGTAGAGAAGCCGCAAGAATGGCTTATGGTTTGGGTATGAATGTGATCGCCTATGATCCGATGATTCAAACCGCAGAGGTTCAAATTCAATTCCATCCTGATGCTGGCTTGCCAACATTAACCCACACTGTTAAAACCATTTCTAAAGAAGCTGTGCTTCAACAAGCAGATTTTGTGAGTTTGCATATTCCTGGTGGTCAAGGTTATGTCATTGCTGAAGCTGAATTGAATATGATGAAGCCATCAGCTGTGCTCATTAATTGCGCTAGAGGAGGTGTTGTAAATGAAAAAGATTTAGTAACGGCTCTAACCCAAGGTAAATTAGCCTATGCAGGTGTTGATGTATTTGAGCAGGAGCCACCAGTATATGATGGCTTGCTAAAATTGAACAATGTGTCATTGACCCCACATATTGGTGCTAGTACTGCGGAAGCTCAAAAGCGTATTGGTGATGAAATGGCCGAGCAAATCTTAAAGCATTTTAATTTGTAGATCTTGGCACATATTTACCCATTTAAAGCATTGTTGCCAGCCAAAGGCCTGGAATTACAGGTGTCTGCTAATACCCATTTAGACAGTCTAGATAGGCAGCATAAAATAGTAGATGAAAATCCTCATACATATTTAAATGTCGTAAAGCCATACATCAAATTTCACGAAAGTAAAGATCCCGTAAAGCATTTTCCATTAGGAAAAAAAGCATTGGACAAATTAATAGCCGAACAGGTTGTTGTTCAGGATGCGAATGAATCATTTTATATTTACAGTCAAGTTAATAAAAACAACGGAAGGGAGTACGTTGGATTGATTTGTACTGTGGCTGTTGAAGATTATTTTTCAGGCCATATTAAGATCCACGAAAATACCATTACTGAAAAGGAAGACCAACTGATATTACATATAGCTACTACAGGTGTTATTGGTGAGCCAGTCTTGATGACTCATCAACACCACGATCAAATTAAATCACATTTAGTAGATTGGATAGCCCAAGCTATGCCCATTATTCATTTTGAGGATGAGTACAATATCATTCATTCTATTTATAAAATAGATCAAGTAGATTGGATCAATAAGGTACAAACCATTTATCAATCAATCGGTGATTTATACATAGCAGATGGTCATCATAGAAGCGCGGCTTCAGCTGGTTATTTTAAAAAACAAGGGCTCAATGATGGTCGTTACTTGTGTTTCATAGTGCCACCTGAAAGTTTGCATATTGATAGTTTTCATAGAGCTTTCAAAGCCGAACAATCATTTGATCAGGCCTCCTTTTTGCAAGCGTTGTCAGAGTCATTTGACATTCAAGCAATGGGTTCAGGTTTTTTACCTAGCCGTGAAAAATCTTTTGGCTTATGCCTTAAAGGTCAATGGTATGCTTTGAATTACTTGCCTTCAACTGATCAATACAATGCGGTTCAAAAACTTGATGTTTCCATCTTAGAGGAGGCCGTATTTAAGCAAATATTGCACATTAAAGATTCGAAAGTGGATTCAAGATTGACCTTTTACAAGGGTAGTTTGGGCATAGAAGACATAGAACGTATGATTCACAATGGTGAGCAAGATATGGTATTCACCGTTTTTCCTTGTGCCATTGAACATGTTTTTGAAGTCGCTGACCAAAAAATGATTATGCCGCCAAAGTCCACCTATATTGAGCCTAAACTAAGAACTGGACTTACCGTGCAATCTGTAAAATAGGCGGATTTTTGCCGCTTATCGAATTTTTCAAAAAAATCATTTTTTTAACTTATCTTGCAAATAGAACTGAAATAAGGTCTATGCTGCAAAGATTACTAACAACCCTCATCATTTTGACAAGCTGCTCGCTTTTTGGGCAGACTTCAACTCAAACTGCTGTTAATTATTCAAAAGCATTTCAATCTCATAGGTTGAGTGCTTATACACAATCATTGCAATTCGCGGAATTGTATGATTGGCAATCAGTCACAGAAGCCAATGCTATTGGATTTGTTAAAAAACAGTATCAACTTGGTGAAGATTATCAGTTGTCTGTTATTAATACATTGGAGGATGAATTAGGGTATAAACATATCCGCTATCAAATAAATTTCAAGCAAGTTCCAATTTTGGGGTCTGTATTGATTTTTCACATTAAACAAGGCGAATTGAAATCTTTTAATGGTGAAGTTTTTAAAATCAATAACCCAAATTCAGATAAAAGAATTACAGAGGAAAAGGCCTTAGCCTTAGCCTTAGATTCTTTGAAGGCTGATTTGTACATGTGGCAATCATCTGATGAAGAACAAAATATTAAAGAGATAAAATCAGACCCGAATGCATCATGGTACCCTAAAGCATCACTGATTTATGTTCCATCTCAATTGGATTTTAGCCAATCTGATTTTAAGTTAACCTATAAGTTCAATATTCACGCAATAACCCCAAGAAAAGCGGAGAATATTTACATTGATGTTCAAACAGGTCAAGTTGTAGCCCAAGAAAATCAATTGCATGCAGTAGATGTTATTGGAAAGGCCTATACCAAATACAGTGGATTAAAAAACATCACAACAGATAGTACTGCGCCAACCAATTTCAGACTTAGAGACAATTCAAGAGGTAATGGTGTTTATACTTACAATTTGAAGAAAAGCACCAATTATGGTACTGCAGTAGACTTTTTAGATTCCAATAATATTTGGAACAATGTAAATCTCAATAAAGATGAAGTGGCAACAGATTGTCATTGGGGTGCAGAAACAACATTTGATTATTTTAAATCTAAATTCAACAGAAATAGTTTCAATAATGCGAATGCCAGAATCAATAGTTATGTTCATTATTCGAGCAATTATGATAATGCCTTTTGGGATGGTGTCCGTATGACATACGGCGATGGTAATTCATTTAAGCCATTAACCTCCATTGATGTTTGTGGTCATGAGATTACACATGCAGTCACTACTTACACAGCCAATTTGATTTATAGTTATCAATCTGGTCAACTCAATGAATCTTTCAGTGATATTTTTGGAAATGCTATTGAACGTTATGGTAAACCGACAGGTTACAGCTGGAGAATAGGGGAAGAAATAACTTACAGTGGAAATGGACTTAGAAATATGTCAGATCCAAGAACCAATGGTCACCCACGTTGTTATTTAGGGACATATTGGTATACAGGTGCAGGAGATAACGGCGGTGTGCACTTAAATAGTGGTGTTCAAAATTGGTGGTTTTATTTAATTACTGAGGGAGGAACAGGCAACAATGATTTTTCTAATGCTTATAAAGTTGATAGTTTAGGCATTTTAAGCGCAGAAAAAATAGCGTACAGAAATTTGACAGTGTATTTGACCCCTAGTTCTCAATACGCAGATTCAAGATTTTATAGCATACAAGCAGCTAAAGATTTATTTGGACAGTGTAGTAAAGAAGTGATTGCTGTAACTAATGCATGGTATGCTTGTAATGTTGGACCCAAATACGATAGTGGTTATGTAAAAGCCAATTTCAGAGCCGATACTATTATCTGTAATGCCTCAAAATTGGTTAATTTTTACAATTTGAGTTCAAATGCGCTTTCTTACAAATGGACTTTTGGTGATGCCAATACATCTACTGCTACTAATCCTTCACATACTTATAGTGCATATGGCAATTACACCATTAAATTGGTAGCTACTTCTTGTTTTAAAAACAAGAAGGATAGTATGACTAAAACAGCTTATGTTAAGATTGATTCCACATTTGATATTTGTAATGCTGTATTGATGCCAGCCTCCGGCATTGATAGTACGCGCAAATGCAAATCATTTGTATATGATGATGGGGGAGAAGACATTTACAAACAAGGTAAAATCACCTATTTACGCATAAGTGCCCCCGGTGCAGATTCAATTAGAATTAAATTCTATGATTTTGATTACGAGTTGAATTATGATAGTTTATATATCTATAAAGGATACTATCCAGGAACAGGAACTAAAATTGCAGGATATACGGGTTCAACAATGCCAAATGGTGGAAATACGATTTTAGTTGCAGGAAGTGTTGTTACGTTGAGGCATGTATCTGATCCATATGTTGTTGGCAGAGGGTTTAAATTACTTTATACAGCTGTCAAAAAACCAGTAAAAGTTAAGGCTTATTCAGATACAGCTATTTGTTTTGGAAACAGTGTCTTATTGAGAGCTACAGGTTCTGGAGGTTATTTTAAAGATTATTTTTACAAGTGGGATAATGGTGAATACAATGATTCAATAATAGTCAGCCCTACAGCTTATCAAGAGTATAAAGTTTTCCTAAAAGATATTTGTACCAATAGCTCTGACTCTGCTCTTGTTAAAGTAACTGTTAGAGATCCTTTAGAACTTTCGACTAGTTCGGATACAATTATATGTAAAGGCGGAACGGCCCAATTAAGAGCATCAGCATTAGGTGGAAATGCAAACAGTTATACGTATACTTGGGATAATGGTTTAGGAACAGGGGCTAACAAATCAGTAAGTCCTCAATCCACAACCTTATACAGAGTTATCATTAGCGATGCATGTACGCCAATTTCTGATACTGCTTTTGTTAAAGTCTATGTGAAAGATGCTTTGTCTGTTAAAATTAAGACAAATGATACAATTATTTGCTATAACAAAATTAGTCAGCTTACGACTAATGCTAGTGGTGGAGATACCGTCAATTATACATATACATGGAATAACGGATTCGGATTTGGTTCTACCTTAAATGCCGTATTAAATACTACTACTTTGATAAAAGTAACATTAACAGATGCCTGTTCAACTGTTCCAGCGTCAGATTCTATTTTAGTTACAGTAAGACCTCAATTAATTGTAGATTTAAATAATGATACAACCCTTTGCAAAGGCAGAGGTACTAAATTAATAGCCTCAGCATTTGGTGGTAAAATTGAAAATTATACATATACATGGACGCCAGGTAACGCAGATACTTCAATTATATCAGTTCAACCTAATACAAAAACTAAATACAAAGTTGAACTAACAGATAATTGCTCAGATAAAGCTATTGACTCCGTTGAAATAGATGTGCTTGGCCCGATCGTTATTTCAGGGTTAAGAGATACCACTATTTGTAATGGTATGAAGGTGCCACTAATCCCTGTAGTTACAGGCGGCAAATCAAGTGATTATAATTATACATGGAATTTAGGCTTGCCTGCAGTTGCAAATCAATTAGTCAATCCTACAGGCAACACGAAATACCAGGTTATTGTTAGAGATGGCTGTACGGTATTAGGTGACACTGCATTTGCTCAAGTGGATGTTCGAGGTGTCTTAAGGCCTAAGATTGATTGTAATGACACTTTTATTTGCTTTAATAATACGGCATCGTTCAGTGTTTCAACAACTGGAGGAGAACCTTCTAATTACAGTTATTTATGGAGCCATGGTATGGGTACTAGTTCAAACGCATCAAAGACATTTAATGGATCCACTTGGGTTAAAGTAACAGTAAATGATGCCTGTACGGTTAACCCAGGCGTAGATTCTGTGTTTGTAAAAGTCAGACAACCTTTAGTTGTTAGTTTACCAAAAGACACCCTGATTTGTTATGGCAGCTCTGTCTCATTCACAGCGAATGCCGCAGGCGGAGATACTGCTACGCATGCATTTACATGGAACTTAAGTTTGCCTAGTCAGAATAATCAAACCCTTACCTTAACCAATAAAGCTACAGTAATTGTAGCATTGAATGATCTTTGCTCAGCTACTAGCACAGATACTATGGTCATTAATGTTATGCCTAAATTGAAAATTAATGGCCTGAGAGATACTGTCATATGCTTTGGCAACAAAGTACCATTAAATCCAATCGTTACAGGAGGTGTGGCATCACAATACCAATATACTTGGTCTCAAGGATTAGGAAATGCACCCAATCAATTGGTTGCACCAACAACCCTAACTTTTTATAAATTAAAAGTTGAAGACGCTTGTTCAAATCCATCTGATTCATTGACCATTAAAATTGATGTTAAACCTACTTTGTCATTAAAAGCACAATTAACTGACTACAGCATTTGTAAAGGAGATACCACACACTTATATTTTAATATGAGTGGTGGTATGGTTAGCCAATACCAATGGACTATTAACGGGGTAAACAGCAATGTAACTTCAATAAAATACCAACCAAGTACAAGCACCCAATACATTGTTAGACTTCAAGACAATTGCTCACAACCTGTATCAGATACCGTTAAAGTATTCGTAAATCCAATTCCTGTTGCAGATTTTACAGTCAATAAAACCACTATTTGTAAAAATGAAATGGTATGGTTTACCAATCAAAGCTCAGGCGCGCAAAATTACCTTTGGTACTTGACTTCATCAGATTCAACTAATGCCAATGATCCTGTATACATTTATAATCAAGCCGGCGTTTTTGACGTTCAATTAAAAGCCAAATCTGATTCTGGTTGTGTAGATGTTAAGCAAAAGTTAGCCTATATGACTGTGGTGGATTTGCCAAAGGCACAGTTTTCTTATTTGCCAAAGGCTCCTGATTTCATCAATCGTGATGTCTCATTCCAAAATAACTCTGTGAACCAAAGTACTTTTGAATGGAGTTTTGGAGATTTTACCAAAGAAACATCTGTATCTAGTCCAATTCACAATTATCCGGATACGGGTCGTTTCCCTGTAAGATTAATTGTTAGAAATAGCATTGGTTGTGCTGATACCGCATACGAATTAATTAGGGTAAAAGATGTTTTTAGAGTATTTATTCCGGATGCGATATCGATGAACCATGATTTAATCAACGATAGTCTAATCATTTTAGGTAGAGGTATTTTAACCTATAACCTGAAGGTTTTCAATCGTTGGGGTGAGATGCTGTACAATGGCAACATGGGAGATTTACCATTCAATGGAAGAGACAGTAAAGGTACACCACTAATGAAAGGAACTTACCTGATTTATTTGAACGTTAGAGATTTTGAAGGATATATGCATTATATCCGTCAAACCTTTGAGATTTTGTAATCAGTAGTTGAAACCTTTTAGCGCCCATTTTTGTTGGCAGAAACCTATTCCAGGCATTGGAATTTTAATGCCATCTAAGATTTTAAAAACAGTTTTCAGTCCTTTGCGTTTAGTTTTTATAGCGCTCCAATGGATGTCTAAACTAAGGTAATAGGTTTTGTACCTTTGAATATTGGAGTAATCAAATGACTGTTGTTGTGCATTCTGCCATTTGTTTTCAAATGCACCTA
>JBIPPH010000052.1:0-11285 GCA_044368575.1 Bacteroidia bacterium
TGTTGCAATTGGAAACTCAGGATATTCAAATGCTTGTAAAGTCGCTTCATACAAAGGTTCCCTGAGGGGCACATTCAAATGCACAGGACCTTTACGATCTGAATTGGCTATTTGCAATCCATCAAGCATGAGCTTAAAATAAGCTTGAGGATTGAGTTCATCGTTACAAGAAGTTTCTTCGCTCCACTTTACATGGCTACCGAAAATCTGCTTTTGATGTATGGCTTGACCATCCCATTGGTCTATCCATTCTGGTGGGCGATCTGCAGACAAAACCAATAAGGGTATTTCACTGTAAAAGGCTTCCAAAATAGCTGGGTAGAAATTCACTAATGCAGATCCGCTGGTACAAATCAATACAACAGTTTGACCTGAGGATTTTGCTAAACCCAAGGCAACAAAAGCAGCAGATCGCTCATCTACGATAGAATGGCATTTAATAGAATTGATACGCCAAAATGCCATAGCAAGAGGCGCATTTCTGCTACCCGGACAAATTACAACATCTTTTACCCCTATTTGTTTAGCGGCAGAAGCCAGCGCATTAATATTGGTTTGATGCATCCCCATGTGCTTGCAAAAGTAATTTTTTTATTGATTGAAAATCAGGAGAATTGTCAATTTTAATTCACATAGAAACGAATTCGGCTCATAATTAAGTATATTTGAAAGTATGTCTCTAAAGAAGTGGTTTCTCTATTTGTTTTTGTGCTTCTTAGCCAATCAATTGCATGCTCAAAATACCATTAATGGTCCTAAGATTATTTGTTTGGGCAACTTAGCAAGTTATACCTATACACCACCAACAGGTAGCACTGTAGCGTCCATCAATTGGGACTTTGGCGATGGTGGCTCCTCCAGCAATACAGCACCCAGTCATCAATATACTTCAACAGGTAATTACACCATTACTGCTACTGCAACTTTAAGTAATTCCTCTGTCTCAAAAGCGACACTCATAATTGAGGTAGTGCCTATTCCTAAACCTTTTTTCTATTTTAATCCTTTTAATGATTCTTGTTTGAACCGCAATAAGATTTGTGTTTACGACACAAGTTCGCCTGGAGTCACTGGCCAAAAAATCATTTCAAGATTGATTGTATGGGGCGATGGCGGCTTTGAAACCAATACCCTACCCAAAAAAGGCGACAGTACTTGTCATGTTTATGGGATTGCAGACAAGTATACCATTCGAATGGAATTAACAGACAACAAAGGTTGTAAAAACAGTGTAGCACATGACATCAATATCATTCAAACGGTTACAGACTCCTTTACCTTTACTCAGAAATTCACTAATTGTTACCAAGTAGAGATTTGTGTTAAAAACAATTCATTTGCATTCCCAAACAACAAAGGGCGTTTCAGGTGGTTGTTTGACACCTCACAAGTTGACACAATGCCGCATTACACTAACGCTAAATGTGTTAGATATGGTAAATCAAGGATGGTTAAAATTCAATTAGTTGGCTTTGTCAACCCTGTTTGTTATGATACGTTTACTAAAGTCATTCCTGTTTTAATTGATAGCTTACCAACTTCAATAGAATTATTAGATACGCTTAGATGTTATTCAGACAACTCATTAAATGAAGCCAGCATCAAAAATGTGGCAAGAGATGACATTAAATGGTATGATGACTTATTTGATCCCTTTACAAAAAGCAACTTGAACTATTTTACTACGCAAAAAGCGCCCGGCGTATACCAAGTAAAAGTGGAGATTTACAGAGGCTCCTGTGTAACGACGCTAACAGCACCTTTTAGAGTTCAAGGACCTGTTGCACAAATAAAGATTTACAATAAAGACCAGTGTTTTCGGAATAAAGATGTGTTTATGGTAAGCACTTCTAAATTTATTAATCCAGCTCACTGCACTTATAAATGGGAAATTTCTGACCCTTACGGTCAAAACTGTATTCAACAAAGAATTAAAGACATCAATAAATACAAGAATTGCAATATTTCTAAAGACTGGTTTGATAAACATAAATTCTCGTCAAGCAGTGGTAAAGTAAAAGTCTTTTTTTCGATCACAGACACCATTACAGGTTGTATGGATTCAACCAGAGATTGGGTTAACATGCAGAATTGTCCTCCCATACTTAATCCGGACACCATTTTTAGATGTCAAAACACTTTCATGCACGACACCATTAAACAACCAGTTCCTAAAAAGTTTACATTAAACCACGGGCAAACTTGGTTAACCTACCCACAAGTTTTGGATACCAGTTACAATGGTGATTACGAAATTGGATTTGCTTTTGAAACCCCTAATTATGGATGGGCAGAGCATTATGGAGATGATTCTTTAAGGTTACATTCAGATACCATTACAGAATATGACACTATATATCGTCAACAAACTTTGAGGGTATATCCGCTCAAAACAGACACATTTACATTAAAGGTATATGGCCATTGTAAACCTTATCGGGTAAGTATTCAGCTAACAAATGGGCACTTTAAAAAAGGAGAAAAAATCTATGTCAATTGGGCCGATAAAAACAATGTGGATCTCTTGTTCAACAAAGACACCATTATCGATTCTGTTTTTCATGTATACCCATATGGAGCTGTTCAAGCCCCTATACAAATTTTACTGACCTCTGCCAATGGTTGTGAAACACGTTATAGAATGGATGTTAATCTTGGAAAACTTCTAACATTACCATTTTTAAAACCGATAAATTGCATTTACAATAAAGTCTGTTTTAATCCTCAAGTTCGAGATATGGTAACAGGCATGTATTGGACAAAAAACACCAATAAAAATTATGTTACATGGATTCTCAGCGACACCTCAGCTCCAATAACAAGATTTAATCCTTGCTACTACTTTAAAAGTGGAGGTTTGCGCGATTATAAAATGGTAGTTACTGATAGTTTTGGCTGTAAAGACACTATACAAGATTCGGTTTTTGTACAAGACCTAAATGCCAACATCAAACGCAATGGTTTCACATTGTATTGTGCTGAACTAAAACAGTTTTTTGATTCATCATCGTATTGTAAATACCCTGCTTGGCGAAAATTCAAACCCAATTTTTACATAGACAGTATTAAGAGTTATGCATGGCAATTTGGCTCTGGTTCTTTCTCATCTATTAAGCGCAATCCTGTGCAATCCATCAATACTTCCTTAGACAGTATTCCAGCCTCTTTGGCCATACAATCTTATTCGGGTTGCGTTGACACCTTTAAATTCTTCATAAAATCTTTAGGGCCTAAACCATACTTTTACATTAAAGACACCATTGGTTGCCAATCATTGTATGCAGAGTTCATCAATAAATCGCGCTTCAGTAAACATTACATTTGGTCATTTGGCGATTCTGCCAAATCATCTCAATTTGTTAGCAATTTGAATCCCGTTTATTTTAATTATAATCGCCCTGGTCGATACAATATACAATTGGTTGGCATTGATACCATTTACAATCCTTTCACTAAACAAAAACAAGCTTGTTATACGACTTTCCCTGATCCTATTTTTCAAAAAGACACTCACAGAACGGTTTTGGTATTACCATTTAAACGTACTGACTTGTTAGCTCCAGATACTGTTTGTGTTGGTGAGCGCTTTACTGCTAAAAGTTTATCTGATACTGCCTACAATAAAGACCTTTGGACATGGGGTGATAACAATACAAAAGACACTTCAGATGGACTATCTCTAAATCACCGATATACTCAATCTGGTCTTTATCTGATACAATTAAAACCGAGTTACAACAAAGGCCTTTATAATTTTTGTAGAGATTCCGCCAAAAAATCGGTGACGGTTTTAGGCGTTAAAGCTGACTTTAACATTGATCCAGGCAGCAAGCCCCCTGTTTTCAAATTCAATAATTTAAGCAGCCCTGTTACACCTACAACATGGTTATGGCAATTTGGTCAACTCGGCAACAATGACAGCTCTACCTTGTTTGAGCCAAGTAAAGATTATGGCAATGACACAGGGCATTTCCAAGTTTGTTTAATTGCACAATTGCCATTTGGTTGTAAAGACACTTTTTGCCAAGTCGTTTTTAATGATCGACTTCCTGATTTTGGCATCTTTAACGTGTTCACTCCCGGCCAGCTAAACCAATTGAATGATGTATACGATATCATCATTGAAAATGAAACCTATTACAATCTTCAAATATTTGACCGTTGGGGCAAGCAAGTTTACTATTCTGAACAAGATTACGGTTTAAATGACTCGCGCAATTGGAATGGCAAAGTCAATAATACAGGGGCTGAATGTTCATCTGGCACCTATTACTATATTTTCCAATACCGTTTACAAGATCAACCTGAATTAACTAAATTAATAGAAGGCAGTATTCAACTCATCAGATAATATGTCAAAAAAAGATATACAAACCATTCTTAACAAAGAAACTGAATTGCTTAACAGACTTCATGATATTGTTGAGAATTCAATTAGAGAGGAGAATTTAATCACTCAAAATCTTTTGAATCCTCCCATTGAAAATATTAGCACAAGCGATAAGATTGCTGATAAAGTGGCTCAGTTTGGGGGCAGTTGGAAATTCATTATTTCATTTTTAGTGATCATGTGCATTTGGATAACATTTAATGTTTTGGCATTATCAGCTAAACAATTTGACCCCTACCCATTCATTTTGTTGAACCTTATC
Organism: Bacteroidia bacterium; assembly: GCA_044368575.1. Lineage (GTDB taxonomy): Bacteria > Bacteroidota > Bacteroidia > NS11-12g > UBA955 > JABMMZ01. Next base: position 4,653 of record JBIPPH010000052.1, read on the forward strand.
CTCTCCTGTATTGCTGCTTTACAAGCACCAATCATTATGATGAGTCAAAACCGTGTAGAGGAAAAGGATCGAAAACGCAGTGAAAACGATTATTTGATCAACTTAAAGGCTGAAATTCAAATCAGAAGTTTGCATCAGAAAATAGATTTGTTACAAGAAGAACAAATTAAATCTTTGTTTGAAACACAGGCATTACAAATGAAAATGCTCAAAACGATTGATGACAAATTAAATAAACATATCAAAGATTAAGTTTAATCTGTAACAAACTCAAAGGTATTTTCAATCAACTCCTCTAACATTGGAGTAACATCAGTTGACGGATCAAAAGGGTGCTGAGCGCCAAAAGTATGGGTTCCACCTTCAACTTTAATCAATATCGAATGGGGCACTATATTGTATAGATTCTCCGCATGTTGTAAACTAACAGATTCGTCTTGATCCCCATGAATAATTAACAAAGGAACAGATAACAACTTTGCAGCCTTTTTCACATCTAACTTTGACTGATTGGCCAAATAATCCTCATAAAACTGTTTTTTTAATGGCAATTGAATACCAGTTCTTTTATTCGGTGCATATACAACGCCTTCAGCTTCCCATTGTTGAATGGTTTCCGGTCTAAAAAAAGAGGAAAACTCTGACACTGATGCCCATAAAACCAAACCTTTAACACGCTTATCTTCTGAAGCCTCTAACAAAGCAATCCCTCCGCCTCTACTGTGTCCAACTAAAAACAATTGAGTCGTATCTATGCGCCATTCTTCTGCTTGTTTTTCTATCTCATCAATGACTGCTTTTAAATCTGAAATTTCAGTTGAATAATTGTTATTAGCAAAAGCCTCAAGATCTGATATTTCATTAAGTTGATGTTCGACAACGCCGTTTTTTGAGAAATTAAATTTCAAAAATGCCAAGCCATTGTGGGCTGCTTGTTCAGCCACCCAATTAAAATGCCCCCAATCTTTAAACCCTTTAAAACCATGACAAAACACCAGAATTGGTGCTGGCGTTTTACGTTTCGGCAAATGGATGTCTGCCGTCATGGCAATACCATGAGCATTGGTAATTTTAATTTCTTTTTTAACCACTGAATTCACATCGCAAATTTACACAAATGGCATAAAAAAAAGTTGTTAGCAGGCCAACAACTTTTCTATTAAAAATTAAATATGAATTATGGCATGATGTGCACATGAATAGTATCAGAGCTAATATTGGCATTATGATCTTCAGCCACAACAATGATACTAGCATTGGTATGATTCCCTACTTGAGTCTTCCAACTCATATCAATGGCATAGGATGTTAAATCATGAACAACAGGCGCTTGACTATACAATATTGAATCATTGGCGTCTAAAACTGTCACTAAAAGTTCGTGAAGACTGTTGTCTGTTAAGGTACCTTTAATGTACATTGTATCACCATTGTTGTACATCATTGAATCTGAAGGAGATGACATCGTAATAACGGGTTTGTCTGAGTCAGTACTTGAGGAATGGTCGTGGTCATCGTCTTTTTTACAAGCGTTCATGGTTAAAAGACTAAAAAGTGCAATCCCATAGCTTAATCGAATTAAAAATGGCTTTTTCATAAATTTATTCAAATGGTTTTAATTGAGTGATTGAGTTTTTTGAAGATAATTGATAAACAACCAATTAACTCAGTACACAATAATACAAATAAAATATCAATTTTAACAAATATATTACATAATAACAATTTTAAGGGTAAGCTATCTCTACTTTGACTGATGCTAATTTTAGACCATTGAAGGCTGGATTCAGTTTTTCGATGATAACCTTAGCCCCTTTCGCAAAAGGCCATTCTGATTTAATAGCCGAAAGGCAATTCTGAGCCACTTGCTCTAATAATTGAATATCTTTGTGCATCTCTGTACTTAAGAGCTCAGCTAGTCGCTCGTAATCCAAATAAGTGCCATTTTGCAGACTTTTGGGATCATATTCAACCTCCGCACTGACGCTAAAATGATTTTCAATTTGGCGTTCAGAAGCATACAAACCTTTTTTGATATGCAATTGCAAGGCATTAACAGCGATTTTACCGACCAAGTTTTCAGACATAGTGAACAACAAAATTAGCCTGCAATCAAAGTAAAATATTTATTTTTGCAAAAAATAAAATTAACGCATGTCATCAATTGATTTCGAAGCCCTCAAAGAACGCCACCAAGGCAAAGACAGATTTACTCAACCTGACTTCTACCAAATCGACGATTTGTTAACAGAGGAACACATCCTTATTCGCAATTCAGTGAGAGACTGGGTAAAAAGAGAATTATCGCCCATCATTGAAGAATGTGCTCAAAAAGCAGAGTTCCCTCATCACATCATTAAAGGCTTAGGTGAAATAGGTGCATTTGGCCCTCAATTACCAGCAGAATATGGCTGTGGCGGCATGGATTATACCACCTACGGTTTGATCATGCAAGAGTTAGAGCGTTGCGATAGCGGCATTCGCTCTACAGCTTCTGTTCAAGGCTCATTGGTGATGTACCCTATTTATAAATTTGGCTCAGAAGAACAAAAACACAAATACTTACCTAAATTGGCAAAAGGCGAATTGATGGGCTGTTTTGGTTTAACAGAACCTGACCATGGCTCTAATCCTGGCGGCATGTTAACCAACTTCAAAGATATGGGTGACCACTACTTATTGAATGGTGCCAAAATGTGGATCAGCAATGCCCCATTTGCAGACATCGCTGTAGTATGGGCTAAAAACGAAGCTGGAAAAGTAAGAGGCTTAATTGTTGAAAGAGGTTACGAAGGGTTCACTACTCCTGAAACCCATGGCAAATGGAGTTTAAGAGCCAGTGCAACAGGTGAATTGGTATTTGACAACGTTAAGGTGCCAAAAGAAAATCTTTTACCGAATGTAGAAGGTTTAAAAGGCCCTTTGACTTGTTTGAATTCTGCGAGATATGGTATTAGTTGGGGAGCAATTGGCGCAGCTATGGACTGCTATGATTCAGCTTTAAGGTATTCTAAAGAACGTATACAATTTGGTAAACCAATTGCAGCATTCCAACTTCAACAAAAGAAATTGGCGGAAATGATTACTGAAATCACTAAAGCACAATTATTGGGTTGGAGACTTGGTCAATTAATGGATGCAGGCAAAGCTACACCAGCTCAAATCAGTATGGCAAAACGCAATAATGTTGATATGGCTTTGCAGATTGCCAGAGAAGCACGTCAAATTCACGGTGCGATGGGCATTACAGGTGAATACCCAATTATGAGACACAGTATGAATCTTGAAAGTGTGATTACATATGAGGGCACTCACGATGTGCATTTATTGATACTTGGAATGGAAATTACTGGTGAGAACGCATTTGGGTAAATATGGACTTTTGTTGGGATTACTTTTCATTTGTTTCACTGCAAATGCAAGGAAAATCTATACAGAAATACCAACGCTTATCCATTTAGCAGAAGCTGAGCAAGACGATACTTTTGGGTTCAACTTAGTCCAAAGCCTTCCTTTGTTTTTATACGATCAAATAAACAAAGGCAAAATTAAGCTATGGGACTCCCCAAAAAAACAACTCAACATCAGTGCTGAAGCGCTCAAAAATATTGAAGCCAGCAATCAGGTAAGTTTTGTGAAACAGCGTCATATTTTTTTCAATGAATTATGGACGAGCAACCTAAGCAAAACTGAGTTTGTGATTATGGGTATTTCCTTTTTGACCGAATCAAAGAATGGCAAAATTTCATTAGGTTATGTAGACCTCTCTGAAGCATTACTATGTCTAAGTCAGAATTATGTTCCCTGTAATGTGAATGGCCCTGCGAAAATAACTTATCTAGAGGCCTTGTACAGCAGACGTTATCAATTTAATTTACTTCAATTTGGCAAACAAGATTTTTCTCAAGATCCTATTCAGTCGTTCAGGATTAAAAAGGATGCATTTTATTCAAAGAAAAAGGTTGAAGGCAAATACCAACCCAAACAAGACAAGCTCATTACTTATGTTATTGAACCCAATGATATTGACAGTACAGATGCAGGCACTTTGTGCATTCAACAAATTGAGTCTTATTTGAATGACAACAAAGAGATATTGTTTAACCTAGGTGGCAATCAATATTTTGATTACCAAAACCGTTTGTTAGATATTCGTATTACCAGGATGGAAGTCACTGAAATTTGGACTCAAGTTGCCGACAAAAACATCCTCAGCAATGTTCAATCTATTCGATTGTTTGCCAACAACAAACCGCTCCAAACCATTGCTTTTGCTGACATTACTAAATGGCAATTACTTATGAATTTCAAGACACTTGAAGATGTGCTTCAAGAAAAAACTTTTCAATACCATCTTTACAAAATCAATCAAGATCTAATTCCATTCAACGAATCAGATTTATATATCAAAGCATTAAGAAATTATTATTGGACTAAAGTAAGCTATTATGTCAAATACTCAAGAGAATAAACCATATACTATCAAATTCGGCACAGATGGATGGCGCGAGATCATTGCAGACCAATACACTGTAGAAAATGTAAGCAGAGTTGCTCATGCTACAGCTAAATGGCTTTTAAAGGCGACTCAAAACCATACTTGCACTGTTGGCTATGACTGTCGATTTGGCGGTAAAATGTTTGCGGAAACAACGGCTTCCGTATTGGCCTCTTATGGCATTAAATGCTATTTGAGCAAGGGTGTTTGTTCAACGCCAATGATCTCTTTAGCCAACACAAAGTTGAACACTTATGCAGGTATTATTATTACAGCATCACATAACCCGCCAAGCTATAATGGCTACAAAATTAAAGCCCATTATGGCGGCCCTGTTGTACCATCTGAAATAGACAAGGTTGAAGCCTTAATCGATTACAACCCATTGCCTCCAGTTGCAACTTTTGAACACTTTGTTGAAACAGTTATGATCGAATACACCGATTTCGAACAACTGTATTTAAATGCTATTGAAGAGAAATTCAATGTTGTAAAATTAAAAGCCTATGCCCCACAATTTGCATATGATGCTATGTTTGGCGCCGGACAAAATGTAATCAGACGTTTATTGCCAGAAGCATTTTTAATGCATTGTGAAATCAACCCAGGTTTCAATGGAGTGGCGCCCGAGCCTATCTTAAAAAATTTAATGCCATTTTCAGAGGCTATTGCACAACAAAATCAAATCCAATGTGGATTAGCCACTGATGGCGATGCCGATAGGATTGGCTTTTTTAATAGCAAAGGAGCCTTTGTTGATTCGCATCATTTGATCTTACTATTGATGCAATACTTACATCAACATAAAGGATTAACTGGCAAAATTGTAAAGAGTTTTTCAGTCTCTTCAAAAGTAGATAAGCTAGCCAAAGTGTTAGGTCTAGAAACCATCACCACTAAAATTGGTTTTAAATACATCTGTGAATACATGATCAACGATGATGTGCTTATTGGTGCTGAAGAAAGTGGTGGCATTGCTGTAAAGGGGCATATACCTGAACGTGATGGCATTTGGATGGGTTTACTGATTTTAGAATACATGGCTGAGACTGGCAAATCGATTGAACAATTGATTGATGAAGTATATGCCATTGTTGGACCTTTTGCTGTCGAACGTTACGATTTGCATATCCAAGAGGCTCAAAAACAAAGCATTATTCAAAATTGCAAAAACAATAGCTACAAACAATTTGGCCATTATACCATTGAAAAAATTGAAGATATGGATGGTTTTAAATTCCATTTAGGCAATGAAGAATGGGTAATGATTCGCCCTAGTGGTACAGAGCCTGTCTTAAGGGTGTATGCAGAAAGCCAAAGCAGCGCTAAAGCATTTGCCATATTAGATGCCTGCAAGACTGCCATTCTTGGATGAAAACTAAATGGCTTATAGGGCTTTTGCTTATAAGTTCTTTTCAGACACTTAAAGCTGACAGTTGTTTTACTTCAAAACATTTAAGGCGCATTGAATTGGGCACGACTGTCCTCACCCATTTGGCCTTGGCTAAATTGTGGTATGCAGACTACCCTCAATCAAAATTTCATTGGTTCAATGACAACAAAGAATGGCAACAAATTGATAAATTAGGCCATGCCTATTCAGCTTATAACCTTGGCGTACTAAGCATGGAAATGGCCAAGAAAGCTGGAGTGCAAAAAAATAAAATCTGGCAATGGGGACTTTTTGGAAGTCTGTTTCAAAATCCAATTGAAATTTGGGATGGCTTTTCTGCAGGATGGGGTGCATCTTGGGGCGATTTATTAGCCAACTCTTTTGGAACAGCTTTGTGTATTGGACAAGAGCAATTATGGCATGAACAACGCATTCAATTTAAGTTCATGTATCAAGCTACTAACTATGCCGCAATCAGACCAAATGTACTTGGCAGTACTATACCAGAAAGACTATTAAAAGACTACAATGGACAATCTTATTGGTTGAGTTTTTCACCCATTAAAAAACATCCCGTTTGGGCGATAAGTTTTGGGTATGGAGCCAAAGGCATGCTAGGTGCATTTGAAAACAAATGGCAGAATGCACAACAACAGTCATTTGATTACTCCAATATTCAAAGGTACAAAACCTATTACCTTAGTTTAGACATCCATTGGAGCGCTATAAAAACTAAACGCAA
>JBIPPH010000002.1:0-104849 GCA_044368575.1 Bacteroidia bacterium
AGAAACAGAAACAAAATGAAGAAAAAAGTAGAGCAGAATGTTCGCTCTACGCTCTCATTCTCGCTCTCCTTTTTGTGGGCCCTCTTGGGATCGAACCAAGTACCCCCTGATTATGAGTCAGATGCTCTAACCGAATGAGCTAAGGGCCCTAGAAGGGCTGCAAATTTAGAAAAATACTTTGAAACGACAAACTCTTATTCAATTCAATTCCCAAGGAAATGATTCGTTAAAAAATCACATCAATCAATTGGTTCAACAACCCATCTGATTTGATAACACCGTCTTTGTATTTTTCTTTGCGATCAAAAACACCGTTTGGCAAATAATACTTCCAAGTACCATCTTTAAGACCCTTGTTGTATTTGCCCTTGGTCTTGATCACACCATTGTCATAATACTCTACAAAAATACCATCCACAACACTGCCGTCCATCTCTACCGCTTGCTTAGGCAAACCATTCTCATAGTATATGGTATTCATATTGGCCTGAAAATGTTGAATCAAAAACAAATCCATGGCTGTTAAGGTATCTGTTTCAGACATTGTGGTATCAACAACTGCTACAGGGGCTTGCCATTGTGCAAACTGAGCACCAAAAACAGTGCGCATTCTATCGCCATCACCAGACAATCCTAAACCCACATGATCAAAGCATCTAACATAAGGCTGATTGGCTTGAGTGCTTTTCCATTTTTCAGGGCTTAATATGCCTTTAAAGTTAGCGAAGTGATGGTTTGGACTTACATAAGCCAATACACTTGTTTGTTCTGCAAATTGAGTTCTAAATGCTCTATAAGCCGCTTTGTTTGATAATGTCTTTTGAGCATTGAAATCATCAATCGTTAACAATAAGGTTTTAGGATCATCGCTCATCACAACATAGTCGCCAATGATGGTATAATATGGCTTCTCAATTTTTGAAAACAGTTCTCCCATAAAGGCCTTAAACAAACCCTTAATTTCAAGGTAATGGATATCGTAACCATTGTAGGCAATATCAGTAAATCTGATAGGCGTTCTGCGCCTGATTTGTTGTTCAATATAGGCCAATTCTTGCTTAGCCAAGGCAATGTCTTTAGCCTTAATTGCCACTATGCTTTTTACTTTATTGCCAATCAATACATCGGTTTCATATTGGGCTATGGCCAACTCTGAACCCATCCAGTCAAACATGTTCTTTTGCACATTGATTTTAAGCAATTTCTCAATCTTTTTAATCGACGCTTCTTGTTGCTTTAAATCTTTGCCATTGGTTTGTAATGACTTCATGAAATTCCCATAAAATGTATTGAAATCATTAAAGCCTAAACTCACAAAAAACGAAGCCCTTTCAGAGAATATTTTTTCGGCATCCGTATTCGCTTTTCCTGAAACAGATAAGGCTTGCATATAGGAACTCAAACTATCATTCACCATGCTGTAACCATCGGCTAAAATCAAATCATTCTGCATAGAACAATCCAACCCTGAAAAATACATGCCATCCATTAAGGATTGAATACCTGAAGCATCATCCATATAAATGCCTAAGAACTGATGAAAGGTTTTGTAATTGATAAACACTCGGCACAAACCATCCGCTGAAGTCAATTGATTAACCTCAGTAAAGCGCGCATCCATGCCAACTTGTTGCTCCGGCATACTAGCGGTCTCAATTACATGATCAATCAAGGTTTTGCTGTAAGAGCATACCATATAATTTTTAATGTAAATGATAGACAATACATCTCGGGTTTTAGGGTCTAAAAACTCATTCACTTGAAGCCCTTTATAAGTTCTAACAGTATGAACATAATCAAACTGCTTAATAATGCTGGTCAAAGACGCCTTGATCATGTTGGATTTAGAAGCCTCTTGCATGTCTGCATAATACACAAAGTCAAAATCTTTTGGTTTGGTCATGTGCGCAGAGATCAATAAATGTTTTTGTCCCAATAAGGCAAACACTTGTTGATTGCTTTGAATGACTTCGTCGAGCATATCTGCATTCTGAGTAATCTCTTCAAAGGGTGGAAAAGACTTCATGCCCTGCCACATATTGCTTGAGCTAAACGTTTGCCAATTGCCAACAGGATCTTCAGTTTCAACCACCATAACGGCATCATTTGGAATCAAATAATAACCGTCTACAAATTTATTAGGCGACCATTTCAACCATAAATAATACCCCCCAATTATGGCGGCAATTAAAATTAAGATGACTATGAGTTTCTTCATGTTTATGCTTTAAGTGCTTGTAATTCTTTCCAAACAAATCCGAATAATTCCCCAACATAAGCCTCAGAGAAATCAAATTTCATATTAGCGGCTTCATAGAGTTCAGGAATGGTTTTGGTATAGCCTAATGCCAACATGTCTTTGTAAGCTTGTATACCTTTGGCCTTATCTGCCAATACATTGCGCCATACCGCTATAGCCCCCAATTGAGCAAAGCCATATTCGATATAGTAAAATGGCACCTCGTACAAGTGCAATTGTTTTTGCCAAGCATTGGCTAAATAATGTTCATATCCTGAGTAGTCGCAGACACCTGTGTCAAAACGTTTGGTAATGCTTAACCAGGCCTCTGTGCGTTCTTGTTGATTGTGTTTAGGATGAGTATACAACCAGTGTTGATAGGCATCGATGGTGGCAATCCATGGAAGCGTTGCTATAACGCCTTCTAACTGTTCAATTTTAGCGCGCTTTAAATCATTGGCATCATCAAAAAAAGCATCCCAGGCTTGCATACTCATCAATTCCATTGACATACTTGCCACCTCTGCCACTTCCATAGGGGCATTTTTAAAGGCATTCAAGCTCAAATGTTCACTTAAAAAAGAGTGCATGGCATGACCACCCTCGTGGACCATCGTTTCAACATCTCTGAGACTTCCAGCGGCATTCATAAAAATAAATGGAATGCCAGATTCCGCTAACGGATAATTATAACCACCTGGCGCCTTGCCTAAACGGCTTTCCAAATCTAAAAATCCTTTTTGTCCCATTAATGTCAAATTCTCTGCAAATCCATGGTCTAACTGATCAAAACATTGGATGGTTTTTTCCAACAATTCTTTACCTGTTGTAAAGGGTTTTAGCGGCTCTCTTTGTTGCGCATCAACTGATAAATCATACGGCTTTAACACCTCATAGCCCAATGTTTTTAAACGCTCGGTTTCTAATTGCTTGCAAAGCGGCACAACCACCTTTTCAATGGCATTGTGAAAACTAAAACAATCTTCAATTGAATAGTCAAAACGGCCCATAGCCTGGTGCATGTAGTCCCTGAAATTATCAAACCCTGCATTGAGGGCTACTTTGTGCCTTAAGGCTATTAATTGATCAAACAATAGATTCAATTCTTCGCGTTTATCATACCTACAGGCTTGAATGGTTTCATAAGCAGATTGACGAATGGTTCTATCAGTTGACTTTAAAAAATTAGCCGCTTGTTGTAAGGTTAAAGTTTCGCCATTAAACACCACGGACATTGCGCCTGTAATACTGCCATATTTTTGAGACAAGGTTTGAAGTTCCGCTTGCAAAGGCACGTTTTCTTCTCGGTACAATGCAATGGCATTTTGAATCGCTCTAAAATAAATGCGGTAATCTGCACTTTGATTCAAGTCTTTCAAAAACGGACATTGGTTAATTTTCTTATTGAGTAAATCCTCGTATGGCGCAATATTCGGTTGAATGAGGTTTACAAAATCCACATAAGCTTGCTCCAATTCAGGGTTGCTGGTATCGCAAGTCATCTTGATATAGCGCCATGCTAAATCTTCACTCACCATGCTCTCCAGTTCACTCAGCTGCTTTAAAAATTGCTCGAAATCTGCAGTAGTTTGAATATTAAAATCAAGCAGTGCCTTGTAATATGGCTCTAATGATGCCCAATCGCTGATACGAAAATCAAGCGGTAAGTATTGTCTGTTTTTGCTCATGCTTATAAATCGGAATGAAGGGAATTTCCCTATCCAAACTTACTGCATTCACACAAGGCATAAAAGCCTTTGTATACACAGGCTGTCTAATAAATTAGTTAGTCATTGATTCTATCAATAATAAGTCGCCTGAACTGAATTGCACTTCCACTATTCCAGTGCTAGCCACTTTGTTTGAACTGCTGGTAGAATATGGGTATTCAAGCGTGGCATCGGTCAATGACCACACCAAATTTGTACTGCTTAAACCTTGTACTTTATTCAAGGGAATTAATGAAATGTTTTGACCTTGTTCGAAGTGTTTTTTAAAGCCACTTTTGATCGGATAAATTTTAGAATAATCATCCAACATGACCACATTGATTTGATGTTGGTAGCGTGCTAAAATACCAATATTATTGAGGTAATGATCGCTGCGATGACCAGTAGCCCAAACAATGTTAACGGCTTTAAAACCTTTCGCTATTAGCCATTCTATACCCTTTTCTAAATCAGATAAATTTTGATCAGGGGTATGAATGATTTGTGTATCCGGATTGGATTTATTGCGAATGTCTTCTATGGTCTGATGATCGAAATCGCCCAAAACCACATGGAACTGTATGCCCAACTCAATCACTCGGTCTAAAGCGCCATCGAGTACCATAACCATAGGACTCCAATCCATTGCTTGTTGAAGCAATGACCACGAACAAGCTTCACCATTGGCAATAATCAATGCAGGTTCTTGAGCATCTCTTACAACGTGGTGAGAAGACATCTTAACGGCTAACGGTAAAGGATTTTACAATGTTTCCAGAAGCGCAATTGATTTGCAAAATATAAGTGGCATTTGGCATGCCAGTTACATCAAACTGAAAGGACTGTGCATCGAAGTCAGATTCAAACATAACTTGACCTTGCAGATTCAATACTCGATAGCGGCCTTTTTGGAATCCCTCTGCTAATTGTACTGTTAACTGCTCTGAAGCAGGCACAGGATAGACATTGGCCCAATCGATTTGAACAGTCTCTATACTACTTACAGCAGCGTTATTAATTTGACCCTTGAAAACCCCTCTACCATGGGTAAAAAAGTAAATGTCTTTTTGGTTTTTATGGATCTGAATACAACTCACAACAGTTGAGGGAATGCGTGTATCTTTCACCCATGTTTTACCGCCATCTTCAGTGATGTACAAACCGTAATCTGTACCAGCAAATAAGGTCAATGCAGGACTTAATGGATCACATTCTATCCAGTTAACTGGTAAACCCTTTGGCAAATTACCAGAGATATTTTTAAACACCGGCGTACCAAATACATTTGACACCAAATACACACGACCTGAATCTGAGATGTTATTTAGGGCTATGTAGATTTGATTTCTGACCCCTGGCATTGGCTTTATAGCACCTATAAAAGACGATCTCAATATTGGTGGCATAGATAATCTTAAATCTTTAGCTGTAGAATTGGCATTCAATGCAGAATCACAAACCAATAAAGCGCCACTACTACCCCCTGAAAAAATAGCAGGATTGGCATCATTAGTGGTAGCTGCACAGAATAATCTACCGGTTGATACTTTGCCTTTTTGCACAAAATTGTAGCCGCCATCAACACTAAAATACATAAAGGTATTTGATGGAAAGACTAAATGATCGCCATTAAAGAAACTCACATAATAGGGGTGAATAAACCACTTGGTATCATTGGTCGGCAAATTACTAGTGATTGGTTGAAATGCTCTATAAACTTCACCATTCTGAGTAGATACATACTTTACACTTGAATTGTTAGCATGATAAAAACAGTAACCCCCATCGCCTCCAAATATTGAACCAAACACTTTGTTTTTATTTGAGCTTTCTCTTGTACCATTGTCTTGAGAACCAGCCATAATTGCTACACTGTGTGGCGATACAGCGCCATTGTAAAACTGAGTAATGTTTATGTTATTGTTCAATACCGTTGGAGCATTAGGATTAGACCAATTGTATACCGCCAAACCACCGTCACTACCTAAATACAACTTTTCACCTGAGAAGACAGAAATATGATTGTCCGCATGAATTTCTGAACCGGCTGTCCATGTATTGCCTCCGTTTTTAGAATAGCCAACATCCAAACTACCAATAAACAATGAATTTGAGTCATTGTCCTTAACACACATATTTAAGGCATACCAAGTAAACCCAAAATTAACCGTTCCAGTTGGATTGGTTTTTGTTACAAAAGTTTTACCGCCATCACTTGATTTATAAAAAGCTTTAAGTACGCCTGAATACCCATTGTCAGGACCAGAAATGGCACAATAAACAACGTTCGGGTAGTTCTTGCAATAAGACAATTCTGCCCTTGCAGAACTGACTGAATTAATTGTGGCAACCTTAGTAAAGGAACCTAAGTTACCGGTACTTGAGTAATAAGCCCCTGAGCCTTTTAAAGTAAACATCACTGAACCATTTGGAAACAATTCAACATCATTAACTTGACTACCTGAATTGTAAACACGGGTAAATGTAGCACCAGCATCTGTACTGCGCCATAAGCCTGTGCTGTGTGTTCCAACATACAAAGTATTGGTATCAACTGGCGAACATTTCACAGTCCAAGTCATTGAAAAATTATTGTTATTAGTAGAAGCTAACTGTGAAAACGTTAGACCACCATCAGTAGATTTGAATACACCTGCGCCAATTAAATCTGCACTGTTACCAGAAGCTTCTCCGGTACAATAGTATATGATTTTTGGATTAAAGGGATTTTGGTGCATATACATTACACTTGGAGACAAGGCTTGATCATTGATTGGTCGCCATGAAATACCTGCGTCTTCAGTCAGGAAAACACCCCCACTTGCACTTCCAATTAATATGCGATTGGTATTGGAGTAATCTATTACAATCCCTCTGATTCTACCAGCCACATTGCTAGGACCATATTCATATACATTTTTTAGTGCAGCAGACATGCCGCGTTTATTTGAAGAAAACCCCCAATCGTATTTAGTCATGTCAGGCAATACATTACTTCCATTGGTTTTAATGTATAACCACTGACCGTAGTAGCCTGGTAAGGTTTGATTAGACTTCGGAGAACGCTTTATAACATTGCATGAAAATAAAATCAATACAGAAGCAAGCAAAGTGTAACGCAGATGTTTCATATATACAAAAATAATAAATGCGCCTCGTATTTCATTCACATGAATTAACTTTGCCCTTATGAATGAACAAGCTAAATTGGAAATAGCCACCTTTGCTTCGGGATGTTTTTGGTGCACTGAAGCTGTATTCCAACGTTTAATAGGCGTTGAGAAGGTCATAAGTGGTTATATTGGTGGTCAAACTATCAATCCGAGCTATGATGATATATGTAAAGGCAATACAGGTCATGCAGAAGCTGTTCAAATTACTTTTGATTCTAATCAAATTGATTATACTACCCTTTTAAAAGTATTTTTCACAACGCATAATCCATGTACCTTGAACCGACAAGGCGCAGATATTGGCACGCAGTACCGTTCTGCTATCTTTTACCATAATGAAGCACAAGCAAAAGCTGCTCAAACCATGATCAATACGTTAACAGCTGAAGGGCTATTTGATGCACCAATAGTGACTGAAGTAACTGAAGCTACAACCTTCTATTCAGCGGAAAACTACCATCAAAATTATTACAATGACAACCGCAGCAAAAACAGTTACTGCATGGTTGTGATTGATCCGAAAATGAATACTTTAAGAAAACAATTTGCGCACTTACTCAAGTCAATCGCTTAACGACGGGCTTTCATATTGTTCATGTTTTTCATCATTTTCTTCATGTCGTTGAACTGAGTCAACAACTTATTTAAATCTTGAATACTTCTACCACTGCCTTTGGCTATTCTGGTTTTTCTAGAAGCATTTAACAAGTCTGGATCTTGACGCTCAGCAGGAGTCATTGATTGGATCAACGATTCAATGCCTTTAAAAGCGCCTTCGTCTATGTCTAAGTCTTTAATTTTATTGCCAACTCCAGGAATCATGGCCATCAAATCTTTGATGTTACCCATTTTCTTGATCTGTTGTAGCTGTTGAATAAAATCCTCAAAATCAAAATTGTTTTTGCTGATCTTTTTATTCAATCTTTTAGCTTCTTCCACATCATAAACGGATTGAGCTCTTTCAACCAAACTCACCACGTCACCCATGCCCAAAATTCTACTGGCCATACGATCAGGGTAGAATAGATCTAAGGCTTCTAATTTTTCGCCATTACTAACAAACTTAATGGGTTTATTGACTACAGATTTGATAGACAAGGCTGCACCACCTCTGGTATCGCCATCCATCTTACTTAATACAACACCATCAAAATCTAAGCGGTCATTGAAATTTTTAGCTGTATTGACAGCATCTTGACCAGTCATAGCGTCCACCACAAACAAGATTTCACTAGGTTTAATGGTTTGCTTGATGTTGTATATCTCTTGCATCATTTGCTCGTCAATACTTAAACGACCAGCGGTGTCAATGATCACAACATTGTTATTGTGCTCTTTAGCATATTTCAATGCATTTTGAGCAATTTCAATTGGGTTTTTATTCTCAGGTTCCGTGTAAACATCTGTTTGAATAGAAGCCCCTAAAACCTTTAACTGTTCGATGGCTGCCGGTCTGTATACATCACAAGCTACCAACAAAGGTTGGCGACCTTTAGAGCGAATATATTTAGCCAACTTTCCTGAGAAAGTGGTTTTACCAGAACCTTGCAAACCGGCAATCATAATGATGGCAGGGCTACCGTTAATTACGATGTCTTTTTGCTCACCGCCTAAGAGCTGAACCAATTCATCGTTTACAATTTTGGTAAACAATTGACCTGGAGACACACTAGTCAAAACATTTTGACCCAGGGCTTTGGTCTTCACCAAATCAGTAAATTCTTTGGCGATTTTGAAGTGCACGTCTGCATCAACCAATGCTCTTCTGATTTCTTTGGTGGTTTCCGCCACGTTGATTTCAGATATTCTTCCTTGGCCTTTTAAATTTTTAATGGCCTTTTCAATCTTTAAACTTAAATTCTCAAACATGCTTGTATCGTGTTTTAAAAGCTTTGCAAAAGTAAGCTAAAAAACCCTTTATCTCAAAAGGGAAAAGACCCCGTGAATATCAAAAGTTGTAACCCCATCGAGTGCTAAGGCCTGAATGCGGTATACATAGTGGCCATCAGGGCACAATTGACCCTTGTAATACCCATCCCAGCCTATGCCTAAATCATCAGAGGCAAATACTTGTTCGCCCCAACGGTTGAAGATGGTCAAATGATAAGACTTTACAGGATGACCCGGTTGGTTAAATATAAAAATGGCTTTAGGTAAAAAGACCTCGTTGTGGCCATCTTTGTTAGGTGTGAAAACATTGGGAACAGTGATTTTAGCATTGGCTAAAACACAAAAACAATTGGATACGCTTTCTAGATAGGTACTACTGTCTTTAATGGCTTTCACCAAAAAACAAACTGAATCTTCAAGGTTCTCTTTTGAAAAATCATAGGTCAAGGTGTTTTGATTTTTGGGCAGATAAGCGATGGTTTTAAAACTATCTGTTCTGCGCACCTGAACCTCGTATTGCTTAACCCCTGAATACCATTTTAAGTATTGGTTCCAATTTAACTGAGCGGTGTATTCTTGAGCTTTCCCTTTTAATAAAATCGTATTGTGGGGCAAGGCACTGGGCGACTCTGCACCACAATGATCCACCGCTCTAACACTGTATTGATAGCTGTTGTTTTTAGTGTCTACAGATTTGACGTCAATGAATCCTTGGCTATCCACTTGGGCATAATACGAATTGGTACTGCCACTAGGATAGGTTTTACTTACAACATAATGATTCACTTGTTTGACTGTTTTGTATGGCAGCCACTGGGTATAGGTACTGCCATTAGGCAACACAGTGGTCCTGAGTAATTCAACCAACTTAGAGGGCGCAGTATAGGCAGGTGATTTACACACTTGATTACTATTAGAGGTAAAGCGGCCATTGCGTTGAACGGCTTGCACATAGTAGCAATAGCTATTAGGACAAAGCAAATCATTTTTATATTGAGTGCTGTTACCCGAAACAGAATCAATCAATTGAAAGCTGGAAGCATTCACGCTTCTGTATATGCGATACCTCGCCACATTATTGAGGCCCCAACCATCGTATGGCAGCCAATTTAATTCCAATAAATTACTTGAATCGTTATTGATGTTTAATAAGATGGTACAATGCGGATAAGCTGGGCTGCCTAATTTGTTACAGACATCTTTTGTTTTCATAACGTAACAATAACGCGAAGCATTAACATTGATACCAGTTGATTTTAACAAAGTGGTTTGTGTATCATTTCTCAACTGACTACTGTAGACTAAACCATATTGCCCTGAATTATCGCGCATGAGCTGATAAGCCTTAAAATAACGCATTTGATTTTGGGCCCATTGAACTCTAATGTTGTTATTGTTGTCTACACTTACATAATGAATAGGCTTTGATGGAATGCCAGCAGTATCATGCACATGCACTAGGTGTTGAGCGGTATCGCTGCAATTGTTTTGGTCAAAAGCCAATAAAGTGACTACACTGTTTAAGGATTGGGTAAAGGTATACTTTGGATTGGACTGAGTTGAGGTATCTGTATAGCTATAATTTTGACCAAAGTCCCAAAGCCATTTTTTAACCGTTGATAAGCCTTTGGATTGGGCAAAAAATTGCAAAGTGGTTTGATAGCAAATACTATCTCCTGTTTGGGTAAAATCGATTAAGGGGTGTTCATAAGAACGGATCTTAACAGATTGTTTAAGGGTATCTGTACAGGCATTGCTGGCAGTGGTTATCAGCATTGGCGCAAAGCTTCCGGCAGCATAAGTATGTTT
Source organism: Bacteroidia bacterium (assembly GCA_044368575.1). GTDB lineage: Bacteria > Bacteroidota > Bacteroidia > NS11-12g > UBA955 > JABMMZ01. Next base: position 10,821 of record JBIPPH010000002.1, read on the forward strand.
GTTTGAAAACCCTACATAGTCAATGGTTTGATCGCCTTCGTAATCCCATTCACTCTTGACCGCACCAACACTGTTATTTCTAAATGTCACTTGCAAATTTGAGCAACCAGTATCGTTGTTAACGGTAAATTTGGATTGAGGACCTCTAAAAACTTGTATGGTATCGCCAATGAACTGAGCAAAACAGCCCGTAGAATCCAATATAGAAAGAACAGGCACATAGGTCACTTTGGGCAAGGCTCTGTCATACACTTTATAGGCATGTTGCTTGAGGTTGACAGAGTCTAAAACAGAACCATCACCATATTCCATAAAGAACTTTTTATAATACAAACTTTGATTATTGAAGCGCACTTGCAAAGGTTCACAACCTTGTTTGATGCTGACATCAAATTTTGGAATAGGACCCATGATGCGCAAATAGTTCTTTTTAAGCACTGTATCATTACACCCATAAGCCTGCACCACCAAACGCACATCGTACCCTATAGGGCCAGTATTTTTGGTCATTAAATAGGCAAAGTTGCTGAGGTTATCTGCTAGAGTATCTTTTTGATTGATCAACCATTTGTATTGCAAAATGGCAGGATGCTTAATAGCTGAAATGCGCGCAATAACAGGGGCGCAATAGCTTAAGGTATCAGGGCTATTGAATTGGGCTGAAATCTGATTCACATACAAGGTTTGAAATACCGTATCGGTACAAGCGCCATTGCCAAAAGCAATCAATCCCACTTTGAATACCCCAGGACGTTTAAAAACAATCTTGGCTTGTTGAGCAGTATCATTGGGCAGAAATTGTGCCACTGAAATGGAATCTTTTAAAAACCATTTATAGGCAATCGCTGCTTTATCGGAACGATTGACAAGGGCCAAAGCTTTATTGACACAGGCATAATTACCAGGTTGAAAATCCGCATACACTCCTGCAATCACTCTTGGCAAACCAATTGAATCTTTGCAAGTAGATGCATGCGCATACACAACACTAAAATCAAATGCGCCAGATTTTTTAAAGCGATAGGTACTTGGGTTGAGTGTTGGATTTCTGTTGACTACCCAATTGGTATCGTATGGATTTTTATAGAGGTAATTGACGCCCAATCCATTGTTGTTTTTGAAGTTGTAATTAAACGTCAAACGAGCTGAAGCTTGACTGCTAAATGGATTGCAACCTTTAAGCGCACTGAATGCTGCAGCAACTTGTACACCACTGACTTTAATCAGAGTATTGACTGTGAAAGTGTCGTAACAAGTCCCTCTGTTAGAGGAGCGACTGTATTGAACACTGTATGCCCCTGGCAAAAGAGCAGCAGTTATGGAATCTCCAGTAAATGCGTATTGTATAAATGAGCTATCGCGGTGCTTGAATACCCAATGGTGATTAAAGGTTTTGTAGTATTGTGAGTCTTTGTATTGCACACGCATGCGCACTAATTGTTTGGTACAAACCAAGGAATCATAGACTTTGAATTTAGGTGTTGGTGAGCCTACCCAAATGGCTTTAGGAATGGTGATGGAATCTTTACAAGCAATGGCATTGTAGGCTAATAATTTGACTGCGTGAAAACCTGTATCATTTAAAACCACATTGGCTTGGGCATTGGTGTCGCGTTTGATTACAGTATTATTGTGGTCGTAAAATGTCCATTGATAGCGATTAGGCGCCTTGGGACTTCCCGCTTTAGTTTGGTTGGCAAACTGTATGGTTTCGCCTTTGCAAGGCGTCAAAGGCTGCCAAGTAAAAGTTGGTTGAATTGCTTGACTGCTGATGGCCTGCTTTTGCCAAACAGTATCTGAACAGCCATTATTGCCTTTGCAGATCAATCTGACATCGTATTGTCCTAATTGATTAGATAAAAAAACGGCATTGTTTTGATTGCTATTGAAGATTGACAAATTGGGTGCAGAGGATTTAAACACATTCCATTGACAAGTATAGGTATTGGGTGCGGCCATTTTACTAGAGTCTAATAAGGCAAAAGTATCTGCCGCCAAACAGGACCACTTAATCGGTATTTGAACACGGGCTAAAGGCCCTGTTACGGTTAACAATGGTGCGTAATTTTTAGTCGATATACAGCCATTAAAGCTATCTGTTAAAACTAACTGATAAGCGCCAATTTGATTGAATTTAACTTTAAAACTTGCAGGGCCTAATGATTGACTTAGCACCTGATTCGGTTGCCAAACACACTTTACCCCTTTTGACCTAACATTTTTAACTTGCAATAGCAAAGACTGATTACCACATATGCTGTTTTGATTGAGCGCTATGCTTAAGGGTAAGGTATCTGCGAATTGTAAATACTGTTTTTTCTGATGTACGAACTGACAGCCTTGCAAAGTGGTTGCAATCAAACTGACGTTGAAACTATCGGAACTATTGTATTGAATACCATTCGCATGACAAGCAATCTTTTGATTGGGCGTTGCGCCTGGAAACATCCATTTCCATTGCGCTATTTGAAATTGAGTAGAATCGGTAAGATTAGTAAACTGCAGTGTTTGAGGGATACAGCCTGAGGTTTTATTCACAGTAAAATTGACTGCCATTGAATCAGACACATAAACAGCGCTGTCAAAAGTGGCCTTACCTTCACAACCAAAACTATCTTTCATAAACAAGGTAATGGCTTTATAACCCTGTGGTACGGCGAATTTCACATACATGGCATTGGCCGCATTGCTGTACAATTGGTTCTGAATGAGCCAATCTCTGTATACCGTTTTATTGGTGAGATCTTTCAGTAGAAAACTATCATTGGCCTTGCACTTAACTTGTTTATCAAGACTAAATTGAGGCTTGGGTATAGGTTTGGCTTGTACAATATTCTTTGCGGTTAAAAAACAATTACTGCCGTTTGGGTAAGTCAATTTTAGTTTTACCTGATAATTGCCTGCAACCGTATACAGCTTAGTAAAGGTGCTATCTGCAGAAATATAGCCCGATCCAAAATCCCATTCAAAAGTAGTGCCTGCTGGAAATTGATGCACTTTGAACTTAATAATTTTAGGCACACAAACCACCGTATCATCAGACGTTACATACACCTTACCACATTGTGAATAAGCAGTCTGTTGAAAACAAAACAGCAAACAGAACCATATGATCAATCTGTTGCAAGACATGGGTTTGGTGACTCAAAAATACAACAAATTCGCGAGAAGTTAGTAAAATATAGTACTTTTGCCTTACCATGAAACGTACCCACTTAGCCGCCTTACAACTCTTCGTTGCACTCGTGATTATCGTATTAGGATTTTCTGCTTGCAACAAGCCGCAAACTTCAGACAATTGGAAATCTGTTTATGAGCAGGCCTATAAAGCCCATGATTACACAACTGCTTTAGTGGCTTTAAACCAATTGGTCATCAGTGATAGTAGCAACAATAAAGTGTACTATGATTCAATGGCTTTCTATTACATCAAAAAACAACACAACTATCAAGCCGGCCAATTGTATGTTGACAAAGGTTTAAAATTAGACCCTAACAACTTTAATTTATTAGAGTATAAGAGCATTTTTTTAAGTGCTGAAGGACAAATTGAGGCGTCAAGAAATTTATTGAGCAAGGCTTATGAATTGTCTAAATTAAATAAGCACTTGTACATGTATGCTACCACTTTTGCCAACGAAAAGAAAATGGATGAATACAGCAAAATCGTGAATGGCATTTTGTACAACAACGCCGCTAAACCTGAAAAGGTTGAAGTTTCAATCGATGACAACAATTCTCAGATGATAGAATTAATAGCTTTGTGTTACTTAGACAAAGCCAAAATTGCTAAAAGCCCTGCTATGGTCTTAACGTATTTAGATTCGGCTTTGCTTTTGGAACCGAATTATCAAGAAGCTTTGTATTATAAAAACCAATTTACTGGCAATCAAGCGCCGCGTTAAACACGAGGTTTCCAGTTCACTTCTGGAATGCCTTGTACTTGGGCAACTTTTCTGGCCAATACGAATAAGTAATCAGACAATCTGTTGACGTATTTGAGAATATTAGGGTCAACATGTTGCAATTCATCCAACTGAACAATTAAACGTTCTGCTCTGCGGCAAACGCATCTGGCCACATGGGTATGTGCAATCTCTGCACTACCAGCTGGTAAGATAAACGCTCTTAATTCAGGCAAAGCTTCATTCATGGTATCGATGGCTGTTTCGAGCATTTCAATATCGCTGGTTTTTAAATCAGGTACTACCATTTTACTACCAGGTGCTGAAGCCAATAAACTGCCTAAGGTGAATAAACGGTCTTGAATTTCAGAGAGCAAATGTTTGTTCAAATCATCAGACACAAAAGACCTCAACAAACCGATATGGGAGTTTAATTCATCAATGGTGCCATAAGCTTCTATGCGCACATGATGCTTTGATACTCTATCGCCTCCGATTAAAGAGGTTTGACCTTTGTCGCCGTTTTTGGTGTAAATTTTCATACGTATGAATTAGAAACAATCGAATCTTACTTTTGTTCGAATTGCGCGTTAATTTGATCTGATTCCACTTTTCCGTCGCGAATTCTCACTATTCGTTTGGCATGTTGTGCAATGTCCTCTTCGTGTGTAACAAGAATGATGGTATTGCCCTTGGCATGAATGTCTTTGAACAATTGCATGATCTCAATGGACGTTTTGGTGTCCAAATTACCTGTGGGTTCGTCTGCTAATAATATACTTGGGTTATTCACCAAAGCGCGAGCCACTGCCACACGTTGCCTTTGACCGCCTGATAATTCATTGGGTTTGTGCAAAATTCTGTCTTGAAGGCCTACACTTGTAAGCACTTCTTGAGCTTTGGCTAAGCGGTCTTTTTTATTCCATCCAGCATAGACTAAAGGCAAGGCTACATTCTCCAATGCAGACATTCTTGGCAATAAATTAAAAGTCTGAAACACGAAACCAATTTCTTTATTTCTGACTTCAGCCAAGGCGTTTTCTGTCATGCTGCTGACATTGGTGTCATTTAAGATGTATTGGCCTTCAGAAAACACATCTAAACAGCCAATGATATTCATGAGTGTTGACTTACCTGAACCCGATGGGCCCATTAAAGCCACATACTCTCCTTTGTAAATTTCTAAGTCAATTTGCTTTAAGGCGTATACTTTTTCATGGCCTACTGTGTAGACCTTCTGAACACCTTTTATGTCAATGAGTTTTTGCAAATTATTTGTTTTGGTCTATCACTTTTGGCACCCTAAAATAATCAGAATCTTTTTTAGGCGCGTTCTTTAACAATTCATCTTTGGTAAAAGATTGAACCACTTCATCTGTCCTAACATTGTTCTGGGTATTGGTCATGTATATCAATGGCTCAACCCCAGTGGTATCAACTTGATTCAAAGACTCAGCAAAATTTAACATGTTTTCTAAATCCTGGCGAATACTTTGTTTGGTCGTATCGTCAAATTCAAGTCTAGCCAAATGTGCTAGTTGATCGATTTTTTCATCTGTGATCTTCATGAAGTATATGGTTATGGATTAAATCTTGTTTGATGGTTTGGTAAATTTCATCTTTTAATTGGTCCGCATCAGCATCATTTAGATGATTGGTTAGGATTGGCCGATGAATCGTACATCTGATACTTCCCGGATAGAATTCAAATTTTTCATCGGGCAAACGTTTGAAATTATTCAAGAAACTAATGGGCACAATGGGTACCTTGGCTTCAATGGCCATTTTAAATGCCCCATTTTTAAAGGGTTTAATTTCTGGGGTTCTGTTCCAAATGGTGCCTTCAGGAAAAATCAAAACACTGTAACCTTTAGCTAAACGCGCTTTGGCTTCTTCAAAAGCTCTGTGAGCATCTTTAATGGATTCTCTTTTAACGGCAATATCAACCGTTCTGAAGAAGATGCCAAACAAAGGGATTTTAGCCAATTCATGTTTGCCAATAAAACATACTTTTAAAGGCGCAAATAAGCCCAAAACAACAATGTCTAAGTAGGAAGTATGATTGGCCACAAAAACACAAGGCGTTGAAAACTGTTCTTTCGAATACTTGATTATGGGCCATGAAGCGGTTAAGAGTATAGTTGTCCAAGCCCAAAATTTTCGCAAAGCATTGGCCAATGGATACATTGATTCATGACTTAAAAAAATCAGGAACAGAGGGTAATACAACAAAAACTGCCCGGCAAATACAATGGCGAACCACAGAAACCCTATTTTGCCAAGCATTTTTTTCAAGGTTTTTTGGTTTTTGCTCTTAAGAAAAAGGCGATGATGGCACTGAAAAATAAACCTCTTGCTGCACCTAAATACAATTGGTATTTGAATTGGCCGCTCACCGCATAAGAATCTCTGATGGCTTGTTCGTTATCTGCAATTTCTTTAGCATTTAGCTTACCGATGTATTTACTTTCATGAAATTGCTTCATTTTAAGATCCACAAACTGGGTAATGACTTCAGGATTGAATTGAGCCATATAAGAATAAAACAATGACACAGAAGAAGAAATGATTATGCTTAAGAAAAAGCCTAAGAAAATCGCTTTACCAATTAAAAATTCTTCAGCATTTTCTTGCTTTACAGTTCTCAGAAATAAAGTCATGGCAACAAATGGAATCACTACAAATTCACCCAAAACTGAAATGATATGCCATTTAATATCTGGGCTGTTGGCTACATAAAGCATGTAAATGTAACTCATAGCAGCGGCAGCACTTCCGAAGGCTAAACCATAGATCAATAATTTTTTGCTCATAAATGTTTTGCAAAACTAAATTAAAAAATTCATGTGAACGCTTTGTTTTGTCAATTAATTATAGAAAATTTGCAACCCTATGGAATTGAAAGATATAGTAGCAATTGCAGGCATGCCTGGTTTATACCATGTGATCGGTCAAAGAAAAAATGGTTTAATAGTAGAAGCTTTAGATGGTTCAGGTAAAAAAATACCTACTGCAGCCAACACTAAAGTTTCCATTTTAGCCGATATCGCCATGTTTACCATGGAAGGTGAAGAGCGTTTAGCCAGCATCTTATTAAACATTCACAAACAAAGCAAAGCAGGTCTTACTGTACCTGATAAAAAAGCAAATGACGATGCATTTCCTCAATTCTTAGGTAAAATTTTACCTAATTACGATAACGAACGCATTTACTTATCTGACATGAAGAAATTGGCCGCTTGGTTCAATATTTTAGCAGATAAATTGGATTTTGATGCGCTTGAAAAATCATTGCAAGAAGAAGATGCCACTGACGAAGATGGTAAAGCTGAATTGAAAGCTAAAGCTGAAGCCAAAGCCAAAGTAGAGAAGCCTGTTAAAAATGTAGCCCCTAAAGGCGACACTAAGAGCAAAGGTAAATCTGTTGGCACCATCAGAAAAATGGCCTAAGCCAATTTGTTTTTGGGATTTGTCCAAAATCAATTAGATTTGCACCTCCTTAAATAAAGGGTCGGATGGCCGAGAGGCTAGGCACGGGTCTGCAAAACCTTTTACAGCGGTTCGAATCCGCTTCCGACCTCCCTCAAAAAAACCATGAACTTGTTCATGGTTTTTTATTTTGTATAAGTCCTCGTCAAGCTCGCTTGTAAGAGGATGTTACAAAATAAAAAGCAAGCGACGATAGTCGATTGTTTTTTGAGGGAAGGCTACACCACACCAGGATATCCAATCCGCCTCATGTCAAGCTCGCTTGTAAATGGCGTTGGGGCATAAAAAATTCTGCGACAGCAGAAGGTTTTTTGAGGGAAGGCTAAATAACAGAGTGAGAATGAGAGTGAGAGTGAGAGCTGCAATGTCTCTAGTTTAACATCTTTTTTCGTCTCGAGGGTGTTCTTCACCCTCGAGTATTTTTTTTAAATCATTTAACCGCGATTAATCTGGTTGGTGTTGTCACCAAACATATTGTATCACCATTCTCGTTTGGTGTGAAGAACACACCAAACACATTTTAGTGTAAGTGCAAGTGTGATTCCGAGAGCGAAGACAAATACCCCCGCTCTCGGAGTCTCCTCCGAATCTGTCAATACAGAGAAGGAGGACTCTCATTCTCACTCTGAATAGCTATTCTATCTCAAAGAAAATAGGCAAGCGCATTTTGGCTTTAACGGGTTTGCCATTATTGGAGGCAGGTGTCCATTGTCCGTTTGTTAATTTGACGACCCGAATGGCTTCGTCAATTAAATCAGGATGTTGTTTGTCCGCATTGGGGCATGATATGTTAGATACTTTTCCGGCAGTGTCAACTACAAAATCGATCAACACTTTTCCGCTAATGCCTTTATCCAAAGCCTTAGGTGGATACTTGATTTGATTGGTAATGAACTGACTTAAGGCAGACATACCCCCTTTGAAATTAGGCATCACCTCAGCAACAACTAATGGGGCTTGCGTTTTTACTGTATCAAGCTGTGCGGTTGACAAGTCACCAGCAATTGATTTTTTGAGGGAATCTGATGTATTGGCTGCGGCAGATGGCATGCCCAATACCATTGAAAACCCAAACACAAGGGCGAATAAGATTAAACGAATCATAAGGTATTTCAAAGATAATCAGCAGATGTGGCATTTGCAAAACTTGTATTTTCAAGATTTTTTATCAATCTTTGAAGTGAGCTAAAGCCTTGAACAACAACAAAACACATATCTATTTCGCTTCTGATTTCCATTTGGGTGTACCAAGTTTTGAAGCTTCTCTTGAAAGAGAAAAAAAGATTTGTGCTTGGCTCGATGCCATTGCACCAAATGCTAAAGCGCTGTATTTAGTAGGTGATATTTTTGATTTTTGGTACGAATACAAACAAGTAGTTCCTAAAGGCTTTACCCGATTATTAGGCAAATTAGCCCACTTAAGTGACCAAGGGCTTAAAATCTATTTTTTTAAGGGCAACCACGACATGTGGACCTTTGGGTATCTAGAACAAGAAATTGGATTAAAAGTCATAGATGCAGAACACACTTTTACAGCAGGTCAAAAAACCTTTTATGTGCATCATGGTGACGGCGTTGGCCCTGGAGACAAGGGTTACAAATTCATAAAACGCATTTTCAGACATCCTTTAAGCATTAAACTATTTGGATTTTTACACCCAAGAATTGGTGTAGGTTTAGCGCAATACTTATCTCGAAAAAGCAGAATCAGTCAAGGGCAAAACGACAAGCAATACAAAGGGGATGAGAATGAGTTCATCGTTCAACATTGCAAACAGATACTTACCCATACCCACTATGATTACTTTGTATGTGGGCACAGACACTTTCCTATTACCTTGGCTTTGAATGAACAATCAAGCTATATCAATTTAGGCGAATGGGTAAATGATTTTACCTATGCAGAATTCAATGGTGAAACCCTTGAGCTAAAACACTTTTAGATGCCCTTTAAACTCTGTTTTTTGACCCTGTGCTTACTTGGCTTTGGCCAAACGCATGCCATGCAAAGTGCTGATACCATACCTATGCAAGCCAATTGCAAAATGAGCGTTGATAATTTGGGCAATTGCTTCATTGTAACCCCACAAAACGACATCATTAAGTACAATGTTCAAGGCCAAAAAACGGCCAGTAACAATGTTAAATTATTAGGCAATATCGCGTCAATAGATGTTAGCAATCCCTTTGAAATTTTTGTGTTTTATAGAGATCAAAATCAATTATTGATACTTGACAATATGCTCAATATTCAATCGCAAATTGATCTTGACCCAACCGGTATTTTGCAAATAGCATGCTTAGCCAGGAGCTCAGACAATCAAATCTGGCTTTATGACATGAGTGATTTCAAATTAAAGAAATACAACAAAGCACTTGAACTATTACTTGAAAGCCCTGCCTTCAACACCTTACAAATCGCTGAAACCATCCAGCCAAAACAAATTCTAGACGTTAACACACAAATTTTTGTATTGAATCAACAACAAATATTGAGTTTTGATGTATACGCCAACTACAACAAATTGGTATTAGTTGATACCCTCTATCAAATGTATTGGCAAAGCCCACATATTTGCTATCAAAAGCAAGGCGAATGGATGCAGTACAATCCCCTCAATTGGCAAATTCAAAAGTATGCATTGGACTTGCCTAAAAACGCCCAAATGGCTTATAAGACCGAAGAAAATGTGTACATTTTAAGCAGCGATTGTTTAATTTTGCGACGCTTGAATAAAGGGAATACCCCATCGAGTAAATAGACAAGATGATTGAAAAATTTGACGCCATTGAGGCCAGGTATAAAGAAGTTGAATTGCTATTGAGCAACTCTGATACAATGCAAGACATGAAACGTTTTGCTCAGCTCAATAAAGAATACAGCGAGTTAAAAGAAGTTGTAGACACCTTCATTGAATACCGCAACGTGTTGAATCACCACCAACAAGCCAAAGACATTATCGCCAATGAAAAAGACCAAGAGCTTAAAGAAATGGCGCGATTAGAAGCTGATGAAATGGGTGAAAAACTGGTGGTGTTGGAGGAAAAAATTAAATTGTTATTAATACCAAAAGATCCTGAAGACGCTAAAAATGCGATCATAGAAATTAGAGCAGGAACAGGTGGTGATGAAGCCAGTTTATTTGCAGGTGACCTCATGAAAATGTACATGCGTTACTGTGAAAACAGAGGCTGGAAAGTAGAAGTCATGGATGAAAACGAAGGCACTGCAGGTGGATACAAAGAAGTCATTTTAGAAGTAAGTGGCAGCAATGTTTATGGCGATTTAAAATACGAAAGTGGTGTTCACCGTGTTCAAAGGGTGCCTAAAACTGAAAGTCAAGGCCGTGTACACACATCTGCTGCTACAGTAGCGGTTTTACCAGAAGCTGAAGAAGTTGATGTGCAATTAAACCCAGCCGATATTGAAATGCAAACCAGCCGAAGTGGTGGCGCAGGTGGACAGAACGTAAACAAAGTTGAAACCAAGGTGCAATTGACCCACAAACCCTCTGGAATAGTGGTAGTGTGTCAGGTAGAGCGATCTCAATTAGGCAACAGAGAAAGGGCTATGCAAATGCTTAGAACGAAACTCTATGAAAAAGCCTTAGAAGAACACAACTCTAAAATTGCAAGTACGCGTAAAACCCTTGTTGCCAGTGGTGACAGAAGTGCTAAAATCAGAACCTATAATTTTCCTCAAAGCCGTGTAACTGATCATAGAATCAATTTAACTGTATACGCTTTAGATAGCTTTCTATCAGGCGAAATTCAAGGGATGTTAGATGCGCTCAAAGTAGCTGAAAATGCTGAGCGTATGCAAGAAGGCAGTAACTAAAGACTATACACCAGCAGCGTGCTGCTCTGTACCATTACCATCTTTACGAATGGGTTTTTCAACCGCTCTGCGACGGCTTTTGGTCTTGTCAGAATATTGCTTTTGGCTACTCATGGTCTTTAAGAGTCAACAAGAATTGGTATTCAATTATTGTGCCCATTTACGTATTAGACGCTAAAAAACGCAAAACGTTTCACGCAGTTGAAAAAAAAATACAAAGATTAGAATTTACCCGACAAAAAGTCATTTGCCATGCGTTTGCCCTCTCTAACGGCATAATTAGTGCCTCTGTCTTCAGGGTAAATTTGCGCCATTGAATTGATGTAAACAGTTGGAATAGGCGTCTTAAAGCCTGGAATGATCTGGCTGTAATGCTTAGTTACCAATGGTTGAGAATAAGGCTCTTTCCAAACATGGTATTGGATTACCCAATCCTGATTAAAGTCTGGGAACATCTTTTGAATGAATGGAATGGCGTATTGATAAAACGCCTCAGGGGTCATGTTGTAGAGGGTTTCATCTGTAGGCAAGTACTTTGATAAATAGACAATGTGACGGCCTTTATAGGTCTCTGTTGGTTCAAAATTGGTGTGTTCTATGATGCCCACAAATGGAAAGCCTGGATCATTCACATTCAACCAATAAATCTCGCTTAAACTCTTATTGAGCTCAAGGGTTAAACAAACATTACCAATGTACTGAATCGCTTCTAATTGATTAATGTAGGCGCCATCACAAGCAGACCTTAAAAGATTGGCTGCAATGGGCAAGGGTGTTGTGATTACTGTATGATCAGCTTGTGCAGTTGAGTTATCCGTAAATGTAATTGTGGCCTTGGCATCTATATGGGCTACCGCTTTGTTCAATTCCACTTTACCGCCATTGTTTTGTATGGCCTCCACCATAGACTCTGCCAATGAGGCAAAGCCCCCTTTGTAATAGGCTAAAAATTCTTTACCCTTTTCGCCTCTGCTGCCGCCTCTTAGTTTAAGTTTATTCCAAAACCAAACAGCTGAAACGGTTTCTGCATATCGACCGAATTTGCCTTTTAACAAAGGTTCCCAAACCACTTCATAGCCCTGTTTGCCACAGATTTTAATCAACCAGTCTTTGGCAGTAATGTTTTCTAAGCTCTTCCAATTTCTGACCATACGAACAGCCAATACCACAAAGCCTAAACGAATGCGGTTAATGAAGTTAAGAGGTTTGAATTTTAATAAGTCTAAGGGCGAACTCAACCTGAAGAATTGATTGGCATAATACATGCCTGTTCTGGTTGGTCTTACAATGATGTGATCTTCACGTTTCAAGTCTTTAATTAAGTCCATGATGTGTTGATCATTGGTAAACCAATGGTGGTAAAATTTTTCGAGATGGGTACCTTCTACTTGATATGAACCAGCTAGACCGCCCACCTCCGCATCTTTTTCATATATGTTCACTTGCCAACCCGCTTTTGATAAATAATATCCCAAGCTGAGTCCGGTAAACCCCGCACCTATTATACTGATTGATGGTTTTGTCATAGTGTTTTAGAACCCAAATTTATCTCTGATAATGTACAATGGACGACGTTTGATTTCGCCATAAATACGGCCAACGTATTCGCCAATAATGCCCAATACAATTAAGATAAGACCGCCTATCATTAAAACTGAGATCATTAAGAGGGTCCAACCTGGTACAAAATTCTCAGTAAACAAACGCATGTACAAAGCATACAGAATGCCTACAAATGCCGCTATTGAAGCTAAAAAGCCCACGAACGAGGCCATCTTTAAAGGCGTATTTGAAAACGATAAAATGGCATCGCTGGCCAATCTGAGCATTTTCTTCAATGGGTATTTGGTTGTACCGGCAAATCTGCTTTCTCTGTCGTATTCAACAGAAGTTTGATTGAAGCCTATCCATGCTACCATGCCTCTTACAAAACGATAGGTTTCACGCATGCTTAAGAATTGGTCTAAAGCTTTTCTATCCATCAATCTGAAATCACCTGTATCTAATGGAATATCTACATCACTTAAGCGGTTGATGAATCTATAAAAATACTTTGCTGTAAGCAATTTAAATGCGCTTTCGCCGGCTCTCTCTCTGCGTTTACCGTAAATCACATCAAACCCTTGTTCCCACTTTTCTATCATCTCAAGGATAACCTGTGGTGGATCTTGCAAATCTGCATCAATCACAACTGCCGCATCGCCAGTACACAAATCTAAGCCAGCAGTAATGGCAATTTGATGCCCAAAATTACGAGCAAAATTAATCCCCTTAACATGTTTGTCAGCAGCAACTGCTGCTTGAATCTGTTGCAAGGTGTTGTCTTTACTCCCATCGTTCACAAAAATGAGTTCATAGGTATATTTCTGTGGATCTAATTGGGCTAAAGTATCGCTTAATCGTTTGTATGACTCTGCAAATACTTCTTGCTCATTGAAACAGGGAACAACAACTGAGATTAATTTCATAAGGCTTACAATGGAATATTACCGTGTTTTTTGCGCGGCAAGGTTTTAACTTTATTTTCAAGCATACTGAAAGCTGAAATCAATTTAGATCTGGTTTCTTCAGGGAAAATGACTTCATCAATGAAACCGCGTTCTGCAGCTCTGTATGGATTGGCAAATATTTCAGCATATTCTGCTTCTTTTTCTTTCCAAGCTTGATTGGGATCATCAGCAGAACTGATGTCTTTTTTGAAGATGATTTCAGCTGCACCTTTTGCGCCCATCACAGCAATCTCTGCACTTGGCCAAGCGTAGTTCATATCAGCGCCAATGTGTTTGCTATTCATAACGTCGTAAGCACCGCCGTAAGCTTTTCTAGTGATGACAGTAATACGCGGCACAGTGGCTTCGCTAAAGGCGTATAACAACTTAGCCCCGTTGGTAATAATGGCATTCCATTCTTGATCTGTTCCTGGCAAGAAACCAGGTACATCTTCTAAAACTAAAAGTGGAATGTTAAAGGCATCACAAAAACGAACAAATCTGGCCCCTTTAGTAGATGAATCAACATCCAACACCCCTGCTAAAGCTGCAGGATTGTTGGCCACAATACCAATGCTTTTACCAGCTAATCTGGCAAAGCCTACTAATATATTATCCGCAAAATTCTTATGTACTTCGAAGAAACTATTCTCATCCACTATGCCTTCAATCACCTCGCGCATATCGTATGGTTGATTAGGATTTTCAGGCACTATTTTGCTGAGTTGTTCGCGCGTTTCGTTGCCAATTTGATAAGGTAAAGCAGGTGCTTTCTCTTCGCAATTTTGAGGCACATAAGACAATAACTGCTTAAGCCCTGTTAAACATGCTACTTCATTGGCAAATGCAAAATGAGCCACACCAGATTTAGAAGAATGCACGGAAGCGCCGCCCAATTGTTCTGAACTCACTTCCTCGTTGGTAACTGTTTTAACCACGTTAGGCCCAGTCACAAACATATAACTACTGTTTTCAACCATGCCAATAAAATCTGTGATGGCAGGCGAATACACTGCACCACCGGCACACGGGCCCATGATGGCAGATATTTGAGGTATTACCCCACTTGCAATAGTGTTTCTATAAAAGATATCGGCATAGCCACCCAAAGACACAACCCCTTCTTGAATTCTAGCGCCACCGCTATCGTTTAAGCCGATAACTGGTGCGCCGTTTTGAAGCGCTAAGTCCATGATTTTGCAAATTTTCTCTGCGTGGGTTTCACTCAAAGAACCACCAAATACGGTAAAGTCTTGTGAAAACACATAGACCAATCTGCCGTGAATGGTACCGTAACCGGTTACTACACCATCCCCTAAAAACTTTTGATTTTGCATGCCAAAATCATTGCTGCGATGGGTTACAAAAGCGCCAATTTCATTGAAACTGTTTTCGTCCAATAAGAAGTGTATTCTTTCTCTGGCTGTTAGTTTGCCTTTGGCGTGTTGTGACTTGATTCTATCTTCGCCACCGCCCAATAAAGACGCTTGTCTTTTTTGCTCTAATAACGCTCTTTTATTCATATCTTTTTGTGTCTGAGCACTCATACTGTTTACCCCTGCAAATTACGAATGTTTTTTAGATTATTGGCAACGAATAGCAATTCTTTAATTGCTGCACATTGACTTGAATCTGGATCTGCCCTTGACCAAGATCAATTGGCAATGAAAATCCAATTGTATGCTGTGAATTCTTCTTATCGGCCATTAAAAAAGGGAGTAAGTCGTTAAAGTCAGGTTGCCATTGGCTACTTGGAAAATCAAATTGATCAAGCCCATTTAGCATGGTTAAAGCCTTGTCTTTGTTTAAAACCCCCAAATGCACAGCCAAAGCTATTTCTTGACGCATACCCCAAAGCACTGCATCAGCATGACTCGTGCTACTGCCTTGGTTTAACACATATGATTCATAGGCATGGCCATAGGTATGTCCAAAATTTAAAAGTTGTCTGACTGAAGCATCATAGGGATCTTGCTCAACCAGATGGATTTTGTTTTGAACTGCGCTTTTCACAATGGCTTTTAAAGCTTCACTGTTGGGGCTTGGCCAAGGATTTTGAACAAGCGTTTGCCACAACCGCGCATCAGCTATAATGGCTATTTTAAAAATTTCTGCAAAACTCAAAAGAGTATCAACCGCAGGCATGGTATTCAAGAACTTAAGATCAAGAATAACGGCTTTTGGATGATAGATACTGCCTATGATATTTTTAGCAAAAGCATGGTCTACGCCTGTTTTACCGCCTATAGCAGCATCTACCATACCCATCAGTGTAGTGGGCACATTGATAAATGGAATGCCTCGTTTGTATATGGAGGCCACAAAACCGCCCATGTCAGTCACTACGCCACCACCCAAGTTGACCAACAATGCCTGTTTGCTGCACTGGAGGGCCATTAATTGGTCCATAATTTTTTCTGCCGCTCTAAGCGTTTTATATTGTTCCCCCGCTGGCATAACAATGTGCTTGTAGGCCTTTTGCAAATGAGGAAAACAATGTACTTGAGTATTCGAATCACACAACACTACCACTTCACTGTAGGCATGGTCATGACAATAATTTTGCAATAAGGTTGCGACCGAATCGGTCATTAAGAGCTCAGAAAAACTCATGGTGTTTTGATCTGGTCGTAAAAACTTTTATTAGCGGGATCCATTTTTGACAAGAGCTCAATGGCTTTGGTTTGATCAGCTGCTGGCGCCCCTTTAAATATTTCAATTAATTCGCGGTATTTGGCATTGAAAAACACTTTTACCAACATAGAATTTGGAAACAATCGGGTGACTTCCTGAAAATTCTCTAAAGATTTATACAACTCATCGCGCCCCTTCACTACATCTTTATGCATTTGATCGAGCCCATTCAAATGGTATTGGTAAAAACTCTTTCTAACTGATAAATAACGATCATTGGTTAAGTTATCAATCAAATAAAATCTGTTTTTAAGACTTTGACCATCATTGGCTCTCCAGCCATCAATACTTTGACTGGCATTTAAAATTTCTCGGGCTTTTACGTAGTATGGTGTTCCGCCTTCAGAAGAATAGGAGTCATAATTCAAACCCACAATCACATTCATATAAAAAGCCAACATACCTGTTAGGTTGTATACATTGGCACTTTGCTGAAATTCCATGGCCTGAAACTCTTGGTAGGTAAAATTAAAGTCCATGTCCAGTTGGTTGAAAATGACAGTAGAATAAGTACTGCCAAAAACCGGCCTGGTGGCTTGGATTTGAATGGTACCACTGAAGTTATTGGAATTCAACTCATATTGGGTAATGTCTATCAGCAAATTCACTTTTAAATGCTCAACATTGGTGAGTTTATCATTGCACCATAAACGTTGATTGATGAATTGAGAAATAGAACTCTCTAAAGACTTAAATATTTGTGTATTTGAAATCTGAATTTTAGGATAGATAACAGATACTTTGGCTTCAATATCTTGGGCATTGCTAATGCTCACTGTAAAGCAAGTCAAGAGGCAGATTATGAGTGAAGCAAATGGTCTTGTATGCATTCGATAATGTCTTTGGCCACTGAATGTTTGTCTTTCAATGGAAACTCAAAAATAACACCTTTTGGAAGAATAATTGAAATTTTATTGTTATCAGATCCAAAACCTGAGCCAGGATCTCTCAATGAATTTAAAACAATGGCGTCAGCGCGCTTCTTGATTAACTTTTGAGTCGCATTTTCCAATTCGTTTTCAGTTTCTAAGGCAAAACCAACTACAATTTGTTCGCTGGTTTTAATGGCCCCTAAATGGGCTAAAATATCTGGATTTTTAACCAAGTCGATTTGTAAAGTATCGGCTTGTTTTTTGATTTTATTATCTGCTCTATGGGCAGGTCTGTAATCTGCCACAGCTGCAGACATAATCGCCAATTGGCATTTAGGAAACAATTGCACACAGGCATCGTACATTTCAAGCGCAGACTCTACAGCATATACCTGCACATTTGGATGCTTAAGACTGAGCTGAACTGGACCTGAAACCAAATGCACTTGGGCGCCTAAATCGGCTAAAACTTCGGCTAATGCATAGCCCATTTTACCCGTTGAATAATTCCCAATAAACCTGACTGGATCTAGCTTTTCGTAGGTAGGTCCGGCAGTAATCAGTACCTGTATGCCTTTAAAATCAGTTCTGGCCAAAATGATGAAGAATGTGTTGAAGGATGGTTTCCGGCTCTGCCATTCTACCCTTCCCTTCTAGTCCTGAAGCCAATTCTCCGGTCTCTGCTTCTATAAAATGATTGCCGTAAGTTTGCAGTTTTGCTATATTGTTTTGAACTGCCGGATGTTGGTACATGTCTAAGTCCATTGCTGGGGCAAACATAACTTTACAACGGGCAGACAAATAGGTGGCTAATAAAATATTATCGCAGATGCCATTGGCCATTTTAGCAATGGTGTTAGCACTGGCTGGGGCTACAACAAACACATCAGCCCACAAACCAAGCTCAACATGGTTATGCCATTCACCTGATTCGTTTTTGTAAAAGTCTGATATAACAGGCTCTTTGCTCAGTGTGGCAAGTGTTACTGGCGGAATAAACGCCTTGGCAGATGCCGTCATTAACACCTTTACTTGAGCGCCTTGTTTGATCAAAAGACGCACTAAAAAGGCGATTTTGTAGGCAGCAATACTACCTGAAACACCAATTAAAACGCGCTTATCCTTGAGCGTCTTCATCAGGCAGACGATAATAAATTTTATCGTTCAAATACTCTTGAGTAGCCAATAAAGTTGGTTTTGGCATTTTCTCATAAGAAGCAGAAATTTCGATTTGCTCTCTGTTCTCATGGATTTCTTCAAGATTGTCGTGCTCTGATGCAAACTCTGACAATTTGTTGCTCAATTCTTCTTTAATAGATTGAGAAATTTGATTGGCTCTCTTAGCAATAACGACAGCAGACATGTAAATGTTGCCGGTACCGTTTTCTAAATCTTTTAAGTTACGAGCTTCAGCGCTTGGTGACACTTTTTGATCTTTCATGTTATTGAATTTTATGTAATGTTTTGTGTTTGGTTAACTCTTCTTTAGCCTTTTCGTTAATGGCTGTGGCCTCTTTATAATAAGGATTGCTGGCTTTATTGTTATTGATAAAAACCTTGTATTCATCAAATACTGCATTGTACCTTTCAACCTTTCTTTCATCAATGCTATGATGCGCATACAAATAAGATGCCTTAACCGTTAAGAATTCTATTTGGTCTTTGTTGTCCATATCTGGAAAATCTTTGACCGCATTCTTAAAAGAAGTGATTGCAGCCACATAATCTTCAATTTTATAGAACAACATGGCTGATTCAAACGCTTTCTGTTTGAGCTTGCCTCTTAACTCATCCATTTCCAAATTGCATTGGTCTTTGAAAGTGATGGTATCATTAACTGTTTGTTTAACGCCATTAACAGTCTTTACACTGCTATTGATTTCATATATACCGTTGGAATTGGCATATTGGTTCAAAAACAATTGAATTTCAGCAATGGCTTTGGTGGTAGAACTTTGATCAAGGAAATAATCCAAAGCATCTTTGTACAAGCAGTTGGTATATCTGAAGTAACACTCTTCTATGTGCTTGCTGTTGAAATAATTTTCAGTAAAATTTTTAAAGTGATAGGCTGCTAATTCATATTGACCAAGTCCGTAGTAGCTGTAGCAGTAGTAATAATAAATTTCTTCGCTCTGTTCTTTCCCTCTGTATACGGCCAATAAATCTTCAAGCAAAGGCAAAGCCCTAACATAATCCTTCTTGGCATATAATCTCTTAGCCATGGCGTACTTATCGTCTACGCTACCTTTCTTAACCACTTGGCCATATTCTGAACAAGCGCTTAAAGCTAAGATTAAAACAATATACAAGAAGAAGGACTTCACAGTTGATGGAATCCGCAAAGTTACTACATAAAACGCTGATTTTCAAAAAAATTATAAGAGGCCTTCGTCAGCAAAACTGTAATAGGCATTTTGGGCCACAATGATATGATCTAACACACTAATATCGAGCAACTTACCTCCTGCCTGAAGGGTTTTGGTGAGTTGAATATCTTGCTCGCTGGCCATTTGATTGCCCGATGGATGGTTGTGAAACAAAATCATACCGGTACTTTTATCGTCTATGGCTTTTTTAAACAATTTACGTTGATCAACCACAGTGGCAGTAATACCCCCCTCACTGATTTTATGTTGAGCAATGACATTGTTTTTTTGGTTCAATGTTACAATCCAAAACTCCTCGTGATTAAGGTCCTCTAAAACATGTCGCATAGCGTTGTAGGCGTCGTCACTACAGGTAATGCGGGTTTTAGGTTGCTCGTCTAATTGACTCTTGCGATTGGCCAGCTCTAATGCCGCAATGATGCCAATGGCTTTAGCTCTTCCTAAACCTTTGATTTTGCAAAAATCATCTACCTCCCAGCGGTAAATATTGGGCAAATGGTTCTGGGCTTTTTTCATAATGGCCATTGCAATATCAACCGCAGAATTATCTTGATGGCCGTGGCCAATTAATATGGCCAACAACTCGATTGAACTTAAGCTTTTTCGACCATGTAACATGAGTTTTTCGCGGGGTTTGTCTGAGTTAGACCAAGCGTGAATGGGCTTATTTTGTTGCATAAAACAAATCTAAAACAGCCTTTATTAAAGACCTAAAAGAGTACACAGATGGCCTATTTTTCAGGGGCTTCTATCTGAAATTGAATGTTTCGTTTTAGCCCTTTGTATTGACTGCGTTTGAGTGGGCTCTTGTCAAAAACTTGATTGAAGACTTCCTCGGTTATTTCTATCCACTCTGCTTTTTTGGCGGTGTTAAAAAAGGCATTAGGCTCAAACCTCGGCTCTTGATTAGGCTTGGCAAAACGGTTCCAGGGACATACGTCTTGGCAAATATCACAGCCAAAAATCCAATCTTGCATTTGCCCTTTGAAGGCCTCTGGAATTTGGTCTTTTAATTCAATGGTTAAATAGGAAATACAATGGCTTGCATTCAGCGTTTTATCGGGTAATATGGCCTGAGTAGGACAAGCGTCAATGCATTTGGTACAAGTGCCGCAATGGTCAGTTGTTGGGCCATCTGGCTCGCATGGCAAGTCAATGATCAGCTCTGCCAAAAATCCATATGAGCCCATTTGTTTATTGATCAATAAACCATGTTTACCAATCCAACCCAAACCACTGCGCTCTGCCCAAGCCCTCTCCATAACTGGCGCTGAATCTACAAATACACGACCATTGAACTGGCCAATTGCCGCTTGCAGCTGAGCTACCAACTCATAACATTTGTCTTTTACAACCTGGTGGTAATCTTCGCCCAAAGCATACTTTGAAACTTTAAAAGCACCCTCTGAAGGTTTAAAAGCAGTGGCATAATTGTACATCAGACTCACAACTGTTTGAGCATCCGGCACTAAAAGTCTTGGATCTAAGCGTTTATCAAAATGTTGTTCGAGGTAGTGCATTTCGCCTTGATACCCCTTGCTCAACCACTGCTCCATTCGCTTGGCTTCGGTTGACAAATGCGCTGCTTTAGAAATGCCACAACTCACAAACCCCAACGATTGAGCCAAGGCTTTAATGGTTTTAGAATGCTGTTGTTCTGACATGTTTCTGCCGCAAAAATAAGCCTTTTTTTACAGTGTTTAATTTCGATGAATCAGGCCATATTGAGGTCGTAAACCATGGGAATGGTATTGGTATTTAAGAGTTCAAGCAATTTATTCGATAAATTGTTGTACCTTTGCGGCTTCTTTATGACAGTTACATTTCAAAACATGGGTTTAAGTCAACCCGTGTTTGATGCGATAAGTGATCTTGGCTACGTCAATCCTACTCCCATCCAACAACAAGCTATTCCAGTATTGCTGCAAGGCACCAAAGACTTTGTAGGTCTTGCACAAACAGGCACCGGAAAAACAGCGGCATTTGGTTTACCCCTTTTGTCCCTAATCAATACGCATTCTAGCCAAGCTCAAGGTTTGGTCATTTGCCCTACCAGAGAATTGTGCATTCAAATTGCCAATGATTTTAAGGCCTATGGTAAATACCTTGATGGTTTTAGACATGTCGCCGTTTATGGTGGCAGCTCTATTGAAACTCAAATCAGACAAATCAAACAAGGCGTTCAAATTGTGGTGGCTACACCAGGCCGATTGATCGACTTAATCGAAAGAAAAGCGGTTAAGTTAGATGCAGTGACCCACATTGTGCTCGACGAAGCAGACGAAATGTTGAACATGGGTTTCAGAGAAGACATTGAATTCATTTTGTCTCACACCCCATCAAGACAAGCCGCTTGGTTATTTAGTGCTACCATGCCTAAAGAAGTAAAGCGTATTTCTCAAACGTTTATGTCTGAGCCGGTTGAAGTGAAAGTCAATTCAGTTGAAACCGCCAAAAACATCAAGCACGTTTTTTACCAATGTCAAGCGTCTCACAAATACGAAACTTTAAAGCGCTTAATTGATTTCAATCCAGGCATGTATGGTATCATTTTTACCAGAACAAAAATGGAGGCTCAAGACATCGCTGAAAAATTATTAAAAGAAGGCTATGAAATTGATGCACTTCACGGTGATTTAAGTCAACAGCAAAGAGACAAGGTAATGGGTAGATTCAGAGAAAAAACCCTTACCCTATTAATTGCTACAGACGTTGCCGCCAGAGGTATTGACGTTGACAGCATTACCCACGTAATCAATTACGCTTTACCAGACGAGCCAGAAGTATACACACACAGAAGCGGTAGAACGGCCAGAGCCGGAAAATCAGGTGTTTGTATGAGTATTGTTTCAGGCAGAGACACTGGTAAAATCAGAGACATCGAACACCTCATGAAGGTGCAATTTGATAAGTTAGACATTCCTAGCGGAAGAGAAGTAGTAGAACGTCAGTTCTTTGCTTTCATTGAAAAATTAAAACATGTAGACATTAGCCATGGCGATTACGAATTGTATTTATCTGACTTAACTGAACAGTTAGGCCACATGAGCAAAGAAGAATTGATTCAAAGAATGGCAGCGCTTGAGTTTAATCGTTTCTTAAAATACTACGAAAAGGCTGGTGATTTGAACAACTCTGAAAAACGCAGAGAATATGGCAATTACACCCGTTTATTTATGAGCTTAGGCGAAAAAGATGGCTTCTACAAAGCTGCTTTCTTAGAATTCATTTTAGATACTTCTGGCCACAAAAAAGCGCAGTTGGGCAAAATTGAATTAATGAATGCCTACAGTTTTGTTGAAGTTGACAACAGCATAGTAGACGAATTTATGTCTGCATTTGCTGGCAAAAAATACAAAGGCAGAGAGATTCAAGTTGAAGTATCATCAGAACGCAAAGGCGGTCGCAACAGAGGTGGCGGCGGTTATGGCGGTGGTGGTGGAGGCAACTTCAGAGATAGAGGTGGTCGCGATAGAGGTGGCAACAGAAGAGAAGGTGGCAGAGATGGCAATAGCTATGGCAACAGAGATAGCAACAGAGGCGGCGGTGACAAACCTTCTGGACATTTTGCCAAAAGAAGTCAAGCCAATTCTGATCGCCCGAAAAAAAGACGCGATAGAGACCGCTACTAATTTCCTGAATGAGCGCTTGATTTGAGCGGTCAAATTGTTATACTTTTGCAAAAACCTTTTAGCATATGAACGGATTCTTTAAAATTCCAAACGCGATAAACGAAACAGTTTTAGATTACGCGCCAAACAGTAAAGAAAAATTAGCCCTTAAACAGGCTTTAACCGAAGCCAGAAGTCAAGTGATTGATATTCCTATGTTCATTAACGGACAAGAGGTAAGAACTGGTAATACTCAAGCCATTTTTCCGCCACATGATTTACACCATCAAATTGGCAGCTTTCATTTAGGTGAAGCCAAACATGTGCACCAAGCTATTGACGCAGCGCTTGCAGCGAAACCAGCTTGGGAAAATATGCCTTGGGAACAAAGAGCGAGTATTTTCTTAAAAGCCGCTGAATTATTAGCCGGTCCTTACCGCGCAAAGATGAATGCAGCTACCATGCTAGGCCAATCTAAAAATGCTTATCAGGCTGAAATTGATGCCGCTTGTGAATTAATAGATTTCTTAAGATTCAATGTGCAATATATGTCTGAGATTTATGGTGATCAACCTAGTGCCAACAGCAAAGGTATTTGGAATCGCTTAGAACACAGAGCACTCGAAGGTTTTACCTTTGCCGTTACCCCATTCAACTTTACAGCCATTGCCGCCAACTTACCAAGTAGTATGGCGATGATGGGCAATGTGGTGGTTTGGAAACCAGCCTTCACTCAGATTTATTCTGCTAACGTGATCATGGCTTTATTTAAAGAAGCTGGCTTACCAGATGGTGTTATCAATTTGATTTACACTGATGGCCCTGAAACGGGCGATATCGTATTCAATCATCCTGATTTTGCTGGCTTGCATTTTACCGGCTCAACTGGTGTATTTAGAACCATGTGGAACCACATTGGCGCTAACATTCACAAATACGAAACGTATCCAAGAATTGTAGGCGAAACTGGTGGCAAAGACTTTGTGTTGATCCATAAATCTGCTGATGTTGATACCGCTGTAACTGCTTTGGCCAGAGGGGCTTTCGAATACCAAGGTCAAAAATGTTCTGCGGCTTCAAGAGCTTATATCCCTTCTAATTTATGGTCTAGTATTGAACAAAAATTAGTGGCTGAAGTGAAGACCATGAAAGTGGGTCCTACTGAAGACTTTAGAAACTTTGTGAACGCTGTTATCGATGAAAGAGCCTTTGACAAAATTGCGAATTACATTGAGATAGCTAAAAACGATCCTAAAGCCAAAATCATTTGTGGTGGCACTTACGACAAAAGCAAAGGTTACTTTATAGATCCTACGGTTATTGTAGCTGAAGACCCTAAATTCAAAACCATGTGCGAAGAGATTTTTGGGCCAGTATTAACCTTGTATGTATACCCTGAAAATGAATTTGAGAAAACCCTTGAATTGGTTAACAGCACAAGTGAATACGCCTTAACAGGTGCTATCATTGCTCAAGACCGCTATGCGGTAACTCAAGCAACAGAGTACTTAAAACATGCAGCCGGTAACTTCTACATCAATGATAAACCAACAGGTGCTGTTGTAGGTCAACAACCATTTGGTGGAAGCAGAGCCAGTGGAACCAATGACAAAGCAGGTAGCAAAGCCAACCTATTGCGTTGGACCAGTACCAGAACCATCAAAGAAACTTTGGTGCCAGTTAAAGACTACCGTTATCCATTTCTTTCTGAAGAATAATGTCGCTTAGCCAAGCTGAGAAACATGCCCTTTACCAAAGCTTAGTTAAGCAAATAGCGGCGTTAATAGACCCTAATGCATCTGAATTAAGCAATTACGCCAACGTTTGCGCCGCTATTCAAACAGCCTTCAAACATTGGTGGTGTGGTTTTTATTTTGTCAATGGTGAACGTTTAACATTAGGGCCATTTCAAGGCCCTGTAGCCTGCACAAGCATTGGCTTTAACAAAGGTGTTTGTGGCACAGCTTGGGCAAAAGCACACAGCATTATCGTGCCCAATGTACATGAATTTGAAGGGCATATTGCCTGTTCATCTGAAAGCAACTCCGAAATTGTTGTACCTGTGTTTAAGCAAGGTACAATTGTGGCAGTATTGGATATTGATAGCATCTACTTCAACACTTTCGATGAAGTAGATGCCCTCTACCTTGAACAAATTGTAGCTATGATTAACGTCTAATGGTATCTACCCCGTTAGATTGAATCAATTGGCCTTTGTTGTAAAACTCTTCTTTAAAGTTTAAATCCCCTCCGTATTGAGCAATCCAATCGAAGTATTCTTCATTGCTCATAAAGCAAACCTTTTCACTCAAATGCAAACCGCTTAAGTCGCCAGTAATCCATCGGCCTACTTTTAAACCATTCTCATATAAACCCATTGCTTCTGCTTGGCCATAGTTGTTGTAATACACCCAAACACCTTGTTTTTTATATTGGTCTAAACGACCTTCTTTGAGTTTATGGCCAGAGGCTTGTAATTCCGTTATAACACCACTGCCATTCTCCAACAGGCTTTTACCATTTTCATCGTAAAACGATAAGTAATGGTCTTCTTCAGTTGGCATGTCTGCTTCACTTTCACAAGTGTATTTGGTGTCCATATTCTGTGCCCAGCCCTCATACATTAATTGACCATTATCGTAATAGGCTTTAACTAAACCTACAGTTGAAATTGAATCTGTTTTGCTCAAATACACCATTGAATCTTTAAAGTCGATGGTTTTGAACAATCTGCCTTGACCCTCTCTGTAAAAAGACCAAAGCCCTGTAGGGTCTGAGTAGGACTTTTGACCTTTCTTAAACACAAAGCCACTTTTGTAGTAATAGGTATAGTAACCCGATCTAAAGCGACTCGGTAGATTGTCCATGAAATCATGGCCATTGAAGAATTTGTTGTTTTGCTCTTCAACTCTTATTCTTCTTGATTCATAGTTATGCTCGTCATCGTATGATCTTGAATTGGATTTGAAAACAGAGTAAAACATTGAGTCTTTAATCGATAATTGAACCGTGTATTTTAAGTTGTTGGTATCTCTGTATAGTTTATAAGTACCATCTAAATACCCATGCTTAAATGGAATCACTTCCGAAACATACTTGGCGGTATCGCGTACTCTAAAATCACTCACATTGTAACGGATGAACTGCCCATCAGGTATGCCCATTTTAAAGTAACCTTTAGAAATCGGATAACCAGTTCTTGACAACTTCCAAATGGCCCCATTAATTGTGTCGTTTTTCATTTCATAGACTCTGCTCAAGCATTTGTATCCAGAATTATTTTTAAATTGGTATTGGGTTCCGTTAAGTTGATTGTTGTGAAATACCAATTGGGTTAAACCACTGGAATAATTGCTTTCTGTATTGAGCTGCCATTGGCCTTCTTTTTTGCCATTCTCATAATTCATCATAGAGGTTTCGGCTCTTTGTAAATGCTTAAATTGAATAGCCTTATTGTATTTGTTTTTAGTACTGGTATACAAACTGTATTCAATATCATCATTTAACTTGTTGTCATAGTAGTGCGTATAAGTACTGCTGTGGTCAAAAATATCTGTCATTGAATAAGTACCGGTAAAAGCGCCAAAACCTGAATTGATTTTAATGCGTTTTGTAGGGGCAATTAATTTCGATTTGTTAGCGCTTAAAAGCGTCTTTCTTGCTTCAACATCCAATTCAATAACAAGCGTAGGTTTTAAAGCCCATACTTGTTTGATTTCATACATTTTAGCCTTAAAGTTATTGGGACGTCTTTTATAATGCCAATTCAGTTCAACATTACCTGTAAAGGCTTGTCTACCCACATAAATGGCCTTGTGTTGATTAGGAATTAATTCAAAATAACTGAGCATAGAAGTCAATAAATCAAAGAAATCGTATTTATCATTAGATGAAGACCAACTTGAGTTCCTATCTGTGGTTAACAAAAACTTGGTGTAAGAATCATAAAACAGTTTATCTAATTTATAAGTGTATTGACCTTTAAACATAATGGTATCAATCAACATTAAACTATCGTATTTCATTGGCACCTTTAAGTAATGTATAATAGACCCATTTAACGTTGTGCCTTGCACTTTATAATAGGAACGCGCACCAGCAAACTTGCCCTTAGTAAACGTATGATTGTAATAATGGTAATTCAAAGGGGCGTAATAATACTTTTGAGTTATTTTGCCCTTTTTAACAGTCGTGTTAATCGCCACATTCTGAACCGTTTCGTTCGGGTTCATTTGGTAATACAAATTGGTTTTTTCAGTATAATTCGCTGATGTTAACTTTTTAAACTCAAATGAACGTGTATAAACCTTAGCGCAAGATTTGGATCCTATTTTAGAAGTACAGGTGTCAATCAAATAACAAGTACTTACAATTTTATCATAAGTATCATAGGTTTTAATTCTGAAAAACTTACCCATCATAATGGTATCTCTGTAATTAAAGCGCTCTAATGCAGAGAAATTCACACTCACGAAATTATCATACTTGATTGCAAAATCAGTTTGTTTATTGTCCTTATAATACATGACCAATTGATCCGCTGCATATAAACCGCCTTCGTCATATTCATAATCAGGGGTCACATCAGGAAAATTTGCAATCTCCTTGTAATTAGGGTAGTACTTTTTTATGCTATCTAAGCCATATAAAGTGGCTTTTTTCAAGCGATTAAATTGACTGTATTCGTATTCAGCTAACAAATCAGTATTATCATCATAAACGCTAACTTTTCTGGATTGATCTAAAAAATTGTAATTGCTTGTATGCCCAATTTCTGCATTGTCTTTGTAATGCGTAAACGTTGAGGCAATTTTGGTAATGCGTTTATTGTACATTTGGTAATCGTATTTGGTTTTTAAACCTTGCAACCAACCTTTTTCAAGGGTCATGCTGTCAACTAATACGGTGTCTTTTTTGGTACAAGAATAGACTGTCAAAACACCATCAATAAAACCCTCCTTGTAATTTAACACAATTTTTTTAGCCTTAACGGGTACTGCGCTGTAGCCTTTTAAAAAAATATTTGCATCTTCATAGTAACTCTCTTCCCAATCATATCTGGAATGCCTTGAATATCGATGTGGTCTAATGTTCGATGCTGTTTCATAGAGCACAAAATGACCATCAATCATGTCATTTTTGTAGGGAATTCTATAGACTGGCAATTGGGTACCCTCATCGTAAACAGTAACAATACCTTCTTTTTTGTTGTTTTTGATGGGTATAATGGCAAATACTTTTCTGATGGTATCGTACACATATTCATTATTCACTATGCGTTTGTTTTTCAAATCAAAGCGTTTTGAATACAGTAAATATTCCCCATCCGTGAATTGACCAACTATAGGTGGAATGTCTAAGTTATAAAACCTAAGATCTTCAACATCAAAGTTCACATTGGTGTAATAACTGTTAATGATTTGAGGGTATACTTTGTAAGTTTTACCCATAAATTGAGCGGTGGCTTGGGCTTTAAGTTCTTGTTTGAAAAGTAGAGAGCAAAGCAAAAAGCATACGAGGAAAAATCTTGTAGAAATGCGCATAATAGTAGCAACGCAAGTTACTCGATTTTAGTATATCCCCATAGAATGATTTTCAATGCCAATAATATTTAGTATTTTCGCGGTCTCATGTCAAGAATAGTAGCCATAGTCGGAAGACCAAATGTTGGGAAATCAACCTTATTCAATCGTTTAACAGGCGAGCGAAAAGCCATAGTTGATGACTTTAGTGGTGTTACTAGAGACAGACACTACGGCGACTCTGAATGGAACGGAGAAACCTTTGTGGTAATTGACACTGGTGGTTATGTGAGAGACAGTAAAGACTTATTTGAGACAGCCATCAGAGAACAAGTACAAATTGCAGTTGAAGAAGCCAGTGTGGTTATTTTTATGGCCGATGTGCAAACAGAGGTTACAGACCTTGATCAACAGTTTGCTCAAATTCTAAGAAAAGCCAAAAAACCAGTCGTCATGGCGGTCAATAAAGTTGACAATTACGATTTGATCAACGAAACCGCAGTATTTTACGGTTTAGGTTTTGACGAAATCTTTCCTATATCATCTGCCACCGGCAGCGGCACAGGTGAACTCCTTGATAAAGTAGTGAGCCTTTTACCAGTAGACGATGGTAAAACCTTTGAAGATGATTTGCTCAACGAATTGCCTAAAATTGCAATTGTTGGCAGACCAAATGTTGGAAAATCATCATTTGTGAATGCCTTATTAGGCTACAATCGCAACATTGTTACAGACATAGCCGGTACCACGCGTGATGCCATTCATACCCGCTATAACGCTTATGGCAAAGACCTTATATTAATTGATACTGCAGGTATCAGAAAAAAATCTAAGGTAGAAGAAAACATTGAGTTCTATTCGGTGATGCGCAGTTTAAGAGCCATTGAAAATTGCGATGTGTGCATACTCATGTTGGATGCCCAAAATGGTATAGAATCTCAAGACATGAACCTCTTGTTTTTGGCCCACAAACATGGCAAGGGCATTGTTGTTTTGGTTAACAAATGGGATTTGTACAACAAAGAAACCAATACAGCTAAAGACTACGAAGACCACATCAAAGAGCGAACAGCTCCTTTCACAGATTACCCAGTGGTATTCATTAGTGCCTTAAATAAACAAAGGATATTTCAAGCCATTGAAACTGCCGTAAAAGTATACGATAACTTATCGAATAAGATCAAAACCAGCGTACTCAATGATCAATTGTTGCCAGTGGTTGCTGCTACGCCGCCTCCTGGTGTTAAAGGCAAAACCATTAGCATTAAATACATTCAACAGTTGCCTTCAAAATCTGTCTGTTTTGCTTTCTTCTGTAACTTACCTCAATACATCAGTGAGAGTTACAAACGTTTCTTGGAAAACCAGTTGCGCGACCGTTTTAACTTCAACGGTGTGCCAATTAAAATCTTCTTTAGAAAGAAATAATTACTCTTGCTTTTTAAACCCTAAAGCTGCAGAGTTAATGCAATATCTTAAGCCTGTAGGGGTGTTATAACCATCCGGAAATACATGGCCTAAATGCCCTTCGCAATGCGCACATAAGACTTCGACTCTGTGCATGCCATGAGAGTAATCTGGTTTTTCAATGATAGCTGCAGAATCAATGCCCTTGTAAAAACTAGGCCACCCACAACCAGCATCAAATTTAGTTTCAGATACAAACAAAGGGGCATTACAAGCTTTGCAAACATAAGTGCCAGCTTCCCAAAATTGGTCGTATTGACCTGTGTGGGGTCTTTCTGTACCCTTTTCGCGCATGATTCTGTAGGTTTCAGGATCTAAGATCTTTTGCCATTCTTGATTGGTTTTATTCATAACAGATGGTTTAGGTGAACAAGCGAATAGACAGCATGACCATAAGATTATTTTTTCTGTGTATTTCAGAAGCTTAATTTTGAGCATACTCTTCTACTTGTTTATTCAACAAGTGGAACTAAAAATTGTTTCAATAATGAGTCCAATATTACTATTTACTTTCGTCATAAGCTATTTTGTAGTGCTGCTAGGCATTGCTTTTTATACCTCAAGAAATGCAGACAACCACTCCTTTTTTATTGGCAACAAAAACAGCAATTGGCTTTTGGTAGCATTTGGTATGATTGGTACATCGCTATCAGGAGTCACCTTTGTAAGTGTACCTGGCGATGTAGGTAAAATCAATTTCCACTACTTTCAATTGGTCATTGGGTATTTCTTAGGCTATATCGTTGTGGCCTTTGTATTACTGCCCTTGTATTACAAAATGAACCTAACCAGTATATACACTTATCTTGAAAAACGTTTGGGTGTAAGTGCACATAAAACTGGGGCTATTTTCTTTATCATTTCAAGAACTGTAGGCGCCACCGCCAGGTTGTATTTAGTGATCAATATTTTGCAGATTTATATTCTTGACCAATTGCACATTCCCTTTATTGGCACTGCCCTTGTGATCTTGCTATTGATAATGCTCTACACCTTTAAGGGTGGGGTTAAAACGATTATCATTACGGATACCTTACAAACCTCTGGCATGCTGATTGGATTAGTGGTATGTTTGATTACCCTTATGAACGCCTTGGGTACAGATCTGTCTGGCACTTGGCAATTATTAGAAGCCAAAGGCATTAACAAGATCATCAATACAGACCTTAACAGTCCGCTGTATTTTTGGAAACAGGTCTTAGGTGGCATGTTCATTACCATAACCATGACGGGCTTAGATCAAGAAATGATGCAAAAAAACATCAGTGTTAAAACCTTAAAAAACTCTCAATGGAACATGCTGACCATGAGCAGCATTTTAGTGTTTGTAAACGCTTTGTTTTTACTCTTAGGTGGGGTCTTATTTTTATATGCTCAAAACCAAGGCTTGAACTTGAGTGGCGATGATTTATTTCCAAGCATTGCCCTTAGCAATACGTTCTCTGCAAGCATTGGTATACTGTTTATATTGGCTTTGATTTCGGCCTTATTCCCAAGTGTAGATGGTGCAATTACCTCATTGACCTCGTCGTTTTGCATTGACTTACTCAATTTTAATCAAAGCGCAGATCAAGAAGCTGTTATGAAACAGAAGCGATTGCGTGTTCACATAGGCTTTGCCATTTTATTCTTATTAATGGTGATGCTGTTTAAGGCAGTGGATGACAAATCCATTATTCAGTTCATCATTAAATTTGCTGGCATCACCTACGGTCCATTACTCGGTTTATTTGCCTTTGGCATTTTAACCAAACGTCAATTGATCCAAAATAAAATCACTTTGGTATGCCTTCTAGGGCCCCTGTTAACATTGGTATTAGACCTTATATGTAACCCGCCCTACTACGAAAAATTACTGCACCAAACTTTACCTTTTAATCACTTATCTGAGCAGTTATTCAATGGTTATAAAATAGGGCCTGAACTCATTATCATTAATGGTTGTATTACCTTTTTAGGCTTGTACTTGATCTCAACAAATAAGCGCGAACAAGTCGCTTAAACCATCACAATAAAACGCCAATACAAGCGTTGTAAATAGTATGAACACCAAGTCTATGATCATGTTTTGTTTGGCTTTGCCAATGCTCATGGCTTTTAACGTCTGTAGCAATGGAACAAAACCAAAAGTGTATAAAGACACTATCTACAGATTTCCACCTAAAAGGCAACCTGCAGTGGTAGACAATACACCCGAAGAGTTGAGAAACATTCGCATTACCGATACCATTATCAAATTTAAAGTCAAAAAATCTGAAAGGAAATTGTACGCGTATTTTGGAGATACATTCAAAGTCTTTAAAATCTCTTTGGGGGCTAGTCCTATTGGTCATAAAATAAAGCAAGGCGACCACAAAACCCCTGAGGGTACTTATTTTATCAGTTTTAAAAATCCTAAAAGCAGAGGTTATAAATCACTCAAACTATCCTATCCTAATGCGGAAGACAAAAAACGCGCTGCAGCTTTAAAGGTCTCTCCTGGCGGCGATATTTGTATTCATGGTTTGTGGTGGGATACACAAGATCCTAAAACCCATTGGAAAGATGATTGGACTGAAGGTTGCTTAGCGGTAAACAATCAAGAAATAGATGAGATCTTCGCTCATACCTACTTAAAAACACCCATCAGCATTTTGCCCTAAACCATGGTGCAATGTGTTTGCACAACTTGTTTGAAGGCCTCTACATCATTGGCTTCGGCAAAATAAGATGTTTCAAAACAAATCACTTCGCCACTCTCTTTCAATTTAAAATTGATTTCGTACAATTGAAAATTAACTGTTTGAATTTGATCCCACTTTAAGAATTTAGGGGTTGAAAAAACAGTAAAAGCAAAACGAATGCCTTCTTCATCTGTCATAACAAAACAAGACTTGCCAAAAAAGCCCAATTTAGATGCTCTTAAACCTAAATAAATAAGGGCCATTAAAGGAAAAATCAAAAAACTGAAAAACAGAAGTTTGGGGAACAAAAACAAACTCATGAAAATACTAAACACTGCAAAAACAGCCACCAAGGGCGCTTCTGATTTCATCCTTTGAATGGGATATAAAGTCATGAGGCAAAGTTAAGCCTTTTTTTGGTGAATCTTTGCAAATCTGCAATGGCCACTCCAATCGGATTTCAACTCACAGCTAAGACCTAGACGCTCGCAATGGCTCAATAAATCTTTGGCAGTTAAAGGATTCAATTCAAAATAAATTACAGCAGATGACACAAACAAATCAATGACGCGCTTGTAAAACAACAATGGATCTGAGCCATCTACAAACAGCGCTCTATGGGGTTCATAGCTCAACACATTGGGCAACATTTGAGTTTTTTCTGTTGCCATGATATAGGGCGGATTGCACACTACAATATGGGGAAGTTGAGTGGGCCAAGCTTCCGTCAAAACATCGTTCAACAACCATTGAATACTGGGCTTTTCAAATTGATCTAGCTCAGATTGCTTAGCCAATGCTAAAGAGGGCAAGGCAATATCACTGGCCATTATTTGAGCATGAGGAAAATGCTGCTTTAACCAAAGGGCTATGCAACCACTGCCTGTGCATACATCTGCAAAGACCAAATCAGTAGATATGACATCAGCTTTAACCCAGGCTAACAACTCTTCAGTTTCTGGTCTTGGAATCAATACTTCTTGATCCACTTTTACTTTTACAGGACCAAAATACGAATAGCCAATAACGTATTGCAAAGGTTCATGGGCCAATAAACGCTCTAAGTCCTGAGCAAGGGCAACTTCATGCTTAAAAGCGTGTTCAGCATTGCTGCGAATGTCTGCTTCTGATAAGTCATACTTATCATTAAACAACCATTTAGCCATAGCTCTCGCTTCGTCTGAACCAAAAATACTAGACAATGTTTGATGGCAATGTTGATACGCAGATTGAATGCTTAACATGGATTGCAAAGTTTTAAGTATTTTCGCAATATAACAAACTCAGATAGCAAATACATGCAAGAATGCTTGGCTTTGGCTTTAAAAGGCAAAAAACAAGTAGCTCCCAATCCTATGGTGGGTTGCGTTATTGTGTATCAAGATGAGATCATCGGTAGAGGTTATCATAAGGTTTACGGTGGTCCTCATGCAGAAGTTGAAGCCATAGCCTCGGTTCAAAACAAAGCGCTTTTAAGCTCAGCTACCATGTATGTGAGCCTTGAACCCTGTGCACATTTCGGCAAAACACCACCCTGTTCTAATTTAATTATCGAACATAAGCTTGCAAAAGTAGTTGTTGCCTGCACTGACCCTAACCCATTAGTAGCAGGTAAAGGTATTGCGCAACTGCAAGCAGCCGGCATAGAGGTATGTCTTGGTGTTTTAAAAACCGAAGCAGAAGCCATTAACAACAGATTCTTCAAAGCTTATAGCAAACAAATGCCTTATACCATTTTAAAATGGGCTGAATCTGCTGATGGCTTTATGGGCAACGACACGCATAGATACATTAGTGGAGCAAAGGCATTAGAACAATTGCACCAATGGCGGTCTGAAGAAGATGCATTTTTAGTGGGTACTCAAACGCTCTTGCAAGACAACCCAAGATTGTCTAATAGACTAGTAGTTGGCAAACAACCCATTAGAGTTGTGGTAGATTGGGACTTAAAATCAGAGGGTAAAGATTTGCACATTTATGACCAAAGTCAAAAGACATTTATTCTGAATGGAATTGTCAACAAAGTTGACCAACTCATTGAATGGATAAAAGTAGACAATACTGAACCCGAACACTTGTTGAGCACCTTGTTCGCTCATGGTGTAAAAAGTGTAGTAATTGAAGGTGGAGCCAAGCTCCTAAATAGTTTTTACAATAGCGGCCAATTCCATGAGATTCGAAAAATAGTCTCTAAAAACTGTGTACTTGGACATGGCCTTATAGGCCCACAAATACAGTCAGAACCTATGGAAATTATTAACTTAGAAGAGGATATTTTACTAGTGTATTAATGCTGTTTCAAACCACCTATAAATGCATAGAACAAGACGCTCAAATCCTATTCAAAATGAAGGGCAGCAAGTTTTTGGCCTTTGCTTACAAAGTTGAGAACGAAACAGACATCAAACAAAAATTATTAGCCCTGAAACAAACCTATGCAGATGCCACCCACCATTGTTATGCCTGGGTATTAGGTTATGATCAATCAGCTAGTAGAGCCAATGACGATGGAGAGCCTTCAAATTCTGCAGGTAAGCCCATATTAAGACAAATCATTAGCCAAGGACTTACCAACTGTTTGGTAGTAGTCGTTAGGTATTTTGGCGGCACGCTTTTAGGGGTTCCTGGACTCATAGAAGCTTATGGAGAATCTGCTAAAGCTGTATTAGCCTCGTGTTCTATACAAACCAAAACCATATTTGAAACCTATTTGGTTGAATGCGAATACGGACAAGAAAATACCATATTTGTAGCCCTCAGGCAATTTCAAGCAGAAGTAAGCGTTCTAGATGACACGAGGTGTTTTTCTGCACAAATTAAAATACCTTTGCAATCAGTAGAGGCATTCAAACAACAATTCCACTCATTGTACCAAGTTAAAATTACTTACATAGGCCTGGCATGATCAAACACAGCATTTTAATTGCATTTACATGGCTTTTTAGCCTTACGCTATGCGCTCAAACAAGTGACTACTACTCACTCAAAGACGTTAAAAACTATCGATTCGATCATTTGCAATTGAATGCTTCAAAAGACATTGATCAATTTGTCCAAAACGCTGCTCAATACACCTTTATTGAAGCCTTAAAAATTAAGAGTGCTGATCCATCTGATTTGCGCAAAGTACTTAAAGCCGGTGATATTGCTGCCTACATCAAAGAATTGGATTTGCTTGAATTTTCAGGCCATTACACCGATTCAAGTTTTGACTCCACCTGTAACATCGAAACCCTTCACATCAGAATCAATGAAGAGCACCTCAATGAACTGATGTATTTAAGAGCGCTCAAACATCTTGAAACTGTTTATTTATACATTGATGGCAAACCAGATGGCATGCAAGCCTTAGCATATTTACCTAGCTTAAAAGAACTGCATATTATTGGCGAGTTTTTGCCCAAGGATTTAAAACAAGTTTGCCTCTACATCAAAGAACAAACCAGTCTGCAAATCTTAGGCATCAGTGTGGATCGTATTACAGATGTGCCAAAAGAATTGATCAAACTAAAAACCTTGAGCAAATTGTATTTGTATGACAACCTCTCTGTATACACCAACAAGGGCATTGAAGACTTAGACGACCAATCCTTCACCATGAGTTATGTGGTATACGATGATGAAGTGCGTGCCATCAATATCCACTATTGTTCGAATACAGGTGAATTGGCCGAATTTGAATTGGCCCATCTACAAGGCTTGTACCAAGGCGAAGTAGTTGCCAATGCTTACGAAGAAACATCTGTGGAATTGAGCAAAGCACCGGTTATTCCTTTTAAAACTGCATTTCAACCAGACTTTCCGCATACCGCAGAATTCAATCCTTTGTATCCGCGCATAGCCCCTAATACTGAATATTTTTCAGTGTCGAATCAGAAGCCAAGTGTATTGTATTCCAATTCGGGTATGACCATTACCATCCCTGAAAATTGTTTTGAGCAAACCGATGGGAGTCCTGTTGAAGGCACGGTATACTTAAGATTGATTCAAATCAAAGATGTGAGTGATGTTTTATTTGCAGGCTTAAACCTTAAAAATGGATTCACGCAATTGAGCAATCAATACCTGTTTAACCTTCAAGCCACTGGCGAGAAACAAGCAGTCAAATTAAAAGATGGTTACTTAATTAAGGTGGATATGCCTTGCAGTAAAGATAGCGCACAGTCTTACTTCTTTGACTACGAATCAAATTCATGGCAAGATTTAGACTTATACAATCAGG
The DNA here is from genome assembly GCA_044368575.1 of Bacteroidia bacterium. Lineage (GTDB taxonomy): Bacteria > Bacteroidota > Bacteroidia > NS11-12g > UBA955 > JABMMZ01. Next base: position 47,983 of record JBIPPH010000002.1, read on the forward strand.
TATTTGCTTCTACTTTTGAACCTTTAGACTTTTATAAGATACAACATGCTTTAAACCTTCAATCTAGGTATCAGTTTGATACCACTTTGTTTAACGAGCGTTTTTACAGTGCCAAACATTTTGTGCTCAACGACGCTCAAATCAGCAGTCAGATGGTATACAAACGCAATGGTTTATATGTTGATTTGGATAGGACTTGGAACAAAGAATTTAACCAAGATGGTCATCTCAAAGGCGTAAAAATCAAAAGGGGTAAAACCTATATCAAAATTCAAAAAGTCATTCCTAAGGAGCGCAATATTGAAAGACAATATTTTAAATTATTAGACAAAACCGAACAAGGCATTTTTACTGAATTGAAGGCGCTAAAAGCCATTAATTTCAACACCGTTATTGACCCTGAACAAAAGAAAGCCTTTCAAGAAAACTTTATTAAAAACACCAAATATTTTGATGTCAAGGTGATGTATTTAGCTGGCAAAGACTACTGTGAAATTGTACTTAAAACCAATGATGGCTACCGTAAAATCAAAGCCTTTATTAGCGATGTAAGCGACGACAAAGCCAACAAAAAACAAATACTAAAATTCATGAAAGCTTATAAGCAATACAATGCTTTGAGGTATAAACGCGAGCAGGCTTTTAATCAAAATAACCAAATCAGATTCTCCGAATTCAAGACCCATATCAGCGACAAACAAAATGCCATTGCAAAAGCTAAAGGTCAAAAGAAAGCGGATGCATTCACTGAAATAAAAATGCATCAATTAGGCACCTTTGGGGTCCTTTACACCCGAGAAGCAAGCTTTAGTACCAATATCATTGCTCAATACACAGATGAGTCAGGCTTACCAATTGATGTAAAAGCCTTGTTCATGATAGACAAACGTTTTAATACTTTATTCAATGTGCAAGTGGGCAATATTGCTTTTGAACCTGATCAATTGAGTGCCTTAATCGCAATAGATTATAGCGGTAATTTGTATTATGCCAATAAAAATGATGTGCCAGCTTCGCAATTAAGCAACAACTCTTTAACCTATATCAAATTAAAGAAATTACCTCAGAACATTCAGCAAATTTCAGGGTTTAACCAAGCGATTAAACATTGATTATTCTTTAGGCACAAAGAGACTTTCTTTGTCTACCACTTGAACTTTTTGTCCATCCATTAGTTTTAAATTAATGGCTTCGTATGGCGCAGATACAACCACATCGCCTGGTTTTAAACCAGACAATATTTGTATGTAACGGGTATCTTGTATACCTGTTGTAATAGCGCGTTTAATTACTACATTGTTGTTCACTACAAAAACCACTTCTTCTTTTTCGTCTACAGCGCTGTCTTTGTCTTTAAGGGTAATACTTGCCACAGGGACTGCCAAAACTTGTTTAACGGTTTTGGTTAAGATATGAACCGTTGAACTCATGCCTGGTCTGAATGGCATTTTGCCATTGTTTTCAGCCATTACTTCCGCATAGGATGATGGCAAAATAAGGATCTTGACTTCGTATTTGGTAACCTGATCTGTACCGGTACTCAAATTGGCTTTAGCACTGTTAGCCACTTGAGTGACTATGCCTTTAAACGTTTTACCCAAGTAGGCATCCACTTCAATATTGGCTGTATCGCCCACATCAATTCTAACGATATCATTTTCATTGACATCTACCCTAACTTCCATTCTGTTCAAATCAGAAATGCGCATCATTTCAGTACCAGCCATTTGGGCTGTACCAACAACACGTTCGCCTTTCTTAGATACCAAGCCAGTAATCACACCGCTTGTAGGCGCAATTACAGTTGTTCTGCGGTAAGTTTTGCCCGCCTGACTAAGGCCTGCTTCAACCGATTGCGTATTGAACTCACTGGCCAAAGATTGTTTTTCAGCTGCTTTTAATTCCGCTACAGACATTAGATATTGGGCTTCAGCCGTATTGTATTCTTGTTGACTGATAACTTTATCGTCGTATAACTTTTTCTGCATTTCAAAGTTCTTACGTTGCAATTCTGCATTGGCTCTGGTTCTATTTAATTGAGCCTGCACATTGGCGGTATTAGCCTTGGCAGTATTTAAACCCGCTTTAGCTTGTTCTAATTGGGTTTCATAAATATCAGGATTGATTCTTACCAAGAGTTGACCTTGTTTAACCGTATCGCCTTCTTGCACATACATGTCTATGATTTCACCAGACACGTCCGGACTGATTTTAACTTCATTCTCTGGGTATATAGTACCACTGGCGGTTACTTCTTCGGTAATATCTCTTTTAACAGTAGTTTCAGCAGCTACTTTAATGTCTTTTGATCCTCGGCCTTTAGCAATGCTATATGCGATGAGTAAAACAACAGCAGCAGAAACGGCTATAATGATCTTTTTTTTCTTGGTCATACTTGATTATAAATGAATTTGTTCGCCTTTGTAATAGTTTAAAATGATATGTCTAAACACCAATTCATATTTGGCTTGAATGGCGTTGGATTGCGCTTGTAAGTAATTGTTTTTGGTTTGGGTGAATTCGGTCATGCCTGTCATACCAGCATCAAATCGTTTTTGAATGTATTCAAAATTGGTTTTTTGAGCATCGGTGTTTTTTAGATGGGCATTGTATCTGTACTGTGCCGTTTTGTAGTTGTTAACTGCTGTATTGACTTCGTTTAACAAATTGTTTTTGTTGCGTTGCAAGTTTAAGTCGCTGATTTCTGAATTGATTTTAGCTTTTTGTATGTTGTGTTGAACTTGTAAACCGTTAAACACATTCCATGAAAAACTCAAGCCTGCACCTTGTCCGATATTGTCTTTAAGCTGACTATTAAAGGCTTTGGTTTGAATATCAAAGGCATATATTGGTTGATACACCGCCTCTTGACTGGTTTGAGTATAGCCGATTAATTGTGTACCAGTTACTCTTGGGTTAGAATACAATTTAGCACTTTGAGAATACACTGTGCTTAAACTGGCAAATAAAGAAATGCTCGGGAACATGGAACCTTGAGCCGCTTTGCGTTGGTATTTGGCGGCTTTAGCTTGTTGTTCTGCCATTTTAATTTGAGGCAAATGGTCCAAGGCTAAAGGATAAATGGCATCAACGGTGTGAGAGGCATTGAGGGCTTCGTCTTTAATGATGGGTTTTTCAAGCAGCAATGCTTGATCGTAGGGCCATTGCATGAGGGTTCTTAAATTCAATAGGGCTGAACTGTTGGCATTCTGCATATTGATCAAATTCAATTCTTCGTTGGCCAATTGAGCATTTAAACCCAATAAATTGGTAAGGTCTGCAGTACCAGCATCCACTTGTTTTTGAGCTTTGTTTAAACGCTGAGTGGTAGCTTGTATCTGTAATTCTGCAATGTGTATGTTTTCTTCTGCTTGAATAACTTGCAAAAAGGCATTAGCGATGTTAAGCGCTATTTGATTTTTAATTTGTTCAATATTGCTCTGACTGGCCAGTGCGCTGGCATTCATTTGCTTTATATTATTTTGCAATTGAAGACCGCCGAACAATAACATGGAGGCGTTAACACTCATGTTGTTAGAGCGAATGGTTTGGTTAATGAACTGGTTGGTAAAACGGTCAATGCTTCTTCCGAATTGATAGTTTTGACCGGCATTAGCACTCACGCTTGGCAGCATATTGGTTCGACTCTGTGATTTATCAATATCAACTGAAGCCTTGTTGAGCATAGCTTGACGCACATCTAAATTGTTCAACCAAGCATACTCAATGCAATTGCGCAAAGTCATTGTTGTTTGAGCAAAAGCAGCGGTGTTAAGGAGTAAACTGAAACAGCTGGCAAGTAAAATTCTGTTAAACATACAGTGGGTTAATGCTCAAAAATAACTTAAACCCCTAGCCTTATAGTAAGACTTCGACCAAAACAAGCCTTGAACGACAAACGCTTTTGAAGCTGTAAGATGCTTCCTAATTTGCAGCATTTCTTATACCTTTGTATGCCATGCAGATTTTGGTTTCAACCCCTTGGTGGTTTGTTGTGTTTTGTTTGTTATGCGGTGCTGCTTACAGCGCCTTATTGTACAAGCGCAGCCTAAAGAAACCTTGGCATAAACTATTAGCGGCTATCAGATGTTTGGTGGTGAGTCTCTTGTGTTTTTTCTTACTCAACCCGGTTTTAGTGCAATGGTTAAACACAGAACAAAAACCTAAGATCTTAATGGTTATGGATGTGTCTGAATCAGTCAATGCTCAAGCACCTGTTTCAAAAGCTTTTATTGAGGAATGGCAAAATGCCCAAGCGGCATTAGGCGATGACTACGAGGTGGAATACTTAAACTTAGGCTCACAGCTTGTGCCTTCAGACAGCATAGTGTTTAAAGACAAACGCACGAATATAGCGGCCATGTATGACTTTGTTAACCAATCCTATAGTCGCGACAATGTTGGCGCTGTGGTTTTGGCCTCTGATGGCATATACAATCAAGGCAGCAATCCTTTGTTTAAACAACTCAATAAACACAGTTTATTAATGTGTGTTGGCCTTGGTGATACTAGTCTTAAAAAAGATGTAATGGTGCAACAAGTGCGTCATAATGCCATTGCCTATTTGAACAATTATTTTCCAATTGAAATGACGGTTAAGGCGAATGCCTGCGCATCAGAATCCAGTGTGTTGAGCATTACACACGAGGGCAAAACCATATACACTCAAGCTATCACTTTCAAGCAAGCTACTGAGGTGCTTAATTTTTCTGCTGCGGTGTTGGCAGACAAGCCAGGCAGTCAACATTATGTTGTGAGTATAGCGAGTGTAAAGGGCGAATTGACTACAGTCAATAACCGTAAAGATGTGTTTGTTGATATTATTGATGGGCGCGAAAAAATTGCCTTGATATACCCTGAATTGCACCCTGATATAGGGGCTTTAAAAGAGGCGATTGAGGCCAATCAAAATTACGAACTTAAGTGTTTTGGAGTTGATGAGATCGCCACAATAAATTGGAGTGATTTTTCAGCTTGTATTTTACACCAATTGCCCAATCGAACTGCTGCTTCGAAAACGGTTTTGCAAGCTATTCAAAACAACAATTTACCTGCTTGGTGTATAGTGGGTCCTCAAACAGCTATAGAACTTTTGCCAAGCCTTCAAGCGAATCTAAGAATTGAAAAATCTCAGGGTCGTTTCAATGATGCCTTAGGCAGTTTTAACAATGGGTTTAATGGCTTTGTATTGGATCCTAATACGGTTAATACAATCAACCAATTGCCGCCTTTAAGAGTGCCCTATGGGAATTATCCTGGCAATGGTTTAGAGGTCTTATTGTATCAAACCATAGGCAATGTGGCCACCGTATATCCAATGTGGGGTTTTGCAGCCAATCAAAATAGTAAATTGGCTTTCTTATATGGTGAAGGTTTTTGGAAATGGAGATTGCATGATTTCATGCACAATGAAAACCATTTGGCCACAAATGAATTGGTGAGTAAAACCATACAGTATTTGTGCACCAAAACAGACCGCAGAAAGTTTAGAGTTTATCCTTCTGTGCAGGTGTTTGAGGAAGATCAAAATGCAGAGTTAATTGGTGAATTGTACAATGCCAGTTATGAGCCCATCAATACTGCTGATATTAAAGTGGTTTTACAAGCTAAAGGGAAACCTGCTTATGCCTACCAAATGAGCAAAACCGAACAGGCTTACAGATTGAATTTAGGCCATTTATTGCCAGGGGTATACCAATTTAAAGCAGAAGCCACTGGGGTGAATGAACGCATCAATGGCCAATTCATAGTGAAAGCGCTGCAAATGGAATTGACCAATACCCAAGCAGATCATGGCTTGTTAAGACAGATGGCCAAACAAGATAACGGGCAACTTTACAAACCTGCTGATTTGAAGGCTTTATATGCTGATTTAAAAAAGCGTTCTGATGTAGTGAGTATTGCTTATAAAGAGAAAAAGCCTGAAGATTTAATCCATCTAAAATGGCTATTATTCACCCTTGTTGGACTCTTGGGTTTGGAGTGGTTTATTCGAAAATTTGAAGGTGAAATATGAAACCCATTGCGCTGAGATCTTCGCCCGTTGTTTGTAATTACTATTTGACTTACCGCTGTAATGCCAAGTGTGGTTTTTGCGATATTTGGGAGAAACCATCACCTTATGCCACCTTAGAGAACATTGCAGCCAACCTCAAAGACTTAAAACGAATGGGTGTTGAGGTGATTGATTTTACTGGTGGTGAGCCTTTGTTGCACCGTCAGTTGCCAGAAATATTAAGTATGGCCAAAGCTTTGGGATTCATTACAACAGTTACAACTAATTGTTTATTGTATCCTAAAATGGCAGAGGCCTTGAAGGGTAAAATAGACATGTTACATTTTTCATTGGATTCTCCTGATGAAGATGAACACAACGAGAGCAGAGGGGTTAAGGTGTTTGAGCATTTTGTAAAATCTTTAAGCATTGCCAAGGATTTGGGTGAAAAACCCGATGTCTTGTTTACTGTTTTTCCGCACAACATAGATCAGATACAAAGGGTGTATGAAACCTTTTGCTTACCTAATGATTTGCTTTTAATCTTGAACCCTGTTTTTGAATACAACGATGTGGGTTCAGCTTTATCTGAGGCGGATTTGGAGGTATTAGCCGCTTGGGGCAAGCGCCCTCTGGTGTATTTGAATCAGGCGTTTATAGAGTTAAGAAAAAGAGGCGGCAATAAAGTCAATGCGCCCGTGTGTTTTGCAGCAGATACCAGTGTGGTAATAGACCCTAATAACCAATTGCTTTTACCTTGTTACCATTTGGGTATTGAAGCTTTGCCGATTAATGGTAATCTGTATGACTTATGGCATAGTCCTGAGGCAAAACAAGCTAAGGCCTTGCAAGGCAAACACTCGGCTTGTGAGGGCTGTACCATTAACTGTTACATGCAAACCTCATTTGCTACCCATTTGAATCAATATTTTTTCTGGGCATTGCCTTCTACCCTTAAATACAATGTTGTGAAGGGTACTTGGAAAGCGTATTTGTAAACTTAAACGAATCTTGGATCGGTATCCATTACATGACCGCATGACTTACAAGTTCTGAGGTCTTCATTGCCATAATATGCTTTAAATCTTGGCAGGAAATCTTTTTCAATGTCATTGAGTTCAAAATAAGTTGCATGCAATGGGTGATTGCATTTTTCGCAGAACCACAATAAGCCATCTGTAAAGCCTTTGCCTGCTCTTACGCGTTCAACCACTAGTCCAAGTGAGCCTTCAGAACGCGATGGTGAATGCGGAACTTTTCCTGGCAATAAAAACATATCCCCAGCTTTCAAGGGCACATCAACTGCTTTGCCGTCTTGTTGAATGCGCACATTGATTTCCCCTTCTAATTGGTAGAAAAACTCTTCAGTTTCATTGTAATGATAGTCTTTTCGGGCGTTTGGTCCTGCTACAACCATTACTATAAAATCACCTGCACCAACTGTTAGGTTCTTATTGCCTACAGGCGGTTTCAACAAATGGCGGTTTTCTTCAATCCATTGATTAAAATTAAAGGGTGGGGTTATCTGAGTCATGTGTCAAATTTAATTGATTTTGAAATTAAAAAACCAAGATAAATTGTAATTATTGATGAGCATCATAGTTTGCTCTTGTCAGTTTAAATAGAATTTTCCACATGGAAGTGGAGTTCGATATGAACAAACATGGAATAAATTTAGCATATTCGCAGTATGAACGCAGAAAACAGCGATATCCCTTTAATCAATGTTAAACAGGTTTTTTATGATAAAAACCCAAAACTGGCTAAGTGGATTCCAGGCTTTTTATACCGTTTTTTTGAAAGGCTCATTTGTCAAGCAGAATTAAACCGCATGCTTACCAGCGCTAAGGGTTTGCAAGGCGTTGATTTTGCGCGTGCTTGTTTTGCAGATATTGGTGTGACTTTAGAATCAAAAAACACCCATTTAGTGCCTAAGACTGGTCGTTTGATCTTAGCAGCGAATCATCCTTTGGGTGGTTTAGATGGTATGGGATTTATTAGTGAAACACATAAAATCAGACCTGATGTGAGGTTTTTAGTGAATGATATTTTAATGAACGTTAAACCTTTGCAAGGGATCTTTTTGGGCGTGAATAAACACGGTAGCAATGCGAAGAAGAGTTTGTTGGAGGTTGAAGAACAGTTTGCTTCTGACAAGGCTACGTTGATTTTTCCGGCGGGCATGGTGTCACGTCAACAACAGGGTAAAATCATGGACCTTAAATGGCATAAGAGTTTTATTACCAAGTCTGTGAAATACAGATCAGATGTGATTCCTGTGTTTATTGAGGCCGTTAACAGCCCTCGATTTTACAGAGTGGCTAAATGGCGTAAGCGTTTGGGCATTGGTTTGAATATTGAGATGTTGCTTTTGCCTTCAGAGATGTTTAGTCAAAAGGGTAAAACCATAACCATTCATTTTGGTAAGCCTATTCCGGCTTGGTTGATTAAGAATATTGGCGAGCACCATAAAATTGCAAATGCTATGCGCCATTTTGTATATACACTAAAGGATAATCCTGAGGGTGATTTTGAAACGTTTTATAATGAGTTTAAACAGAAATAAACATGATACCAGAAGCCATAATTGATCCTATTGACCGTCGCTTATTGGAGGCTGAATTAAACCAGTCTGTGTTTATTAGACCTACCAATTTTAGTGGCAATGAATTGTACATTGTAAATTGCCATAATGCGCCCAATGTGCTTAAAGAGATTGGCCGTTTGAGAGAGTTGTCGTTTAGAGAAGCTGGTGGTGGCACCGGTAAGTCTTGCGATTTAGATGAGTTTGATTTCGGACCGAGCGCCTATCAACAGTTGATTGTGTGGCAGCCTGAGGATAAAGAGATCATTGGTGGCTACCGTTTTATTTTGACCAAGGATGCGCGCCAGGCTGATGGTTCTTACCATTTAGCAACGACTGAGATTTATGAGTTCAGCGAGCGCATGAAATCGTTTTATTTTTTGTCGACCATAGAATTGGGCCGTTCTTTTGTTCAGCCTAAATACCAACCGAGTAAAGACAATCGCAAGGGCTTATTTAGCCTTGATAATTTATGGGATGGCTTGGGTGCTTTGATTGTAAAGTATCCTGAGGTGGATTACTTTTTTGGCAAAGTGACTATGTACACGCACTTTAACCGTGAGGCCAGAGATTTGATTTTGAGTTTCATGCACCATTATTTCCCAGATAAGGAGCAGTTAATTTCGGTGAATAATCCTCTCCCATTAACCCATGATACTTCTGCCTTTGTAGAGGCTTTAAAGGGATTGGAATTTAAAGAGGGCCACCATTTGTTGAATAGCAAGGTGCGAGAATTGGGCGAAAACATTCCGCCATTGTTCAATGCCTACATGAACACCAGCCCTACCATGAAGACCTTCCCTACTTGCGTTAATAACCACTTTGGCGATGTAGAAGAAACAGGCATTATGGTGACCATCAAAGACATTTACGAATCTAAAGCCGATAGGCATGTGAATTCGTATTTGAAGTTTTTGCAAGGTTTGTAAAAAGTTAGTGTTTGATTATAAGCTATTAAAGTATGATCCGTCGTGCTACTATAAATGATGTTGCTTTATTGCAAAGTATTGGTAGAAAGACCTTTGACGATACCTTTGGCAACACTTGTACACGCGCTGATATGCAAGGGGTATTAAAGACTTTCTTTAATACTGAACAGATTCAATCAGAATTGCTTGACGATACAGACCACTTCTTTTTGTATGAGGAGGAAGGTGTCACTAAGGGGTATATGCGCATTAATGCTAAACATGCTTGCCCTGTAGAAGCCTTTAAAAATCGCCAGTGTATTGAACTGGTCAGATTGTATGTCTTAAATGCTTATCATGGCACAAATGTGGCCAAAGACCTTATGAATTATGCCACAGATTTTGCTCAAAAAAAGAGTTTCGATGTGCTATTTTTATCTGTTTGGGAATACAATTTTAGAGCTAGGGGCTTTTACGAAAAACACGGCTTCAAAAACACCGGCGTTAAAAACGATTTCCCTTTGGGATCAACCCCACAAACAGACTATTGGTTTGTGAGGGATCTTGTGCAATAGATCTATTTTGCTTTAATTGAATTTCAAAAATGCCGCTAAATTTGTTTAGATTAGATACCTTCAATTATAGGATACTAATTAATATTAACATTACTGTCATAATAAATTGTAAATACCTAAAACAAAGAACACTATTCTTTATACAAAATGAGCAACCGAGTTACTGCAGAAGCATTTAAAATCAAAAGAGTTAAAGCCAATGATCTTCACTTTTGTATTGCTTTTTTATATCAAGCAATAAACTCTGATTTCGGATTTGCAAAAGAATACAAAATTGCATTTGAAAACCTTGGAAAAGAAATTGAGGCATTAAACTTTGACGATATAAAAAACCTTTTTAAAGATGGGATAATTGATATTGATCAAACTGATTTTTATTTTTTTGAAAATGATATGCTTGTATACCTAGACTATTTAAAGGCAAACAAAAATAAGGATATCAATATGTACCGGAACTTTCCAAATTTATTTACAGATATTATGCAAGTAAGTTTTGACCAAGGCGGGTTAGTGATTTTGCAATGTTATGGTCTTCAGATTTATGAATTATATACTGCAGCAGGAAAATACATTGAAGGTCCTTGCCACGATCTTGACTTACTAGATAAAAATCGATTCTTATACAGGTCCTCAGGCTTTAGTCCGGGTTTTATATTAGAGGAATACCGTTTAAATGATTGTCCGATGACCTTAAACACCTATGGCGACTTTGATATGCCAGGATGCCCAAATATAGCAGGCAGAGACCGTATAACAATACCATACGAAAATGCCTTAGCTGAAAGGATAGAAAACTTCGAAGTGCCTAAAAACAGAATGGATGTTTTATCGATTTTAGATGATTGCAATTGGGTTACTTCACCAGAATTGGTGCAATACTATTATAATGACAAAGAGTTGGCATTAAAAGCAGTCCAAAAAGACATGCTGGCCTACACATTATTAGACAGTCAATTAAAAGAGGACAAAGAAATAATTTTGATGTTAGTAAAAGCCAATGGTATCGCTTTAGATTTTACTTCAGAGTCATTCAAAGCAGATAAAGAAGTTGTTATGGCCGCTGTGACACAATATGGTTGTGCACTTGAATTTGCTTCAGAGAAATTAAAAGCAGATAAAGAGGTTGTAATAGCAGCTGTATCTGAATCTAAATATGCACTCGAATATGCATCAAAAGAACTAAAAACAGACAAGGAAATAAGCAATATTGTCAATAACAATACAGAATTTTAAGCAATTAAAACCATGGATAAAAAACTAAATGAAGCCTTGGACAAGGTAATGGATCAATTTACTGCAGCTGAGCAAGATCTAATGATTTCTAATCGATTTCCTTACATTTTCACCAAAGCATGGCTTTATGTAAAGAAAGGGCCAGAAAAATATCGTGAAGACGATGCATTCCAGCAACCTCCTTCACATTTCAATAAAGCAGAATTAGAGATTTTACTCAATGCCTGTAAACAAGTACTTGAAGGAATTGGCATGACTAGTGAAAAGCCTTTTACAGGTATTGATGTATTTGGCTTTTATGCCCTTTTTAGGTTGTTCCATTTTGAAAAAGTTGAGAGAAAAACCAAACACAAATTTATATTGAACAACAAAAAAGGAATTCTTGATTGTATAACATTTGAGCATGTAATGGATGGTGAGCAAGTTGTATATTATAACTTCTGTGAGAGTCCAAATTTTAACACAGATTAGGCATGCCAGATTTCAATACATATTTACTAATATGATTATTGATCTTTAAAACTTTATTTTTATATAATAAATTATTATAATTGCATTAAAACCAAAATTTCAAAAGTATGCCAAAATTAATTTTAATGGTCATCATCGCTATTATCGGCAATACAGCCGATGTACAAAACAAGGGTCTGTGTAAAGTTGCAGTTGAGGATGTATCCAAGACTACAAGTTTTGGCTATTTAGTAGGCTACAGTGTAACATTTAAGAACAATTCTAAGAAAACAGTCGATGGTGTGTATTGGAATGAATTTTATTACAACAACAATGACGATTTGATTAAGCAGGACAAATCATCTTTCAATTCTACTAATTTAATCGACCCAATTGCATCAGGCTTTTCTAAAACACTTGTTCGATCTCCTAGGGTAAAAGGCGCTTCTAAAGTTATCATTAAGATAACCAAGGTACATTATTCAGATGGCACAAATTGTAATTAATGAATTATAAATCATGAAAAAAGAAGTCACACACAAAACATATATTCTTTCTACACTAGCTTTAATATTACTTTTAACTACATCTTTAGAAATATACTTGCCAATTGTAAAGACCAGTCAATCTACTGTTTTTATGTTTTTCTTTAACGTTTTTGGTTTAATATTCTTACATACTTATTGTAATAGAGGTAGATTTATGGAATTTAATTTACAAGATGAAAACCAAACATTAGAGACCAAAATGATCTTCTTTTGCCAATTATTGATTATAATACAACTTTTAATCATTGTGATTCTTTACATATTTTTTGATTCTCTGAGGATTAAGATAAGTGATTTAGTAATTTTATTAATCATACAAACTTATCTGTTTAGCATGGGTAACAACTACAATTTATTTAAAGAAAAGTAAATTAAAATTGTTGTTATACTACAATTTCGGAGTAAGAGTTGTTAGTGAGAGAATGAGAGGAAGTGTCCTCCCTCTCTGAATTGGCAGATTCCACCTTCAGCTAATAGCTTTATATGGAAACATTCGGAGGTGTCCTTAAGGCCGGATGAGAAGTTTAAAACCATGCTCTTATTCTTATTTTCACTCTCACTAGACCCTATTTTAAAGAGAATACCTAAAAAGAAAAATCTATACGCACTTGAATTTAATTGAATACTATTCTGACTAAATATTATATTTTTAAAATTTTGAATCGTATACTTGTAGAAAGGGTCAAAGTAAATTTGTAAGGTATGAATAAATATTTAGTAGTAATTTTTATCGTATTTTTCTCTTGTAAAACACAAGATCCAATCATTCCTAGTGAACCCGTTGCTTATAGGCAATCTAAGACCATTAACTATAATCAAAAAGCAATCAATATTATTATTGATAAACCTGCATTGGATAATGTAGATGTTCTAATGGTTTTTCATGGTACTGTTTTGAATGACAGTAATTTGATGGAAGCGGCCAATACAACTTTAGATAGTTTTAAAAAATTGTTAGACTCTTCTAAAATGATGATTGTTAGTGTTGTCTATCCTCAGGAAAAAATATTACTTGGCGACAATGTACAGTTATGTGAATCAGCGCTGTTATGGTTGAAATATAATGCGAGTAGCGAATTGGGTATTAAAATTAATAAAATATTTTTGGCGGGACATTCTCAAGGCGCCTATGTTGCCACCCGATTAAATACTATGCACCAGACAAATGGTGTGATTGCAAATGCGCCAGGGCCTTTAAATCTTATTTATAGATGTAAATTGGAGGAAGATGGAAAAATAAAATCAGGTGTAGAATGTTCAAAGTTAAGACAGGAATATGGTTCAACTACGGATAACCCAGATGCGTATTTTCAAAGATCATTGATGAATTTCACCAATGGCTATAAGTCGGATATTTTGTTTATTCAAGGTTTAGCTGATTCGCCTATTCAATTATATTCTTGGCCAACATTCAAACAAGAAGTTTTGAATTGTACTAGTTGCAATAAAAGGCAGTTTTTTGAAGTGCCTCAAAAAGGTCATGGCTCATTATTTCAAGACTCAAGCGCCCAAAAGGAATTCATTCAATTTATAAAATCACACTAATTATTTAGTTTTTGATATTCTATATAAACTAAAGCATATCTTATATTGAATTAGGAATAAATTTTAAAGTGCTTGGTGAACAGGATTTTTAAAAAGAAATATTAAGTAATCACCTAATTGGTTGGCGAGGTCGCCGAACCAATCGATCACTGATCAGCTATTCGTTAATAAAAGAAAATTTAACCAATAACCATTAACTAATAACTATTAACAGAGTGAGAGTGAGTGTAAAATCGAGAGCGTATTAATGAAGGCGGGCCAGCCTGGGCTCGAATCAATTCTGGGATAAATAGCGGGTTTATGCGACTCTAAAATACCTGATTACTCAATTGATGAATAATCTTGAAGTTGGAATGATTTTAGTAGTTCTAGTAATTTTGTCATAATAACCCTATAAGAGGGAGATCAGGTAGTTTCTGACTTTTTATAAGTACATAAAATGGTCTCTTATTTTTGAAATACCTGAATGTTCAGGATGCATAAAAAGTAACAATGTTTAACCTAATAGAAAACAATACCCCACCTTTTGGTTAGGTACTGTTATAAGCCTCTTTTTATTATTTTTTTTGTTATTACATGTTCTTTGTGTTTAAATTTAATAAACAATACACCATTAGGAGCATCTGATAAATCAATTTTTTGATTTGAGACTGTGGATTCATGCAATAATCGTCCATCCATTGAATAAATGCTGTATTCGATAACATCCATTGAGTTATTCTCAATCCAAATTTCATTGCTAGTTGGATTAGGATAAAGGTTCATGCTGATATTATTGTTAAATCCACTTTCAATTCCAACTGTATTGGTATTAAACTTTTGAAGCCAATGCTCGATTATATTAAAAACATATTTGCTGTTTTTATCTTGCATCATAAGATGGCTATTCCCTTTAACCAAAGAATCATCTGGCAGTGACACTACATCAGAAATGCCACCTGCATTTTGAAATTTAATAGATACTGACTCCACGGCCACCTTTCTGCTCGTTTGATTTCGAGAAGTTATATAGTCGCCGTAAACACCAAACATATGCAATCCATTAAAATCTGGGAAATCAGTACTATCTGGTGGTCCTGCTGGTTCTATAAGAATAAAACCATTCAATTTAGCTCTCTTTTGGTGTGCTGCTAAAACTGCTGGCTGTGTTCCAGCACTATGTGACAATAACCAAACTTTGCCTTTTATTGAATCAATCACAGCGCTAATAGCATCCTCATAACGATAAGTTGAAGAACCTACATAAGGATAATTTAATGCAAAATCCGCAAAAGAATCCGTAGGGAATTGAGCATCTATGTAGGGATTGCCTTGCGAAGTTCCAAAACCCCATCGTCTCCATATATCAGATTGCCATGCTTGAACTGATCCTGGCGTGGCAAGTTTTCCATTACTTGGCACACTAAAAGGAGGTAAAATACCACCAGTTGCGAAATCATATTTTGGATCATTTACCATGTACACATCATATCCTTTATCAGCAAATAATTCAGCCCATCCTTTTCTGTCATCAGGTGTAGTAAAGAATATGTAGGAAGTTAAATTAAGACCTGGCACCATAAGTATGGCGGCACTATCTTTTTTATTTCCAGACTTTATAAAATTCACCAACGCATCATTGGTATAATAACTACCATAAGTATGTTGAGCCATACTTTTACCATCTAAAAACAAGCCTATTATAATAAGGCCAATTTGTTTAAATAAGCGCTTTTTATTTAAATCATATGATATCAATGGTGTCATGTTACTTAAATCGAGGTTTTTATTTAAATGGCTTGTGACTTGGTAATATGCGATAATAGTCAAAAAAAGTGCAAATCACAATAAATGGCTTTAGTCTGCTTTTTTGGTGCTTGAAATAGTGACTCATTTATACAAAAAAACAAACCAATAACAGAGTGAGAGCAAGTGTCGCTCTCGCTCTCTTTTTTGCTCCTATAGTCTGCCGAAATTAAACTTAAGGAAGGAAAGATTTAATGAAGGCGGGCCAACCTGGGCTTTAAGCAATTTTGGGATGAATTGAGGGTTTATCTGACATGTGTACTTAATTAACGAATCGCCAAATTATTGAAATGGCTATTTGCGTTCCATTATTTTTCTTCCTTGTGTTGTTTCATTGTAATAGTTTTCTAAAAAACCATCAGCAATTTGAGCAACTGTTACATGGTTTGAATTCCATGAATGATATACTTCATCTGCCCATTTTGTGATAAGCTGAGCGCATTCTTCTGCAGTTGTTACATTGGTCAAATCTTTTGCAGTAATTATTCCTCTATTCAATGATTCTGGGGCTATAAGAAACTCATTTGGTTTATTAGATTTATATCTATTTAAGTAGTCACTGAGAAGGGGTGATTTGTTGTAGTCCCATGTTTGCTTTTTTTCAAGTATTAAATGCAACCTTGTTAAATGAAAATGATTGCTCCATCGACCGTGAATTTCTGGGTGTTGCAGAGCATGAGCATCAACACTTAAAAATCTAAACAAATGATTTTTCGAATCGTTAAAATCTAAAAATACAAGTCCATTGTTATAGTTTTCCATACAATCAAAAATCCCTCTTTGATAATCCGCACCACAAAATTGACACTTTCCTCTATCTAGAAGTACTACGTCATTTTTGGCAGCTTGGTCTATGAAGTCTTGCATGATTCTTTATTATTTATTGATATATGTAGAAGTCGTCCCAAAATTACTGACATTTTAGATGAAACAAAAAAGCCTCACATTTCTGTGAGGCTTTCTCTGTTTGCTCCCCTTACAGACGAAAGATGCAGCTATAACTCGATGATTGAGTATATCACTATCAGGAAATTAAAGGGTTGAACTTCGTGAAAATTTGTAGGGAGTTTATTTGTCCTTTTCTTGATTTCTTTTCCCTTTTAAAGGTAAAATCACGTTAAACGAAATATTGTTCACTTTGCTATCTATCTTTTCAAACATTGAATTCAATCCCCATTCATACCTAATGCCTAAACTAACTTCTTTGTAGATAGATTTTCTAATATCAAAAAACAGAGTAGAATAATTCGTTGTTTCCTTTCCTAAGTCTATAGTCCCTGTTGCGATTTTAAGCTCAGGATTAAACAAGTAATTTTCTACCAGTCCCAGACCTATATGTGCCTTTTTCCCAATGTTAAGCATAGGCCCAATATACATTGCTATATTTCCGGTGGTAAATTCTCCAACCAATCCTGGCATTAAGGATAAATTGCCATAATTGCGACTTGAACCATTTATTTCGGTATAAATAGAAAACCTATTGGATAATTTTCTGGTATAATAAAAACCGCCGCCTACATCAACTTTATTAAAATCATCATTGAAGCCAGAAATATTGGTAGACAATACAACGCCAAATTTATTTTTTGATGGGGCAATCTCTTGAGCAACTAATGTTGTTATTGTTGCACAAAGTAACGCGAGTGTTAAAAATAATTTTTTCATTTATTTAATTTTAGAATAATTTAACTATTAAAATTCCCCCTTCAACACATCCACACCAATTGCGTACCCATAGGTTTTTCCGTTGGCATCTTTGTAAATTCTGATTTTATTGCAAGCCATTCCTAAATTGACTTTCGCCCAGGTTTTACCACCGTCTTTGGTTTCGTAGCCTGTATTCATGGTGCCTACAAAGCCGTGGTTTTCGTCTATAAAACCAATACCAAATTCCCTTGCTCCAGCATCTTCCACTAAGTTGATTTCATTCCAAGTTTCACCGCCATCGATTGTTTTGGCGATACGTTGTTGTTTTACGTTTGAATCTGGATTATAGGTTTGTATAGTTACATAACCAACTTTGTTTGTTGGGAAAGAAGCCTTCCAAGTACCTTCAAATGGACGATTGGATTGGTACACCTTTTTCCATGTTTTTCCGCCATCGTTGGTTTTTAAAATCAAGGCGTTGGATTTTTCTATATCTTCATCAGAGGCAGCACAAACAAATCCGTTGTTTTTATCAAACATTTTGATATCAAAGAGCATTTTACAGTCGTTGTTCATGCTATTGGAAGTCCAAGTTGCACCACCATCGTGCGATACCATCATATTAGCTGGAGAACCTACACGACCTACGGCGTAAATATGTATTTTATGGTCTATTTTTCCGTGATTAATGTATTGTTCTTTAACAATATCAACGGCGCAAAGGCCTTTAACATAGGGGCCTTTATAGTCTACTGGCTTCCAAGTTTTGCCACCATCTTTGGTTCCATACAAAGGAATGGAGTCGGTAACATTAGGGAAATAATCTGTTCCAACCGTACCCGAAAAACCAACTAAACTATCCACAAAGGCAATGGTTCGAAAAAAAGTTCCTTTTTTTTCCAATTGTTTTTCCCAGGTTTTGCCACCATTTTTTGTGTGGTGAATACTTCCATAACCGTTTACATACCAACCTTCTTTTTCATTGATGAAAGTGATATCATCTTGTTTCCCAGGATAGCGCTCCGTATTCAATTTTTTCCAACCTTTTTCGGGTAGTTTAACTTCTTCTTTTTTAGCAAGCGTCTCGTTACTCCCATTTACTTGAGCATATAAATTACCCCAGCTAAAAATTATTACAAATAAAATTAGCCAGCAATTGATTTTGGTGTTGTTACTCATTTTATATATAATTTTTAAATTATGGTTTTGTTAAAAAATCCAGGTGCTACTTCCCATTCCAAGCATCCATTATTCCTGATTTTATATCAGTGTAATTGGTAATAAGCCAAATAACCAAAACAATAAGGAAAATTGTTTTCCAGTGGGTTTTTACTAAGACCTTTAAGTCAGTTAAAAATTGATTCATATCAGTGATTTTAAACGTTAAATTAAACTCGTATGGTTTGGTGTCAGATTGTTTGGCAAATTCAGATAAATCCATTTTCAAGGCTTCCCCAATTACTTTTAACGAATGAAGGCTTGGATTCACTTTGTTATTCTCAATCCTCTGAATTGTCCTAAGCGTTAAACCGGTTTTTTCTGAAAGTTCTTTTTGAGAACAATTCAAACTGGTTCTAAGCTCTTTCAATCTTTCTCCAAATTCCATTATGCAAATATGATTTAGATTATTGAATAAATGAAAGACAAATAGGCGTCATTTGTACGACATTTTGCCTCTTTTTGAAAAATATTTCTACCTAAAGATAAAAAATGAATAAGCTGAATATTTTTCTCAATATTTCAAAAGATACAGCACACTTAACTCATAGACGGACAAAGAAAAAGCCATCATTTCTGATGGCTTATCCGGTGTAACTCCCCAACCTGGGCTTCCCGCAGTAGAACATTCCGCTTTCACCTTCGCAAAGCTTCGGTGTACAAAGTTGCTACATGTACACTGCGGGACCTTGCTAAGTTACTCCCGATGGTCGTGAAAACACTACACTTCGTTCCGCTTAGTTCTCGCCCAGATTGTGTCGCATAAAAAAAACCGCACATTGTGCGGTTTTTGATGCTCCCCAACCTGGGCTCGAACCAGGGACCTAGTGATTAACAGTCACTCGCTCTAACCAGCTGAGCTATTGAGGAATGTCCTTTAAAAAAGGACTGCAAATATAACCTTAAAAATGTTTTTTGCAAATAATTTGCTAAAAAAGAGAAAAAACTGTGCTCTTAAGTTACTATTTATAAAATAAAACCTAATTTAGTGGAAAAATAATATGCCACTAACAGATTCTCAAAAAAGCCAAATCGAGTCGAAGAAAAGTCAGATTGAATCAAAGAAAAAAATGATTGAATCATACAAGGATGAGATAAAAAGGAACAAAGAACATCTTAAAGGTTTAATAAAATCCTCTACTACAAAAGAAAACAAGGAAATGTATCGAAGAAAACTTGCTGATTCTGGAGAGTATACCAAGAAACAGATTGAGCAACAAAAAGGCTACATTCAAGATTTGAAAGAGGATATTGCTAGAATAAAACAAGGATAGATAAAGCAATTTATCTTCCCGGTGTAAACATCCAAAACAGAATGTAAATAAGGGTCATTGCGCCTGATGAAATGCCAAAGGTTATGCCACCTATGGCAAAGAAACCAATCAAAAATAAAACCCTTAACAAAGGCAGAGATAAGCCTGTTGAATTGGCTATACCTGAAAGCACTCCGCCTAACATTTTTCTATTTAAATCTCTATTCATGGTGTCTAAATTGTTATTTGTATAAAAACTAATATAAAAATGTCTACAGATTGTTGTTTTAAAAGTAATATTAGTTTATTCTGTAAGCATCAAAACTTCCTGAAATAGTCTCAGCGGAACCATTTAGATTGTATATTGTACCTGAAAAACTGCCTTTTACGTGACCTCCTCTACCTTGTTGAAATTCAGTAATACTAATATTTACCTTACTACTACCCAAGCCAGATGAATAGGTATCACTGCTTGGATTAGGTATACCTAATGTAACACCACAAACTGTTGGGTTAGGATTTTGAGGCGTTATCTTGGCTGAAGTCGGATTAACTTCAAATTGACCAATCCCAGTATTTGGTATAGAAAAAGACATAATTGGGTAATAATTTGAACCGGTTGGAATATCCCTATTTAAAACTATTTTCAAATCAGTAGAAATTGTTGCATATGCCCCAATATTACTTGAAACAGGCATAGCTCCTGACCAAGAGTATTTTTGACCCTTAAATGTATATTCAAAACTATACGTCCCACTATTATTGGTTGCTGGTGTTGTTTTATCTTTATTGCAGCTTGTTAGAACAGCTAAAGAAAATAAAAATAATAAAGTTCTCATTGTAATATACTAATTATAAAAGTTAAGCGAATATATAAATTTATTTTAAATCCTTTCTTTAAAAGTAATTACCAGAAAATCAAAATCAATACATAGAGACTGCATCTTTATTCCCCATTTCTAAATACATTTGTGCATGCATATTTCAATTACTGGGCTGAGGCCTAAAGGCATAATTGCTTGGTTTAGATTTTGGCGGTATGCAATACCCTCCTTTTCAAAGGCCAGTCAATCAGATGGCATTCTGTTCTGTGAGGTTAAAAGAATTAAAGGTTTTCATTGCACATTAACGGCATGGGAAAGCATAGATCATATGCGGGCATTTATGCTTGTTGAGGTTCATCTAAAAGCCATGAAAAACTTCCATTCAATAGCCACTGGTAAAACCTATGGCTACAGCTCAGAAACCATTCCCACTTGGGCAGAAGCCTTTGATATTTTACAAAGCAAAGGCAAATCGTATTGAAGGGTGATGACATAAACATGTTTATGTCTGAAGCAATGATTGGTTGGCGGGGACGCCGAACCAATCGTTCTTCGAATAACAATTCGTAATTTAAATCACAACTACCCCCTTAACCCTTTACTAGTGTGAGAGCAAGAGTGATTGTGAAAGCGAAGACTAATACCAACGCACCCGCTCTCACTCCCACACTCAGTGTCTCCTCCGAATTTGTGTATACAAAGAAGGAGGACTATCCCCAATCCCCTAGACCCTAGCCCCTGTAACCTAAAATCAGCCATTATTATATTACACTTAAGTCATTTTTAGCTTATTTATCAATTTTATTTGGTTTTCTAATAGAAAACTTTTAAGTTTGAATAGTGTTTAACATTATTACGAGAAAAGCCCTTTTGCAATATGCTAACCAATATCCAGATGCAGCTAATTCTTTGTTTGAATGGTATCACGACTTATTGGTATTAGAAATATCCAATTTTAATGAACTTAAAAAAGAATTTCCAAGCGCAAGTATTATTGGCGATAACAGAGTAGTATTCAATATTAAAGGGAACCATTACAGGTTAATTGTCAGGCTACTATTTGAATACAAGGCCATACAAATTAAGTGGTTTGGGCCACACAAAGACTATGATAAAATAAACGCTAAAACCATATCATTTAAAAACTAATCTCATGCAATTAAAAGTCATAAAAACAGAGAAACAATACCAGGCCACACTTAGTTGGGTGAATGCGCAATTTGACAAAGGTGTAAAACCAAATTCAAAGATTGGAAACACTGTTGAGATGGCACTCATTTTAATTAAAGCCTACGAAGACCAATATTATCCTATTCCCTATCCTGATGCCATTGAAGCCATTAAATTAAAAATGGAAGAACAGCATTTAAAAAATAAAGATCTAGTAGGCATAATAGGCAGCAAAGGGTATGTATCTTCGATATTAAACAAACGCAAACCGCTCACACTTGAGTTAGCCAAACAATTTCATAAGTTACTTAAAATCCCTGCAGAAATACTATTGCAGTAAGTGCAGATTAATAATTCTTTCACTCTATGGTGAAGAACACCCTCGAGATAATACTAGTGTGAGAGCAAGAGTGAATGTGAAAGCGAAGACTAATACCAACGCACCCGCTCTCAATGTTTTCTCCGAATCTGTGATAACAGAGAAGGAGAACTCCAACACTTCCTATCCCCAATCCCCTAGACCCTATCCCCTTCTTTCACAATTCTACTCGAGGGTGAAGAACACCCTCGAGACAAATCTAGTGTGAGAGCAAGAGTGAATGTGAAAGCGAAGACTAATACCAACGCACCCACTCTCACTTCCTCTCTCCCAATCCACTATCCCCTTCACAATGTAACATTAATCTCCAAATGTCTAAATTTGCTAGACTAATTTTGTACAATGTCTTTTGATTCAAAACAACATTGGGAAACCATTTATCAAACCAAATCGGCTAATGAAGTTAGTTGGACTCAAGCTGTGCCTGAACTGTCTTTAGACTTAATCAAAGCATTGGACCTTCAGAAAGATGCTGCTATAATTGATATTGGCGGTGGAGACTCTAACTTAGTAGACCACCTCTTAAAGCAGGGTTATACCAATCTTACCGTGTTAGACATCAGTCCAAGTGCTATTGAAAAGGCTAAAAGCAGATTGGGAAACAAAGCCCATTTAGTCCAATGGATAGTATCCGATATTTTAGATTTTGAACCTGAAACCACTTATCAGGTATGGCACGATCGAGCAGCCTTTCATTTTCAAACTGAAAGCGACGCCATCAAACAATACTTAACAAAAGTTCAAAACGCCAATGCTGAACACCTCATTATAGGCACCTTTTCAGTTGATGGGCCCATCAAATGCAGTGGCATTAACATTCACCAATACGACGAAAACAGCCTCCCAAAAACCTTCTCAGCAATCGGGTATACCAATGCTGGCTGTTCAAGGCATCAGCATAAAACCCCTTTTGGCACCATTCAAGATTTTATCTTCTGCCACTTCAAAAAAGCTTAAGGCAAAAAAAAAGCCCGATTGCTCGGGCTCCTTTAAATCAAATAAAAATTACTTCAGATCGAATCTATCTGCATTCATAATTTTAGTCCAAACTTTTACAAACTCTTGGACAAATTTTTCATTCGCATCTGCACTCGCATACACTTCAGCAAGCGCTCTCAATTCTGAATTAGAACCAAACACCAAATCAACTCTCGAAGCAGTCCATTTAACCGCATTGGTTTTACGGTCTCTACCCTCAAACAAATCGGTTTGTCCGGCAGCGGCAGTCCATTCGGTATTCATGTCTAATAAGTTCACAAAAAACGCATTGTTCAATTTGCCGGGTTGCTCCGTTAAAACCCCCACCTTAGAATGGTTATAGTTCAAATCCAATGCCCTCATTCCACCCACTAAAACTGTCATTTCAGGGGCAGTTAATTTCAACAATTGGGCTTTATCTACTAATAAAACCTCAGCCGGCATGCTGTAATTCGTTTTCGTATAATTTCTAAAACCATCTGCTACAGGCTCTAAAACAGCCATAGATTTAACATCAGTTTGTGTTTGAGTCGCATCCATTCTACCTGGTGTAAAAGGCACTTTAATGGTATACCCAGCAGCTTTAGCAGACTGTTCAAGTGCTACACAACCACCCAATACAATTATATCTGCCATAGATACCTTCTTAGTCGTCTGCTTGGCATTAAATTGTTTTTGAATAACACCCAAGGTTTTGAGCACCTGATCTAATTGAGCAGGCTGGTTAATCTCCCACTGCTTTTGAGGCAGCAATTGAATGCGGGCACCATTGGCACCACCGCGCTTATCAGAACCTCTAAAAGTAGACGCTGAAGACCACGCAGTATATAATAAATCTCTTGTGCTAATGCCTGAATTCAAAATTTGAGTAGACAAATCTGCAATGTCTTTGCTGTCAATCAAATCATGGTTTAGAGCAGGAATAGGATCTTGCCAAATCAAATCCTCTTTGGGCGCTTCTGGGCCCATGTATAAAGTTTTAGGACCCATATCTCTGTGGGTTAACTTAAACCAAGCTCTAGCAAAAGCATCATCAAACGCCTTAGGATCATCTTTAAAACGCTTTGAAATCTTGCCGTACTCAGGATCAAATCTCAAAGACAAATCTGTAGTCAACATGGTAGGCAAATGGCGTTTAGTCGGATCAAATGCATCAGGAATAATCGAATCTCCCTGCTTAGCCACCCACTGTTGAGCACCTGCAGGACTCTTTACCAAAACCCATTCGTTATCGTATAACAACTTAAAAAAGGCATGACTCCACATTGTAGGAGTAGGCGTCCAAGTCACTTCCAATCCAGATGTAATAGCATCTTTGCCTTTACCTGATTTGTAATCACTCTTCCAACCAAAACCCTGTTGTTCAATACCTGCAGTTTCAGGCTCAGGACCAACATGTTTTGCAGGGCCAGCACCATGGGTTTTACCCAAGGTATGACCACCAGCAATCAAAGCCACTGTTTCTTCATCATTCATACCCATTCTGCCAAATGTTTCGCGAATATCTTTAGCCGCCAAAACAGGATCAGGGTTGCCATTAGGGCCCTCAGGATTAACATAAATCAAACCCATTTGAACAGCAGCCAAAGGATTTTCAAGTTGTCTGCCCTCTTTGTAACGCTGGTCATCTAACCACTTCTTTTCAGCTCCCCAATACACATGGTTTTCTGGTTCCCAAACATCCACTCTACCAGCAGAAAAACCAAAGGTTTTAAAACCCATAGATTCCAAAGCCACATTGCCAGCTAAAACCATTAAATCTGCCCATGAAATTTTGCTGCCGTATTTTTGTTTGATCGGCCATAACAATCTGCGGGCTTTATCTAAGTTGGCGTTATCTGGCCAGCTGTTTAAAGGTGCAAATCTTTGTTGACCAGCACAAGAACCACCTCTACCATCGCCTGTTCTGTATGTACCGGCACTGTGCCAAGCCATACGAATAAACAAAGGACCATAGTTGCCAAAATCTGCAGGCCACCAATCTTGTGATTGGGTCAAAACCATTTGGATATCTGATTTCAGTGCTTGATAATCCAGACTACTAAAGGCCTTTGCATAATCAAAACCAGCTCCCATAGGATTAGACAATTCTGATTGTTGTCTTAACACAGATAAGTCTAATTGATTTGGCCACCAATCTTCATTTTTATTTGGTGTTTTCGAAGCAGAACTTTGAATTGCATCATGAGACGCTTCAAGGCTAGCTGCAGCAGCCTGATGGAAAGGACATTTGCTAATGTCTCCATGTGAGTCTTGTGCCATAGCTTGGGTCATTACCACCAAGCATGTGCTTAATAAGAATTGTTTCATAGGCATTGTTGTTTATTGTTTAAAGTTGCAAAATTATTGCGTTTGGGATATAAGTATTTTTAATATTATCAATAACTATATTGTTTTTGACAATATTTAACTCAAACAGGAAAAGAAACCGATTTACACTAAGAACTACTTTATACTTTGTCTTTTATGCTGAATCAAACTGATGATACTGGAGCCAATAAAAGCACCTAAAAAGGCCACAAACATATCCTTTTGAGCATCCCAAACATCGCCCTGAATACCCAAATAAGCAACGCCCTGGGCTTTGAAAAACACATCGGCCACAGCCCACTCAATGAGTTCATACATGCCACTGATTGATATTGTAATTTCAATGGGTATGATCCAAGACAAACGTTTGGGCAATTGCCAGCAATTAATAAATAATTCACGCATGGGGTAAGCCAATACAAAACCAAAACTAAAATGCACTATTCTATCGTAATGGTTGCGACTGGTATGTAATTGTTCTTGCAACCAAAAGCCAAAGGGATTTTCCGCGTAGGTGTATTTTGAACCATATACATGCAAACACAAATACAGACACAACAATAAACATGACAAATCACTGAACTGAAATCGCTTATTGGTAATAATTAAGAGCAACATGAACACTATGGGCAATGTGTTTTCTAGCAACCAATTGTTAAGGTCTGATGTGCCAATTAAAGTGCTGATCCAAACCCCTACAAACAAGAGCAAAAAACCTTGTTGCCAAAGATTTTGGCGGAAAGGTGTTTTGTGCATTGATTCAGCGTTTGAAAAGGCCATAGTAAAACGGGTTATTCAAACTTAAGACATTTTAATTGACAATTCGCTATTTACTTTTAAAGATTGATAGATATCATGACAAAGATGTTTATCTTTGATTAAAATTAAAAACTATGTGTTTCTCTGCAAGCGCAAGCTTTACAGCTGCAACTGTTATTGGTGGCATTGGTTATGCAACACTCAGATCTCAACCAAAGCCTCATCAAAAAGTATTTGCCAGCATACCTTTTTTATTTGCTGTACAACAATTGTGCGAAGGTTTTATCTGGTTAAGTTTCAACCACCAAGAATACTTGTTTTTTAGGGCGCCCTTTACGCTGATCTTTTTAATCTTTGCTTGGTCTATATGGCCCATATTTTTACCTTGGTCTATGATGGCCATGGAAACAGATAAAAATAAAAAACAGGTGCAATGGTATTTGTTACTTTTAGGTCTTGTAATAGGTATTAGTTCATTGTTCAGCATTGCATACAGACAACCTATGGCCTATGTATCAAATTTTCACATTGACTACATTTTACTACAAGCCAGTACTCAGCCTTTTTTATCAGATTTACATGCCTTATTCTATGTAATTTGCACCTTATTGCCGATGTTTTTAGCCAGCTACAAACCAGTTAGAGCCTTTGCCTATATTAACTTGTTGGCCTTCATTTTGGCCTTTGTGTTTTTCAAACAAGCCTTACCAAGTACATGGTGCTTCTTTGCTGCCATTCTCAGTGGTGTTATTTACTGGATATTAAATCCTAAAAAAAACACCAATACTGATAAGCATCAGTCAAACCTTGTAGAATAAGCCCTAAGTTCGAACACAATAAAACCATCAAAACTATGAAACTTCAAAACAAAACCGCCATTGTTACTGGCGCAGGCGCCGGATTAGGAAAAGCCATTTGTCAACTATTTGCTGCAGAAGGCTGTAAAGTAATGGCTGCAGATGTGCATCCTGAACGCTTAGAGGCCTTAAAACAATCTCTTCAAACATTGGGATATACGATAACAACATGCACTGTTGATGTAGCAAATCAAAGCTCAGTCAAAGCGATGATTGATCAAGCCATGAGCACTTATGGCCAAATTGATGTTTTAGTGAACAATGCCGGTGTAATGGATAATTTTGAACCTGTTGGCGATTGCCCTGACAGCACTTGGAATAAGGTGATGAATATCAATTTAAATGGTGTGTATTACGCCATGAATGCCGCTGTACCACATATGCTTAAAGCAGGTAAAGGCAGTATAATTAATGTCGCTTCAATAGGCGGTTTATTTGGCGCTAGAGCTGGTGCCGCTTATACAACAAGTAAACACGCTGTTATTGGCTTAAGTAAAAACACAGGTTATATGTATGCTAAATTGGGTATACGTTGCAATGCCATAGCACCTGGTGCCATGGAAACTCAAATTGCAGAATCTATGGACATGAGTAAAATTACAGCTTTAGTCAACGAACGCATTATGCCAGGCATGGCGCTTAATCCGCGTACATCGAACCCAACTGAGGTGGCTCAAGTAGCATTGTTTTTAGCCTCAGATGATTCAAGCTTTGTGAATGCTTCTGTGGTAACTGCTGATGGCGGTTGGTCTGCTTATTAAATTTAGTTGCAATAAATGCTAAGGCTATAGCGTTCAAATGTTATGAAACTCTCAAAGTATTTACTCGCTTTTCTGATGCTCATAAGTGTTCAAAAACTATCTGCTCAAGTAAACTTTAAAGATAGCCAAGAATTGGATTTAAGGATCAGGCAATTCATTACGGATACTAGTACTTACAGCTATTATGATCCTGATGATAGCAATAAATTAAAACTAGGTAAAATAGATAGAATTGGAGCATTTAACAGACAATGTAAACTTACTTATAGTGCGCAAATTGAAGACACCATCGCCAAATTCAAAAAAAATTCAACCATCTACAAATACCATACTTACATGGTTCCTGTTGATGAATATGGATTATGGGATTTTGAAAATGTAGAGGGTGGCGGTGGCTCTCAATACTACTTTGAAAATGAAAGATGCAAAAAAAGACCTATGGTAATTTATAATTGGCGTATAGATATGTTTCCCGGATTAATCTATGTTGAGGTGATAACAGGTCACAATAACTGCCTTTTTTAACCTTTTTCGAGAAGCAATTACAAACTATTGGGAATTGAAATTTTTATTTCAAAATTTATACTAGAACTTTGAGGTGTTTTTAAATATGAAATTTTATCGTCTCTTATTGCCTTTACTCATCTTTCATTTTAACCATATTCATGCGCAAGTTGCTTATGTTGACAGCGCTGAAATTGATGCTCAAGTAATGAACTTTATTACTGATACAAGCACTTACAGTTATGTAGATGCAGATGATAGCAATAAAGTTAAATGGGGCAAAGTTGATCGAATGGATAAGTTCAATAGGCATGTAAAAGTTCAACACATAACTGCCTTATCAGACAGCATTGTAGCCATCACCAAAAAAGAAGTGGTATACAAAGTCAATGTCTATGTTATTGGGGTTGATGAATATGGTCGTTTTGATTTTGATGAAGTCATTGGAGGGTCAGGTACTGCACAATTTTACGATAATGACGATTGCATCAAAAGGCCATTAGTTTGGTACAATTGGCGCTTTGATCCCAATATGCCTGGATATTTATACATTGATGTAGTTACAGGCTACAACAACTGTTACTATTAGGCTTTACTATTTACCCAATGAATTTTAAATGCCTTGTAGTAAGGCTCAAACAATAGGATTTTACAAGCTCTACTGCTGTAGGTTTGCGCTGTTTTACTCTGTTGAATGGTATAGGCAATGCGAATGGTATTGCCTTTGTAAACAACGCGATTGATTTGAATGGTTTGCGCATAAGCAGTGGTTTTTAACACCAAGGCACTCGCCCATTGAATATTAAAATCAATAGGTGTAAGCTTATTGTTAAGTCCCATAACTGCAGCAGGTGCAAACACAGAATCAAACTCAACTTGAGCAGTCATTTGCAATTGAAACTGATTGGTATCTAAAACAGTGTTTTTAACAAAATAAGACTCCGCTGTGGTATACACAATTGCCTGCTTTTTAGTAGAACAAGCAGCACATGAAAGCAAAGCCAAAATGAAAAGCAAACGCATAAAACAAATTTAATTGAATTAGCCTACTTACAACTATTTTTTTAGCTGATTTTCCGTTTATTTTGCATCAATGAATCAGCAAATTATTGAATGCGTACCGAATTTTAGCGAAGGCGTAGATGCTAATGTGATCAAACAAATTACCAATGCCATTGAATCTGTTGATGGTGTTAGGCTTCTGCATGTGGACATGGGCAAAGCAACCAACAGAACGGTAGTTACCTTTGCAGGTGAACCAGCTCAAGTGGTAGAAGCGGCCTATTTAGGCATACAAAAAGCGGCTGAACTCATAGACATGCGCCATCACAAAGGAGAACATCCACGCATGGGTGCAACAGACGTTTGCCCTTTGGTTCCTGTAAGCAATATCAGCATGGAAGAAACAGCTGAATGGGCTAAAAAATTAGGCGCACGCGTAGGCAATGAATTAAATATACCAGTGTACTTATATGAAGCTGCTCAAAGCAATCCTGAGCGCAAAAACTTATCAGTTATAAGAGCAGGTGAATACGAAGGCTTTGCGAAAAAAATTCAAGAACCAGCTTGGCAACCAGACTATGGCCCAAATACTTTGCCTGCTAAACACGGCGCCACTGTTATAGGTGCAAGAGATTTCTTAATTGCCTACAATATCAACCTCAATACCAAATCAACGCGTATAGCCAACAGAATTGCTTTTGATGTAAGAGAAGCTGGCCGCGTAAAACGCGAAGGCAATCCCATTTCAGGCAAGATTGTAACAGATGCCAATGGCGAACCAGTAAGGATACCAGGCACTTTAAAATCTGTTAAAGCAATAGGTTGGTACATTGAAGAATACGGTATGGCTCAAATCAGCATGAACCTTACCAACTACAACATCACATCTATCCACCAAGCGTTTGATGAAGTTTGCAAAAAAGCCCAAGAGCGCGGTGTTATTGTAACCGGCAGTGAATTGGTTGGTTTATTACCTTTGCAACCCATACTTGACGCTGGAAAACACTATCTACAAAAACAAGGTAGAAGTATTGGCGTCAGTCAAAATGAATTGATTGAAATTGCTATTCAGTCTTTAGGCTTGAATCAATTAAGTCCTTTTAATCATCAAGAACGCATTATTGAGTACGCCCTCAAACAAAACAGCGGCAAACAACTCGTTGACCTCAGCATCACAGACTTTGTAAATGAAACAGCCAGCGAGAGCCCTGCTCCAGGTGGTGGATCTGTAAGTGCACTATGTGCTGCAATCGGCACAGGTTTAGGGGCAATGGTGGCCAATTTAAGTGCAGATAAACGCGGTTGGGAAGACCGCACAGAAGAGTTCTCTTCATGGGCTGTAAAAGCACAAGACATTAAAGACCAACTCTTATACCTCATTGACGAAGACACTAAAGCTTTTAATGGCATTATGAATGCCTTTCAATTGCCTAAGAGCACTGATCAAGAAAAAGCAGTGCGCTCTGCCGCTATTGAATCAGCTTCAGTTTATGCCACAGAAATTCCATTAAAAACCATGCAAGTTGCCTACTCTGCCATTCCTTGTTTGGAGTATATGGTCAACAATGGTAACCCCAACAGTATAACGGATGCTGGTGTTGGTTTACTCTGCATTAAAACAGCTGTCAGAGGCGCCTATTTCAATGTGATGGTAAATGCCAAAGGTTTAAAAAACAAAGTGCAAGCAGAAGGCTTTGCCAATGAAGCCAAAACCATTTTGGCCAAGAACCACCAAGAGATTGATACTATCCTTGAAGCAGTTGAAAAAGCTGTAGCGTTTTAAAACATTTAGAGGTTTAAATTGTCATATCTAATATGGCCATTTATTCCATTACCTCTGTTCAAAAATTACCCATCAGCTTAGACCAAGCTTGGGCATTTTTATCTTCTCCTCATAATTTAAAAACCATCACCCCACCGCATATGGGATTCAAAATCACCAATGAAGTGGCGCCTACAGACACCATGTTTGCAGGTCAAATTATCGTTTATAAATTATCGCCCTTAAAAGGTTATACCACCGAATGGGTAACAGAAATTACCCATGTTAAAAATGGCGAATACTTTATTGATGAACAAAGGTTTGGGCCTTATGCGTTGTGGCATCACAAACACAGTTTAACACCCATTGAAGGCGGCGTATTAATGCACGATGTTGTTCACTATAAATTACCCCTTGGTTTTTTAGGCAGAATAGCCCACGCCCTGTTTGTGAAGAAACAAATTCAGAACATCTTCGACTACCGCACTCAACAACTTGAATTGTTATTTGGAATCTACCCAGCGGCCAAGTAATTTTGAAGCGCATGGCGCTTGACATCGAATCCTTTAGAAACTATTGCCTAAGCCTTGACTACGTTTGGGAAGATTGTCCGTTTGGGCCTGACCACTTAGTGTTTAAAATTCATAAAAAAATGTTTGCCTTGTGCAGTATCTCTGATTTTGGCTCAGTTAATTTAAAGTGTGATCCAGAACAAGCCGTTGAATTACGCGAGGCCTATCCCGATCAAATCAAAGCAGCTTGGCACATGAATAAAACCCATTGGAACACCATTGATGCCAACAGTTTACCTGCCCCACTCATACAAAGCTTAACCTTAAACAGTTATGAGTTGGTTAAAAAAAGTTTGAGCAAAAAAGCCAAGGCTGAATTGGCTTTTGATAATTCCTATAAAACCACTAACATTGAAACCTAATTATGAGTAAAAGAGCATATGTATTTCCAGGTCAAGGTGCCCAATTTGTAGGCATGGGAAAAGACCTTTACGAACAACATCCATTGGCTAAAACCATGTTTGATCAAGCCAATGAAATCTTAGGCTTTAACATTACTGAAGAAATGTTCAACGGTACTGATGAAGGGCTTAAGCAAACCCGTATTACGCAACCAGCTGTATTTTTGCATTCAGTTATTGCTGCCAAATGTTTAGGTGATAGCTTTCAACCTGATATGGTTGCAGGCCACAGCTTAGGCGAATTTTCTGCCTTGGTAGCCAACGGTGTATTGAGTTTTGAAGACGGCTTAAAACTCGTATACAAACGTGCAATGGCGATGCAAGCTGCATGCGAACTTAAACCAAGTACTATGGCCGCTGTTTTAGGTCTAGAAGACGAAAAAGTAGAAACTATTTGCGAAGGCATAGAAAACGGTGTGGTAGTAGCAGCCAATTACAATTGCCCTGGTCAATTAGTGATCTCAGGTGATGTGGATGCCATTAACAACGCTTGCGAACAACTTAAAGCCGCAGGTGCTAAACGCGCTTTGGTATTACAAGTTGGCGGTGCCTTCCATTCGCCATTAATGAAGCCCGCTGAAGACGAATTAGCTCAAGCTATAGAACAAACTCAATTCAACACCCCAATCTGCCCAGTATACCAAAACGTAAGTGCAGAAGCCGTGTCTGATCCTAATCTGATCAAAGCCAATTTACTTAAACAATTAACTGCACCCGTTAAATGGACGCAATGTGTGCAAGCAATGGTTAAAGACGGTGCTACACAATTCACTGAATTAGGCCCTGGCAAAGTATTGCAAGGCTTGGTGAAAAAGATTGCCCCTGAAGCAGAAATCATTTAATTATAAAACCCTACTACAATAAAAAAGGCTGCCAATATTGACAGCCTTTTTTTATGCCTTAAGCTAATTACTTTTTAGATTGAGCATCTATAACTGCTACTGCTACCATGTTCACTATTTCGCGCACAGAGCTGCCCAATTGTAAGAAGTGTACAGATTTGTCAAAGCCTAATAATACTGGACCCATGCTTTCGGCACCGGCAAAGCTTTGAGCAAATTTATAAGCAATATTACCGGCCGCTAAATTGGGGAATATGAAAGTATTGACGTCTTTGTCAACCAATTTACTGAAAGGGAAATTCTCTTTCATTAAATCGCGATTCATTGCAAAATTTGCTTGAATATCGCCATCAATAATCATATCCGGATGATTGTTGTGCAAGTACTCAACGGCTTTAGCCACCTTGCTTGGCACCTCGCCACTGGCACTGCCAAAATTGCTATAACTCAACATTGCCATTACAGGTTTCACACCAAGTTTTAATATCTCAGCTTGTGTGGTTCTGGCAATTTCAACCAGTTCTTCTGCACTAGGATCAATGTTTACCGTTGTATCAGAAAAGAAGTAAGGTCCTTTTTTAGTCATGATGATATACATGCCAGAAATTCTGCTCACTCCAGTTTCACGACCAATGATCTGCATAGCAGGTTTCAATGACTTAGGATAGTTCTTAGTTAAGCCTGAAATAAAGGCATCGCATTCACCCTCGCTCACCATCATGCAACCAAAATAGTTTCTATCGCGCATTAACTTAACTGACTCATAAATGTTAACCCCCTTGCGTTGGCGCTTTTCAAAAAACTTCTTGCCATAGGCTTCGCGTTGGGCATCTTCCACTAAAGGATCAATGATTTTAACATCGCCCAAATCAATGCTATGCGCTTCCATTAATGCCTTAATTTTTTCGACATTACCCAAAAGCACAGGTATAGCAATACCCTCCTCTTTTGAAATTTGAGCAGCCTTTAAAATTTTAATGTTATCCGCTTCTGCAAACACCACTTGTTTTGGTGCTTTTCTGGCTTGTGCCATCATGCGTCTGATGAATTTATTATCAAGGCCTAAACGGTTTCTGAGTTCTAATTTATAGGCATCCCAGTTGTCTATTTTTATTTGGGCTACACCACTATCTATAGCCGCTTTAGCTACAGCAGGACTAACTGTTTCGATCAAACGCGGATCAATTGGTTTTGGAATAATGTATTGGCGTCCGAACTCCAAAGCCTTTTCATTGTATGCCATCATTACAGACTCCGGCACTGGCTCTTTGGCCAAACTAGCAATCGCTTTTACAGCAGCTAATTTCATGGCTTCATTAATGGCAGTTGCTCTTACGTCAAGTGCACCTCTGAAAATAAATGGAAAACCTAAAACGTTGTTCACTTGGTTAGGATAATCGCTTCTGCCTGTAGCCACAATAATATCTGGTCTTGAGGCAATGGCTAAATCATAAGCAATTTCAGGATCAGGGTTGGCCATGGCAAATATAATAGGATCTTGAGCCATGCTTCTGATCATATCTTGCGATAAAATATTAGCTTTAGATAAACCAACAAATACATCGGCGCCATTCATGGCTTCTTCGAGGGTATTGGTTGTTGTGTTGTTAACGAAAAACTGTTTGTATTCATCAAGATCAGTTCTTGAAGTGTTCAAAGTGCCTTTGCTATCAAGCATGATGAGGTTTTCTTTTTTAACCCCTAAGGCAATAAACAATTTACTACAACTCATAGCACTGGCACCAGCACCATTCACTACCATTTTGATTTGATCAATTGGCTTGTTAACCAATTCTAATGCATTCAACAAGGCAGCACCACTAATAATGGCAGTACCGTGCTGGTCATCATGCATGATTGGAATGTTTAACTCTTCTTTTAATCTGGTTTCAATTTCAAAACATTCTGGGGCTTTAATGTCTTCTAAGTTAATGCCACCAAAAGTAGGCTCCATAGCCTTAACGCATTGAATAAATCCATCCACATCTTTAGCGTTTAATTCAATATCAAACACATCAATGTCTGCAAATATTTTAAACAATACACCCTTGCCTTCCATTACTGGTTTGGATGCTTCAGGACCAATATCGCCCAAGCCTAAAACGGCTGTACCGTTACTGATAACTGCCACCAAATTGCCTTTGGCGGTGTATTTATAAACATCACTGGTGTTTTCTGCAATTTTTAAACAAGGCTCTGCAACGCCAGGAGAGTATGCCAAACTCAAATCTCTTTTGGTTTGAGTTGGTTTTGTAGACACCACTTCAATCTTACCGGGTCTACCCGAACTGTGGTAATCTAAGGCGTCTTTTTGTAATTTAGAATGACTCATATCTTCATGCGAAGTAAGAACTTTTTTTTTGAAATTCAACCTTTAAATTCAATGACTTATACCCGATGAATACAAATAAATTCAAACCCTTGTATTTTGTGGAGAGATATTGCAAAAAATTAGCGTAATTCGTTGCATTAAACGAAGTGAGCTTGTGCATTTTAGCAGACGTTTAACGAACATTTGCAAACATTTGTAAACCCTTCGAAAAATCAACAATTCCTAAAAATACAATGGATCAAAATAGTGTAGAATCAAGCAAAGCGCCAGAACCAGTTGGCCTTTATCCCCACGCCAAACGCGTTGGTAATTTATTGTTTTTAAGCGGTGTAGGACCGCGTGAAAGAGGCAGCAAAACCATTCCAGGTGTGGAATTAGATGCCAATAACAATATTGTTAGTTATGACATTGCTAAACAATGCCACAGTGTGTTTCAAAACATCAAATACATTTTAGAAGATGCTGGCAGCAGTTGGGATAAAATCGTTGACGTAACGGTGTTTTTAACCAATATGAAAGATGACTTCCCAATTTACAATAAAATATGGGCAGAGTATTTCGCTGAAAACCCACCTTGCAGAACGACCTTAGAAATCAATTGTTTGCCAACCCCTATTGGCATTGAATTGAAAGTAATTGCTACGATTTAATTACAAGAGTATATAATAGCAAAACGTTGTGAATGGTAGCGATATCAGCAACGCATCAAATCGATCTAAGATACCACCATGCCCAGGTAAAATGGTACCTGAATCTTTAATTTGAAATTCTCTCTTGAGCATACTTTCGACTAAGTCGCCCAAGGTGCCGAAGACTACGCTGCATAAAGCCACAATAAGGTTAACTTTCATTGGTATGTGAAAATAATGCGAAAGCAGCACAGAAAAACCGCAGGTTAATACCAAGCCACCAATAAAGCCTTCCCAGGTTTTTCCAGGAGAAACCGCTTCATATAGTTTATGCTTACCAAGCAGTTTGCCACTTAAATAGGCAAAGGTATCACTGCACCAAATGAGTACAAATAAATTCAAGGCCAACAAGGGCATGTATACTGTTTGTGGCGATTCTTGCCTAGGCTCCAATTGAAAGGTGCTTGCATGGAAAAAAAACAAAGGCAAAGCAATGTAAAATAAGCCACTAAATAAATAAGCCAATCGCTTCCACTCTCTGTTTTTAGACAATAGCACAGTAAAGGCCGCCATTGGAAATAAAAGCGGTAATGCATTAACGACCCAATCATCCAACCAATATTTAAGGCAAACGACACCTAAACCAATCCCCATAAATAGTGCATGAGCATAGTTGAGTTGTCCTTGGAATACGATAGTATAATATTCCTTCATGCCAAATAAACAGATGGCGCACAAGAGTACTAAAAAGCTGAATTCATTATAGAGCGTAAGACCACAAATGGCCGCTACAAAAAAGACACCGGTGATTGCTCTTTGAGTAAAATTATTCATGAGTGGCTGTTGGCTTTGATATTTGATTTAAACGCATAAATGTAGCAGTAAGCATTAATACACTAATGACAACTAAGAACCAATGTGGTTGAAATTCATCTTTGCTCACTTGCTGAACGAAATCCGATTGATTTTGATAGTAATACATTAAGACCGCTAAAGCATTGTTGCAAAAATGTATGGCAATGCTTACCCATATACTTTTACTGAAATAAAACGTGTAGCCTAAAATCAAGGCCAAGAAAAACATTGGTATGATTTGCTCCAGATTAAAGTGAATAAGCGTAAAAATTAAACTGCTTAACCATATCCCTACGTGGTGTTTTTGAGTCCATTTGATTAGAAGAGATTGTAAAGTGCCTCTGAAAAAGATCTCTTCAAATAAAGCGGGCAATAAGGCAATTACAAATAGATTTAAAAACAAATCCGACACTGTATGCATGGCCAACATGCGCTCTAAAATGGCTTTGGTTTGAAAGGCATTAAAGGCATCTTGTATACTTTTAGGCAATTGAATACTGTGGTTCAATTGAATGAGTTGTATGGAAATGATTTGCGCAGCAATAAATACCAATGGCAAATACAACCATACTTTGCTTTGTCCTTTCTGAAATTGCCAAAACGAATTGACCGGATAATTTCTGATTTTACAAAAAAGAAAGGCTGAAACCACCCAAGCGCCAAATGTGGCAAACACGTTGTAGAATTTTAACAAGCCAATGGCATTGTCTAAACTGCTTTGACTTTGTATGGTCTGTAAAACCTCTGCAATGTCTTGGTGTGTTAGGCCTGCTGCTACAACAATACCCAATAAACTAAACACCACTGCAGACACAATGAGTAAACCAATTAAGATTAAAATGTCAGCGAAGTATTGAATTCTGTTGCCTTGGTTGTAATTTTGCATCCCTAGTTCGTTTATGAGTATTTGCAAATTTGGTGAAAATTGGTAACATATCATTGGGAAGTTTTCCCCTGCTGTTGGCTCCCATGGAAGATGTGAGTGATCCGCCATTTAGATACTTGTGTAAGCAACAAGGTGCAGACCTCATGTACACTGAGTTCATAAGCTCAGAAGGACTCATCAGAGATGCGATTAAATCACGTCAAAAACTCGATATTTTTGATTACGAAAAACCAATCGGCATTCAAATATTTGGTGGAGACGAAGAAGCCATGGCCCTAGCCACAAAAATTGTTGACTCTACCCAACCAGATTTAGTCGATATCAATTTTGGTTGTCCGGTTAAAAAGGTAGTCTGTAAAGGCGCTGGTGCTGCTGTGCTTAAAGACATTCCACTCATGGTAAGATTAACTGAGGCAGTGGTAAAATCAACCAATTTGCCGGTTACTGTTAAAACCCGTTTGGGTTGGGATGAAAAAAGCAAGAACATTGAAGAAGTGGCAGAACGCCTGCAAGATATTGGCATTAAAGCCCTCACTGTGCATGGTAGAACCCGCACCCAATTGTATAAAGGTGAAGCGGATTGGACCTTGATTTCAAAGGTGAAAAACAACCCCCGAATACAAATTCCTATTTTTGGTAATGGCGACATTGATACCCCCGAAAAAGCTTTAGAATACAAGAACCGTTATGGTGTTGATGGCATTATGATAGGGCGAGCAAGCATAGGGCACCCTTGGATATTCAGAGAAATTAAACACTTTTTAAATACTGGGGAACACCTTGCAGGACCAACGCTTGCAGAACGTGTAGAAGCTTGTCGTACCCATTTGCAGAAATCAATTGAATGGAAAAGTGAAATTCAGGCCATCAATGAAATGAAACGCCATTATGCCAACTACTTTAAAGGCATACCAAACTTTAAGCCATTCAGAACCAAATTGGTTTGCAGCAATATATTGCCAGAAATTTTTGAAACGCTTCAACAAATAGAAAGTTTGGGCATAGAAGGCATCTCAGCGCTTGCGCATGATTAAAATGCCATCGCGAATGGGTAGCAACAATGGTTGTACTCTATTATCTGATTTTATTTTCTGATTGAAACTATGTAAAGCCTTGGTGTCTATATCGTTTTGCAGGGCATCAGCATCAACCACTTTGCCATCCCAAAGCACATTATCGGCTAAAATCAATCCACCTGGTTTGACTTTATCGAAACACAAATCATAGTACTCAGCATAATCAGCCTTGTGGGCATCTATCCAAACGATATCCCAAAACGGAACAGATTCATTAAGCGAGGCTATGCATGATTTGGCCTCACCCAAATGGCAGATGATCTGATTGGCATAGGGTGAAGATTGAATGAATGTTTGTGCTATGTGAGTGGTTTCTTCGTTGTTGTCTATACTGTGCACTATACCATTATTAGCTAAACCTTCTGCCAAACACAAAGCAGAATAGCCTGTAAAAGTCCCTATATCTAAAACATATTGTGCTTGCATGAGCTGACTGAGCAAGGCTAAAAAACGACCTTGAATGGGACCACTTAACATGCGGGGTTTTAACACATTTAAATGCGTATAACGGTTTAACGCATACAAATGGTCTGGTTCATTTTGGGTGTGTTGTTCAGCGTATAATTGAATCAATGCAGCAAGGTCTGACATAGCTTGCAAATTAAATGAAAAAGCAGCAGAGTAATCAAGCCAAACAGCCACAACACCTTGACATAATAAAAAAAATTCAATTATACAAGCCTTTTTTTAGGGTCAAAACTTGCCGTTTACACCCCTAATTCATTTTATCTTATATATTAGATATTAACAACAACAGCAACATTTTACATGTTTTTACAAAAATTTTATCGGTTTATATTTCATAAATTGAGAAAAAATTGTAATATCTTTGTAGTCCGGATTTCCCCAAATACCAACGAATATGAGCCAAACTAAGAAAAGAGTACTATTCGTGTCATCGGAAATGACACCATTTCTAAACGATTCTCCAGTTGCTACCATTTCAAGATTTTTACCACAAGCTATTCAAGAAAAAGACCATGAAATAAGGGTACTTGTACCGCGTTTTGGCGTTATCAATGAAAGACGTAACCGCTTGCATGAAGTTGTCAGATTAAGCGGTATTAATATCTCTATTGACGATAAAGATAACCCATTAATGATTAAAGTGGCATCATTGCCTGAAGCTAGAATGCAGGTTTACTTCCTTGACAACGAAGATTATTTTCACAGAAAATTCGTTTTCACTGACGATAAAAACAAATTCTTTGATGACAACGATGAGCGTGTGATTTTCTTTTGTAAAGGCGTGCTTGAAACGGTTAAGAAACTAGGTTGGGCTCCAGATATTATTCATTGTCATGGTTGGATGACCAGTCTTATTCCTGCTTACTTAAAAACATTGTACAAAGACGAGCCAGTTTTTAAGCATTCTAAAGTGGTATATTCAGTATTTGAGAATGAATTTAAAGAGTCTTTGGGCAAAGATTTTGCGCGTAAAGCCACATTAAATGAAATCCCAGACAAACAATTAGAAACCTTTGGTAAAGGCGACAATAAGAGCATGCACATGGGTGGTGTTAAACACGCTGATGCTGTAGTAGATTGTTGCACTTCTAAAATTGATCCTGAATTAGCTAAATTGTTCAAGGCTAAGCCGAATATGGTTCACGATAACGATAATATCGGTGAAAAATATTACGCTTTCTATGAACAGTTAATGACTTCTGCAAAATAATGCTTTAGTTTGCAGTGGTGAAGATTAAAACTGTCTTTTGGACCGTCATAGCCTTAGTCGTATTTTCTGCTTGTAAGAAATACAACGACAACATTTATTTAAACAATGATGGCACCCAAGGATTCGATGGTTATACCTTCAGTGACTCCCTTAAAATTTCAAGTAAAACAGTTCGCGAGGATTCCCTCAAAACGGATAGTTTGAGCCAAAATTTAGTGGGCGTTTTGAATGACCCCATTTTTGGTGTTTACCAAGCCTCTACTTTTTGTGAATTCAAATTGCCACAAATTGATAAAGTGATTTCAACAGAAACACTTGACTCAGTGGTGTTGATGTTGCAATACACATCATCATCTGCCTATTATGGCGACCTTAACAGTCCTTTGTCTTTTAAGGTGTATGAATTGAATCAAAACTTGAGTAGTTCTGTTAGCCATAGCAACCAAACTTTGACCTACAATTCTACCCCGATTGCTGCTTTTACTGGTCAGGTTAAATTGTCTGATAGTATATACATTACTGAATTGGGTAAGCAGGTTAAAGCCGCACCAGGCATTAGTTTAAAATTGAGCAATGCAGCAGCACAAAAATTATTCAATGCCACTTTGAATGATTTGCATTCTAACGATAATTTCATTCAATTTTTTAAGGGCATAGCTATAGTGCCTGACCAAACCCCAGCTGTTGGTTCAGGGGTAATTCCTGCTTTTAACTTGAGAGGTGGTTTTACTAAAATTAGAATTTACTACAATGATAGCTTACAATCAGATTTTAAGGTAATTGACAACGCCAAACGTTTTTCTGAGTACCAAACCAGCAATAGCAATGCAGTGATTGCCAAGCAAAAGTCTGCGGCTGCAGCTACCGATTTTGATACTACATATGTACAGGCTATGGCCGGCGCAAAAACCTGGGTGCAGTTTCCTAACTTATTCAGCATTATCAGCAACCCTGCGAAAAAAGTAGCTATTGGTAAAGCTGAGTTGGTTGTAAGACCTTTGGCTGGTACTTTCTCCTCACCCTTTTCTTTGCCATCGCGTTTATTGATTGTTCAACCAGACGCAAGCAACGGTTTGAATGCCCCTATTTTGGATGCTTTTGAGCCATTCTACGGCGGCAAATACAACTCACTTAATAATACCTATACCTTTAACATTACGCGTCACATACAGAGCGTTTTAACTGACTACCAAGTAAACGGTAAAAACAGCAATAAAGGCCTTTACATTATTGTGCCTAGTGATTTACCAATTGCGCCTTCGAGAATAGTAATTGATAGCAGAAAACGCCTGCAAAATGAAGGCATTCAACTTAAACTGATTTACACTGAACTATAAACCCTTTTATTTGTTTTTAATTCTATGGAAAGCAAACGTAAACCTTACCAGTTGGTCTCAAGAGAGTGGAAGCAAACGGATACTATTATCCAGTTAAAAAACACACAAATAGGACAAGGTTCAGTGAGCGTTATTGCCGGCCCTTGCGCAGTTGAAAATGAAGACCAAATCTTTACCATTTGTGAGTTTTTAAGCAAGCAAGGCGTAAAGGTGGTCAGAGGTGGCGCTTATAAGCCAAGAACCTCTCCTTACTCTTTTCAAGGTTTAAAGAAGGATGGCTTAATTTTACTCAGACAAGCAGCAGACAAATACAACCTTTCAGTGATTACAGAGGTGATGGATACCAATTTAATTGATGAGGTTGCACAGTATGCCGATATTTTACAAGTAGGCACGCGCAATATGCAAAACTATCAATTGCTTAGAGGTTTGAGCAAAATCAATAAACCGGTGATGTTGAAACGCGGCATGAGCAGTACTATGGAAGAGTGGTTATTGGCTGCTGAATATATATTGTCTGGCGGTAATGATCAGGTGATTTTATGCGAACGTGGTATTAGAACGTTTGAAAACGCTACCAGAAATACCCTTGATTTGGGCATAGTGCCGTTATTAAAATCTGTTAGCCATTTGCCAGTGATTGTTGACCCGAGTCAAGCTACGGGCCATAGAGATTTGGTTTTACCAATGTCTTTGGCATCTGTTATGGCTGGTTCAGATGGCATTATGGTTGAAGTGCATAACCATCCGGAAGAAGCGCTTTCTGATGGCGCACAGTCCTTGTATTTTGACCAATTTAAAACCCTTGCGGCCAAATTAAAATTGGCCTCAGATGTTTTGGGCAAACCCTTGGATTTAGAAAACGAAAAGATTTTATTCTAATTTTTTTGTTTTATTCATAATTCGACTATATTTGCACTCCCAAAAAACCAGTCGGTGTGGTAGTT
Organism: Bacteroidia bacterium; assembly: GCA_044368575.1. Taxonomy (GTDB): domain Bacteria; phylum Bacteroidota; class Bacteroidia; order NS11-12g; family UBA955; genus JABMMZ01. The sequence continues at coordinate 90,585 of JBIPPH010000002.1, forward strand.
CAGCTGGTTAGAATACTGCCCTGTCACGGCAGGGGTCGCGGGTTCGAGTCCCGTCCACACCGCAAAACAAAAACCCTAGTAACCCTAGGGTTTTTTTTATTTAATAAACCGAACCAAGCTGCTGCTGAATACAAATATTGAGTTGTCTCGAGGGTGTTCTTCACCCTCGAGTATAAAGTTATTAAGTAATATTAATTGCGAATATTCTGGTTGTTGTTATTGCCATCCTAATCAGAAATTCCCCTATATTTGAATATGCGAGTTGTAATGCTATTAAGTTGTTTCGTGATTGGTGTTCAAGTGAATGCTGGTGGTATGTGCCCGTGTAATTTCGAGAAAACCAAAGACAGCGGAGTGCTTAAATATGAGATTGGCTTAAATGCCTATACCAATCAAGAAGCTTTATTTAATTTCTGGGCCTTTACGCCTTTTCATTACTACAATACAGTGCCTGGTCTGCGCTTTAAAATGCATAACAAAAATTGGACTTACAGAGCCAGTTTAGACCATCTCAACAATACTTATAAATTAGAGGATACCAACCCATTGAATTACCAACTGATTACAGGTAAGAGTCAAATGAATGTGCTTAGAATGGGGGTTGAAAAAACAGTTGTTGACAAACCTTTCATAATCTATACAGCTGCTGATTTAGTCTATGCTAATGCGCAATACAGTGGCAATGATCAAGGTTACGGTGATTTTATTTGGTGGGGTTGGAACAGAGATTACAAGTTTAAAGCACATGCTTTAGGTATTTCACCAGCGTTGGGCATTAAATTTCATCCTGTAAAACATTGGTCTATAGGTTTTGAAACCCAATTGAACTTATTGTATTATAAAACCTATCAATACAGTGCAGATAATTACAAAGACAATGGCATAGCCCTCATGTTTAATCCAATTGGCAGCCTGAATTTAAACTACCATTTTAACGTTAAATAACGGCCTCTGCTTGGCGTTCAAAAACGCATAAATCAAAGGCATAGGCATGTCTGTCGTCTATTCCATGTGCCTCTCTAGACGTCTCCTGCCAATGCGCTGCTGAAAATCTCGGAAAGTACGTATCAACACCTTCAAATTGGGCCTTAACAAAAGTTAAGTATAAAGCGTGTGCCATGGGTAAAAAGGCATTGTAAATCTGACCGCCACCAATCACAAACACCTCTGCATATTCACTTAGTTTTTCAATCGCTTCATGGATACTAAAGGCATGTTCAAAGCCTGGCAAAACACTACTAGGATCTGAAGACAAAACCATATTAAGTCTGTTGGGCAAAGGTTTGCCTAAAGACAACATGGTTTGTCTGCCCATGATGACCGGTTTTCCAATCGTATGCTGCTTAAACCATTTAAAATCATCTGGCAAATGCCATAACAAAGCGTTTTTGGCACCAATGCCATAATTCTCATCTAATGCAGCAATCATTGAAATCTTCATCGCTGCAAATTACAAAATTAGAATGTAATAACTGAAGATAATCTGTAGACTAAACTTTCTTTTGTTCCTACTTTAAAATAGCTACAATCTGTTTGAATTTTTAAATTGTGTTTTAAAAAATATCTAGAGAATCCAAGCACATACTCCTTTTGTGCTGGAAAATATGCAATAATCTTTTGGCTTGGGTTGATTTCAGCATATCTCATAGCAATTTCATTTCTTTTGCTGATGAATATGCCAGTTTGAATCATTAACGTATTACCCATAATCACATAATTTTTGGTCTTACCTGTTGTATCTGTTTTACTGATGATAACTGAAGTATTCGATTCTCTATGATAAAATTCAGACTCTAACGAAAAACCTTTGTATTTAAACATCATATCAGCACCATAGTACTTAATATTTGCATGCATGCTATTGTACAAGTATTCTCCCAATTGACCCATTGTTCTACTAGCGGCAGAATTATAACTGTAAGCAGCAGCTAATGATAACTTAGGTGTCTTTTCACGTTCTTGACTTGCCTCAATGTAATCGCCAGCTCCAAGGAACTCGCCAAATGGCAACAATTCTGTTCTACCCGACAAACAAATTTCACCATTCTTATCAGAATTAATTCTGCCATCACCACTTGAAACTGCTACTGTTGTTTTTAACAATGCTTTGCCAAAATTAAAATTAGTAAACACCCAAATACCTTTATCACGATCTAAAGTAAAGTTATTATTGGCTATAGAGCGCTCAACTAATTGCAAATTAGCTGATGAAACTTGTCTTTGTCTATTGCCTGGTAATTTGGTTTGACCCATACCAATTCTAAGCCATTTGTTAGGTGAGTAATACATCATCGCATCTCTCAATATTAGATTATTTTGAGCGCTTGCATTGTCTGATTTAATATCACCCTGAGCGAAACCCAATTGTATTCTATAAGTAAAACTTGGATGGAAAGCCTTGCCTTGAATATTTAGACGGCATCTTCTAACATAAAAATCCGCTAGGGTCGTATTGGTATTTAACTCATGTTTCACCTCAGACATACTTTGAATTCTTCCAGATAATGCTAAAGTAAAAGAACTATCAGATGAGGCAAAACCAATGCCTTTGCCAAATGTGGTATTAACGTATGGCGCTTTTGCTTGAGAAAAGCTCAATATTGGACAAATAAGTCCGATAATAATTTGCAAATTTTTAAATAATTTCATGTTATTGCAATGTGATGTTTAATGCTGTAGTAGGATTATTATGTTATTTATTTAACTATTTATTAATATAAAAAGGGGTAAAAAAGGCGCAGTATATGCGCCTTTAAAGGTTAATTATTTTAAAAACAATTGTAATATGTAGTAGAAACCGCCAGCTAAAACAATAGTTACAGGCAGGGTTAAAACCCAGGCTATAGCAATGCTTTTAATGGTTTCCGGTTGAAGGTTTTTAACCCCTTTAGAGGCTGTCATGGCACCAGCCACACCTGAAGACAATACGTGAGTTGTTGATACAGGCAAACCTAAGCCAGAACTTAAACCAATGGTAGCGGCAGCAGTTAATTCTGCGGTAGCACCTTCGGCAAAAGTCATATGGCGTTTGCCAATTTTTTCGCCAATTGTAATAGCTATACGCTTCCAGCCAATCATGGTGCCGATACCTAAGCACAATGCGATCATTATGGTTACCCATTTTGGAGAGTACTCTATGTCATTTTTAAGCACTTTCAACTCAGACTTAATGGCTTTAACATTGTCTTTGCTTTCCATAAATGAAGTTGACTTCATAGCATCGCCAATCTTTTTATTGACAGATGCGATAGAAGTCCTAACAGCAATGGTTAATTTCTTCAAACTATCTTTTGGAACACTTGGATTGGCATTAGCCAACACAAAAGTATTAATGTTGTTTTTTGCTTCTCTTGTTTTGATCAACAAATCTGCTTTATTTTCTGCTGTTAAAGCCAATTCAATTTTATTAAGTGAAGCTAAAGACTTATTGGCGTCAAATTCAGAATTCAAAGCAAATTCAACCGGCATAAAAGTGATTAAGATGATCAACATTAAACCTATACCTTTTTGACCATCATTATTACCGTGGAAGAAACTCACTAAAGTACAAGTGGTGATCAAAATCGCTCTGATCCAAATTGGAGGTCTTGTTCCAGGTTCAGGTTCTTTAAAAATAGATTTCTTTTCTTTTACAACTCGTCTTAAGATATACATCAAAAGGATGGTTACAGAAAAACCGAAAATAGGAGAAAATAATAATGACAAGCCAATGTCACCAGCTTTTGACCAGTTCACACCAGTACCACCATGTAACCATGAAAATACTAATCCGGCACCTAAGATGGAGCCGATTAATGTGTGAGAAGAACTGCAAGGAATACCTAAATACCAAGTACCTATGTTCCAAATAATACCAGAGATCAACATTCCTAATACTAAACTTACACTCTCACCGGTTGTGAGATGGATCATATCACCCAAGGGCAATAAGTTAACAATCCCCATGGCCACTTTGTAACCCCAGTAACTGCTTAAAAATAAGCCAATAAAATTCCATAAACCTGACCATACTACAGCGTAAGTTGGTTTCAAAGAACCAGTGTAAATGACTGTAGCCACCGCATTGGCAGTATCATGAAAGCCGTTGGCAAATTCAAAAATACATACTGCTGCAATACAGATGATGAATAAAATAGCAATGCTTGTGTCTAATCCGAACATAATGCTGCAAACTTCAAGCTACTATGTTACGGAATTGTTAAGCCAACAAAATCTTATCTTTATCAAATGCGATTCTTAACATTAAATTAATATTCAACTGGTTTTGAGGCACTTAAAACTGTCTAATTTTTGGTACAATCCTTGTTTGCCTATCATCTAGGCATGACTTAACTTGCCGAACAATGTTGTCAACCATCAAAAATCAATGCTTATGAGCAAAAAAATTACCCTATCGCTTTTGGTTTTCCTTTCTGTTACCCTTCAATCTTTAAAGGCACAACAATGGTTAGGTAGAACAACAGGCAATTATTCTGGCACTTATGGACTATATAACAATGCCGCTTCAATAGCAGATTCAAAATACAAGTATTATTTCAATTTTTGGGGCAGAGGCGTCAATTTCTACAACAACTATTTGACTTATAACGCGCCCCTCAAACTTAACTATTGGGCCAATGACAATGTTTACGCCATGGGTTACAAAGACTACACAGGTAAAATGCAAATGGGCAATGATTGGTTCTTAGAAAACCTCAATGGCAAAGACAAACAATTCAGTTTTAACCAAGACATTTGGGGGCCTGCATTCTTATTCCCTGTAGGTCCACAATGGCAAATGTCTGTGAACACCAGACAACGCTCTGGCTTGCAATTTTTTGGCTTGCCTGAAGCCGTTGCAAGGCTGGCTAAAAATGGTCTTGACAGCGGATCGAATGCGCAAATCAACAAAGCCTTTTCTGCCAATGCTCAAACCTATCAAGAATTGAGCTTTACATTGGGTGGTAACATCATCAAAAACAAACACCATGATTTTAATGTAGGCGCTACCCTTAAATTCATTAGAGGCTTGGGTGCCGCTTATGTGTATTCTGACCAATTCAACATCAATGGTCTAAGTCAAAACTCAGCATCAATCAACGGCAATTTAAATTACGGCGCAACTGACGACAACTCATTGATTGCACCCTATAACAATCCTTATGGCTTATTCAGTTTGAACTCAAGAGGTACTGGTTTAGGCATTGACTTAGGATTGAATTACACCTTTAGAAAAGACGAACTCAGGCACAAAGGCAACTATAATATTACACCTTGGTGGTATTGCGATTTAAACGATAGAAAAAGCGACTATGATTTCAAAATAAGCGCTGCATTGAATGATATAGGCGGCATCAGATACAATCGCCACAGCAATGCCTATGCATATGCATCAAGCGTTGCTAATGTTGTAAACACCAGCAGCAGTGTTTTAAATGGTTTCAACCGATACCAACAAGTAGGCTTTGATAGTGTTAATGCGGTATTTGACGGCTTATCTGCCACCAAAACCAGCGGCTTTAAAACAGGTCTACCAACAGCCTTAAATTTACAATTGGATTTCAGATTGAAGCGCAATGTCTATATGAATATTTTCTGGAATCAGAACTTAAGAGCCATTAATACAGCTGGCTTAAGAAGCACATCGATGTTGTCTTTCATTCCGCGCTTCGAGTCAAGAGGCTTTGAATTCAGTATGCCTATTACCATTTCAGAAAACTACCAAAACTTATACATAGGCGCATATACTAGAATTGGGCCCTTCTTTTTTGGCAGCGATAATTTAGGCGGCCTGTTGAATGTTGCGTCTAATGCTCAGTTCATGGGAGCAGACATTTACGGCGGTATAGCCATGGGCATAGGCTTTTGTGGCACATTGTATAAAAACCCAGTTGATCCAGTTTATGTTGATACGGTTAAACAACGTGATACCATTAAATTGGTAACTCATGACACAACCATTATCATCAAACAAAAAACCGACACTGTATTTGTTCAAAAAACCACCAATAAGCAATTAAGCGACAAAGAGAATGAGTTGAAACAAAAAGAACAAGTATTGATTAAGCGTCAGGCGGAATTAGACGCCCGTGAAAAAACGTTAAACACAAAGAATACCACTACGCCAGTAGATTGCGGCCCTCAAATTAAAATCCTTAAAGATGAAAATACCATCTTAAAAAATAAAATCAACGAACAAGATCAATCCATTGTTCAGCTCAATCAAAAGATCAATGAACTCACTGTAATCAAAGTTAATCTTCAAAACAAATGCAATGAAGACAAAGTCAAAACAGATGCTGAAATTGCTCGATTAAACAACGAATTAAACAAAGCCAAACAACAACAATTAGCCCTAGAATCTGAAGTGGCTATTTTGAAAAAAGCGGCCGCTAACAAAACAGATGCAACTGTATTAAAAGGCACAGATGCTGAAAAATTAGCCCAAGCCAATAAACAAAATGACAGCTTGAAATTGCGCATACTATACCTTCAAAACGATATAGATTTGTGTAAAAAGACCAGCAATACCAATCAATCTAAAACCCAAAACGACGCCAAAGTTTACCAAAATAGAATTGACAGCTTACAAGGCGTTGTTAAAATCAGATTGGCCGACCTAGACTTGTGTAAGAAAAATGCAGAACTTGAAAAGGCCAAAATTCAAAACGATGCTAAAATCGCTCAGAAAAAAGCGGATAGCTTGCAATTGGTTTTAACTCAAAAAACCACTGACCTTGATAATTGTAAAAAGTCTGGCACCCAAAATAACGCTGAGGTTCAAAAGTTAAAAAATTGCGAAGACGAAAACGCCAATCTAAAACTTGAAATACAAGCCATGAGCAAAACCATTGGTCAGCTCAACACTAAGAATTACGCACTATCTTACAAGGTTGATAGTTTAATGGCAGCCTTGAAAGACTGCAGTAAAAACAGCAACAATACCAACAACAATACGGATGCTGAATTGCTTAAAAAATGTTTGGAGGCGCAAACACAATTACAAAACGAGATCAGCCAAAACAAAGCGCTCTTAGCGGCTAAAAACAATAGCATAGACAGCCTGAATAAAATCATTGCCACTCAAAAGCAACAACAGGTTGAATTGAATGCTCAAATCAGTAAACTGAACTCAGACATCAGCCAATTAAAAAACAATTCTAGCAACTGCGATGAGTTACAGAAACAATTAGATGCGAAAACAGCTGAATTAAGTAAACTGAAAACCGATTACAACAATTTAGACGCTCAATTCAAAAAGTTGAATAGCCAATTTGAAGAGTACAAAGTAGAGTACAACTATTGGGTTAAACAAAGCCAAAAATGCAGCGCTCAACTTGATAGTTGTAAGAGAGGCCTATACAACACCAATACCGAGCCTGGAAGTGGTGATGGTGCAGGCAGCAGCTCTGGCAGCGGCAACAATGGTGGACCATTACAAGGCGACAACAAAGTGCTTACCCCGGATCCTAATTCACAAAGCAATCGCGGAGTTGAAGTGGGTGGAAGAATCATCAATGTATTAAACCAAGGGGTATTCAGTTCAGGTAACACTGTTAAAACCACTACTAACACCCCAAAAGTGAATACCAGCAACACCAATACCAGCAACAATCCTGTATCTCCTAGTAACAATCCCATTCAAAACAAAGAGGTAATTGCAAGATGATTTTGCAAAATTGAATTTTCAGCTTATATTTGCATCAGATTTTATTTGAACTGTTGATGAGGGGCCTAAAGCCCCTCACTTGTTATATATGAGTGTAGATTCTATTTTAAACCAAATTGTTGAGCAAGTGTTGCAAGAATACCCGCATGTATTCTTAGTAAAAGCTAAACACCACCAAAACCATCATGAATACATTATTGATGGCGACCAACTATTAGGCATATACGACATCTCTGAAATCAGCAGAGCCATTAATCACAAAGCAGATGAACAGCTCCCAGAAGCCCATTACGAATTAGATGTATGCTCTCCTGGTGCTGACAGCGATATCGTTCTGCTCAGACAATTGCCGAAACATGTTGGCAGATCATTCAGCGTGGTTTTAAATGATGAAACCAGCTTCAATGGTCAATTGAGCGAGGTGAATGGCGATTTAGTCGTGTTCAAACCTGAGCGCCCAAAAAACAAAAAACAAGCAGCAGAAGTGCCTGAAACCATTTCTGTTCCATTTAACAACATACACAAAGCCCACATAATTTTATCATTCAAATGACATCACAACAAGTGCTTACAGTAAGAGGATTAGTTGATTCCTTTGCTGAATTTAAAGAATTCAAGAACATTGACAAAGCAACAATGATGCGTGTTCTAGAAGAAGTCTTCAGAAACATGCTAAAAAAACGCTATGGTGAAGAAGCTAAATTTGACATCATCATTAACACAGATCAAGGTGACCTTGAAATTTACCGCAACCGTTTAATCGTTGATGACGGTGAAGTAGAAGATGAAAACACTCAAATCAGTATCACTGATGCCCGTAAAATAGAACCGGATTACGAAATCGGTGAAGAAGCGATTGACCAAGTGCCTATGGACTTCTTTGGCCGTAGAAATATCTTAGCTGCTCGTCAAACCTTAATGACCAAAGTATTGGAATTAGAAAAAGACGAATTGTTCAGAAAATACACTGACCGTGTTGGTGAAATCATGACAGGTGAAGTGTATCAAATCTGGAAAAAAGAAATCATGGTATTGGACGATGAGGGCAACGAATTATTATTGCCTAAAAACGAAATGATCCCTGCTGATTTCTACAAAAAAGGTGAAACTGTTAAAGCCATTGTGCACGAAGTGAATATGATCAATGGATCACCTAAAATCATTTTATCAAGAACCTCTCCTGTGTTCCTTGAAAAATTAATGGAATTAGAAGTACCTGAAATTCTTGACGGTTTAATCACCATTAAGAAAATTGTAAGAGAGCCAGGTGAAAGAGCAAAAATTGCAGTTGAAAGCTACGATGACCGCATTGACCCAGTAGGTGCTTGTGTTGGTATGAAAGGTAGTAGAATTCACGGTATCGTTAGAGAATTAAGAAATGAAAACATTGACGTGATCAACTTCACTACCAATACTTCATTGTTCATTCAAAGAGCCTTGAATCCGGCTAAAATATCATCTATCAGCATTGATGACAACACTAAGAAAGCCAATGTATTCTTAAGCCCTGATCAAGTTAGTTTAGCGATTGGTAAAGGTGGTTTCAACATCAGATTGGCTAGCAAATTAGTTGGATACGACATTGAAGTTTACAGAGAAGATGTTGAGTTTGATGACTCTGACATTGACTTAGAAGAATTTGCTGACGAAATCGATGGCTGGATCATTGATGAACTTAAAGCCATTGGTTTAGATACTGCTAAAGCTGTATTAGGTTTATCTAATGAAGATCTAGTAAACAGAACAGAACTTGAAGAAGAAACCGTTGTTGAGATCAAAAAGATCTTACAAGCTGAGTTTGAATAATTCAATTTTGACCATACGAAAAAAGCCGCTTCAATTGAAGCGGCTTTTTTTATAATAGATCTTTAATAATGGACTCAATGGAGATGCCCTCTGCTTCAGCTTTGTAGTTCTTGACTAATCTGTGTCTTAAAACAGGAATAGCAATGGCTCTAACGTCTTCAATGTCTGGCGATAACTTGCCATTCAATAAGGCATGGCACTTAGCCCCTAAGACTAAGAACTGACCTGCTCTTGGACCAGCACCATAGGCAATCAAATCATTCACTCTTGGACCGGCTAATACCGTATTAGGTCTTGTTTTGCTGACCAAGTTCACTGCATATTCCACCACATTATCAGCAATCGGTACTTTTCTGACCAAGTCTTGGAAAGCTAATATTTCTTGAGCATTTATGATTTTTTGAATGGTATGTTGCTGAGCATTGGTGGTTTGCTTAACAATTTGTACTTCTTCTTGAAAACTTGGATAGTCTAAAACCAAATTCAACATAAAACGGTCGAGTTGAGCTTCTGGCAATGGATAGGTACCTTCTTGCTCAATCGGATTCTGAGTTGCCAATACAAAGAATGGCAAATCTAATGCATAGGATTTACCGCCTACAGTCACATGCCTTTCTTGCATGGCTTCTAATAATGCTGCCTGTGTTTTTGGCGGTGTGCGGTTGATTTCATCCGCCAATACAATATTGGCAAATAATGGCCCTTTTATGAATTTAAATTGTCGAGTTTCGTCAATGATTTCATTGCCAGTAATATCACCAGGCATTAAATCAGGCGTGAATTGAATACGGTTAAATTTCAAATCCAACACATCTGATATGGTTTTAATCAATAGGGTTTTAGCCAATCCTGGCACACCCACTAACAATGCATGACTGTTGCAAAACAATGCCGTCAAAACCCCATTTACAGCTTCTGATTGACCAACTATGACCTTGGCAATCTCTGCTTGAATCTGTTGGTGTTTGTGATGAAATTTTTCTGCACTGGCTAAATCGCTCATAATTATGGTTTTTTTGCTGTCACCCAATCATTAAAAAATTCACATTGGATGTAGTGATTATCAATAGAAATAAAGGTTTCTTTTCTTTTGTTTTCAGACCAAATATCTAATTGCTTTGACTTCTTTTCTTCAAGCGCCATAGCTTGAATTCTTTGCCAATCCTGTTCCAAATTAGCTACGTGTGGCTTAGTTTCTGATTGCAAATACAAGACTCTATAATATGGGCTACCATCTTGTGCATAGCCTGTTTGAGGCTCACTATAGGTGCCTACCTTCATATTGCTAACAACTGCGGCCAAGGCTTTATCAAGATAATCAAATGGCAAACGCTGAGAGCCAATATTAGGGTCTGTAAAGAAGCCGCAATTCATTTTGGTTTCCTCATCTTCAGAATACAATTTTACTGCCTCACAAAAGCTTATTTGCTTTTCAGTTAAAGCCATCACTATACTATCGATTTTGTTTTTGGCTAAATCGTAATCTGCATCAATTAATTTAGGTCGAATGAGTATGTGTCTTACCATTACCTTTTCGCCGCGTTTATCAACCAACTTTAAAATGTGAAAACCGTATTTGGTTTCAATGACTTCTGAAATGCTGTCTTTCTTAAGCATGAATGCCGCACGTTCAAATTCTGGCACCATTTCACTGCGACCAAATTCTGGCAATAAACCGCCCTGCACTTTGCTGCCAGGGTCTTCAGAATAGATACCGGCTAAACGAGAAAAACTCTCACCATCTAAAATCCTATTGCGCAGTTCAAGTACTTGTTCGTATGCTATTTCTTTTGCCTCTTTCGAGTACTTTGGATTGATTACAATTTGACCTATCTCAACCTCAGATGACATAAAGGGCAAACTGTCTTCAGGCATTGAATGGTAATAGTCTCTAACCTCCTTTGGGGTAATTTTAATATTGCTTTTAATGTTTTGCTCCATACGCTCAAGCAACATTTGATTTTTGACCTTAGGGAAGATTTGTTTCTTGTAGGCTTCAACGCTCATGCCAAGGTATTTTTCAACGTTGGCCTTGCTATTCATTTGTCTTTCAAAGAAACGAATATTATTGTCAATTCTGTCGTTCACATCATTGTCGGCAACAGGAATACTATCGATTTCTGCTTGGTGAATCAACATCTTATCAATGAGTAATTTTTGCAATAACTGGCATTTAACAGAATTGGTCACTTGAATTTCCGGATCCAATTGAGAAATTAGAATGTCTAATTCAGATCTTAAAACAGGCGTATTGCCAACCACAGCAATGACTTCATCAATGATTAATTTATTTTGAGCTTGAGCCTGCATGCCGATTATAGCCAACAGCAAAAGCATTATATAGCGTTTAATTCCTTGTTTAATCATTTTTGATTCCATTTGATTTTACCGCTTGACTGAGCCGATTTTAACAACTCTGCTTCATGGTCTTTTAAGAACGTCAGCTTCCTTTGATAAAGTATAATGTCGCGGATCTTATCTTTCTCAAACTCAATTGGCGACAAAGCATCTTTAATTCTAAAATCAGTTATGTAAAGTAAATACAACATACCGTTTTCCTCCAAGCTAATGAATTTATTGTTGTGTAAAAACCTTTGCTGATTGTAGTTTTCATCAAGCGGAATTTCTTTCACAATGTCATCAAGGTATAGCCAGTTGCTGTCAATCGAGAAGTTTTCAGCTTGTTTTTCGGCATAGGTTTGTAGAAGCTGATCATGCTCTGGAGAAGGATTTTGCATCCACTTTTTAAGTTTGTTCAAGTCCGCTTTTTTCTTGTCAATCTTTACATATCTGATTTTAACAATATTCTTCTTCAATTGAAAAATTGAATTGTTTTGATTGTAGTAATCAGTAATAGCTTGCTCAGAGACGCCTGTGTCTAACTTTTGCTTGATTAAGGCCTGCTGGTAATCATAAATCAATAGCGAGTTTTTGTACTCCTCTATCAACTGGTCTTTATTTTTTTGCTCTTCTGATAAAGTGGCTTCAGCAGCCTCTAAAATCACTTCGCGTTCTATCCATTTTTGAATGTAAGCATTCAACAGGGCGGAACTATCAGCGGTTTTAATGGCGGTTAATTCCTGAGGCAATTCGGACTTGAGCAATTGTTTACCATTGTATTCAGCTATAACTTCAGCGCTATTAGCTTGTTTGCCTTGCTGTTTACAAGCAAAGAAAGAAAAGGCTAAAGCACAATATAAAACGAGCGCTCTCAATTGATTATGGTCTTACCATTCTGGCTTTCAACGCAGAAAATACTTGTTGATCAACCTGAATTGGGTATTTGTTCATTAAGGTGTTTACCCACTCTCTCTCAAGGTAAGTTTGATAATCACTCATAACACTGCCTCTGGCATCGTTCAATGATTTTAAACCAGCAGGCAAGTATTGATGCACCACGATAAGCACATAAGCACCTGCAGATTTTGGATCTTCAAACAATAAATATTTGTTGTTCTGGTCAAGGTTTTGTCTGCTAGGTACATGAACACTAGAGTTAAAGATCATGTTGGCATATTGATTATTACCTTGCTCGTATTTACCTGTCATTGGATTTGACACGTTCAAAGGATTGGCTTTATTCAATTTGCGCATACTTGAATCTGAAGTAATGCCTTTCAACAAATCTTTCTTAACCGTTTCTGCAATGGTCTTATTGGCGCATCTGTAGATGGTAGCTTCATAGCGTTCTTTGAACATGTATTTTTGAGCTTGTTGGCTAAAGAATTGTCTTAATCCTGAGGTGTCTTCAACGCTTTTGCTCCAAACCTTTTTATCGGTTAATGAGAACAACAAAATACCCTCTTTGTACTCTTTGTAAAGCGCGGCAAAAGTATCATTGATGTTTTCTAAATCGTTTTCGTAGTAATCCATCACCGTTTGTAAACGGTAAGCTTGATAGTATTGATCTAATAAGCTGGCCAAGGCTTTTGAACTGCTTGGCTTTTGAATTTCAACCACCCAATTGGCAAAATCTTTAACCGTGTAGGCTTTGTTCACTTTGCTTAAGTTAAACAATACTGCAGCAAATGGTTTAGCATTTAGTTGCTCTTGGCTTGGATGAAATTCACCATACAACAATGAGGTATCAATGGCTTTATTGATCACTTTGCCGTATTTCTTATTTTCTTTGAAGGCGTAGTATTTCTTAGCTCTTTCAAATACTGCCAAGGTATTGCGGTACTGTCTGCTATCGCGTCCAATCTTAGTCAAAATGGTGCTGCGCATTTTTGAAAGGTCTTCAATCGGTTTCAATGCAATGCGTTGAATGATATGGAAACCAGTTGCAGTTTGAATCGGTTGAGCATAGTCACCATCGGCTTTTAAACTGAAGGCTGTATTTTTAAAATTCTCTGGGTATCGCACACTGGTCATGGCAAATGGCGGTAATTCACCATTCTTTAAAACACTCTGAGCATCTTCTGAATATTGTTGAACTAGGTTGACGAATTTTTCGCCAGCTTGTAATTTCTTGTATACTTCATTGATTTTAGCCTCAGCCTCTAAGACTTCATCTTGACTTGGGTTAGGATTAAGATCAATTCTGATTTGACGAATGGTAACATCGCCTTGAGATACACGTTTATCATTTACTTTTACGATGTGGTAACCAAACTCAGTTCTGAATACTTGAGAAACCTTGCCTACTGGGGTATTGTAAGCATAATTTTCAAATTCATAAATCATTTGGAAAGCTGTAAAATAGCCCAAGTTACCTTGGTTATCAGCAGCAGATGGATCGTCGCTGTATTTCACTGCAGCATTATCGAAACTAATGCTACCGCTTTCAATTTCTTTTTTAATGCCCAATA